>NZ_JBEYFE010000008.1:0-345325 GCF_040634235.1 Streptomyces sp. NPDC007157
TGTACTCCAGGATCATCGTGCCGGAGCTGCTCGGCGGGCCCGCGGCCGCCCGCGCACCCCGCGGGCGGACGGCCGGTTCGTGCGTCCGGCGGCGGCTTTTGCGGGTGCCCCGCCCGGGCGTTCCCTCGAACGGCCGGAGTCGGGGCGGACCTGGCGAGGCGGCCTTGGCAGGGCGCCTCATCAGGCACGATGCCGGCAGAACCGAAAGCGATCGGTGACGGTGGGCGGTCGAGCGGTTGCAGGCCGGCACGGGTGATTTCACGGTGGGCAGCAAGTCCCACGCGCATCGAAAGGAACACCCATGCGTGCTCTGCCCGCACGGCGTCTCGCGTCCACCGCGCTCTGCGCCCTTCTTCTGGCCGGGATCACCGGCCCGGCGGCCGTCGCCGCCGACTCGGCCCACGAGCGCACCCACGCGATGTCCCAGGCGCCCGTCCCCGGGGCCGACGCGCTGCTCGCCCAGGTCAAGTCGCTGGGCAACCTCGGGGCCGTGCTCAAGCCGGTCACCGACCTGCTCAACACCGTGCTCGCGGCGGACAACGGCCAGCTGACCCCCGATCAGGCCACCCAGCTCGGCGACGCCGTGAAGGCGGCCATCGCCCAGGTCACCGCGGCGGCCCCGGCCCCGGCGCCGACCGTCCCCACGACCCCGGCCCTGCCGTCGGCGCCCGCCCTGCCGTCCGTGCCTGCCCTGCCGTCGGCCGTGCCGAGTACCCCCGCCGTGCCGGCCGCGTTCCCCGTGCCGGCCGCCGCCCAGGCCAAGGGCCTCGGTGGCGCCCCCGCCGCCAAGGACCTGGCCGGCGACGCGCTGACCGCCCTGCAGACCGCGGTCGACAACCTCCTCAAGGCCGCCACCTCCGGTGACGTCAGCCAGGTGCTGCCGGCCGCCACCGCCGTCGTGACCGGCCTGGTCAACCTGCTCGCCGCGATCCTGCTCGGCGGCGGCCTGCCCGCGCCCAACCTGCCGGGCCTGCCGAGCCTGCCGAGCCTGCCCGCCGCACCCAGCCTGCCGGCCTCCCCACCGCTCCCCGTACCCACGACCTGACCGGCGTCACCGGGGCCGACCGGCGTCATCCGCGCACCGGGCCGACCGGCCCCACCGGCCTGCCGGGATCTCATATGTCTTCCGAGCATGGGGTTTCCGGCCCGCCGGGGCGTCGTTAGGCACGGCGTCAGCATTCCCCCTGGTGGCTTCCGTTGCGTGGCTCGCGCCGCCGCAAGTCGCCGAAGAAAGGAACACGATGAAGTCTCTGAAGGCTGCCGCTGTCGTCGCCGGTTCCGTGGCCCTCGCCGGCTTCGCCGCGCCCGCGTTCGCCCACAACAACGCCGACCTGACGCCCACCAGCCTCAACGGCGCGGTGAACACGCTCACCAAGAGCCCCCTGACCCTGGACCAGGCGATGCCGCTGAAGCACCAGTCGGACGCCCTCAACACCGAGAACAAGCGCTCCGTGCTCAACAAGGTCAAGCGGACGACCGGCGCCGTCAACCAGAAGAGCAGCCCGCTGCTCGGCGGTCTGCCGCTGCAGGGCTGAGGCCGGGCGGGAACGGTTCGAGGGACGCCGTACCGGCGTCCCTCGTTCGTGTGGCCGCGCCGCCGGCTGTCCGCCGGTCGGGTGAGCGGGCGCCCGGCCGCCCCACGGCCCGTCGATAAGGTCGCGCGGTGACCTCAACCCCAAGCGAGACCCGCCCCTTCCGCCTCGCCGACCTCGGCACGGTCGCCGTGCTGGCCTGGAGCGGCGAGGCTCCCGACGGCAGTGACATGGCCTATCTGCTGGCCTACCCCCTCGGCGACGCCGCGGGCGGCGCGGAGGCCACCTCGGCGGCCGTCGAGGCGCTGCTGGAGAACAACGGACTGCCGGTCGGCGGCGACCTCGTCGACGGCACCGCCCGGCCCAGCCTGCCCGTCACCCTGCTGGTCGAGTCCGGTACGGCCGTCCTCAACCTGGCCCCGCTCAACGCCCAGTGCCCCGCGCCCGAGGAGTGGCTCGCCGCCGTCGACGAACGCGGCTACGCCTACCTGGTGTTCACCACCCGGCCGTGGCCCCAGGGCGCGCCCGGCAGGCCCGTCGAGGCGGCGGCGCTCAAGGACTTCGCCGGGGCCGAGGAGACCCTGACGGCCGCCGCGCACATCGTGCTGCCCGCCCGCAGCCTGCGCGGCTGATGCCGCGAACCGCAGCCGCCGGCCGGGGGTTCGCGCTGCTCACGGTGGTCGCGGGGGCGGCCGGGCTGCTGGCCTCCTGGGTCATCACCCTCGACAAGTTCAAACTGCTGGAGAACCCGCGCTTCGTCCCCGGGTGCAGCCTCAACCCGGTGGTGTCCTGCGGCAGCGTGATGAAGAGCGACCAGGCCGCGGCGTTCGGGTTCCCCAACCCGATGCTGGGCCTGGTGGCCTACGCCGTCGTGATCTGCGTCGGCACGAGCCTGCTGGCCGGTGCCCGCTTCCCCGCCTGGTACTGGCTGACCTTCGACGCGGGATGTCTCTTCGGCGTCGGGTTCGTGTCCTGGCTGCAGTTCGAGTCGCTGTACCGGATCAACGCGCTCTGCCTGTGGTGCTGCCTGGCCTGGGTCGCCACCATCCTCCTGTTCTGGTACGTCACCTCCTTCGCCGTACGCCATCGGTTCCTGCCCGCGCCCGCCTGGCTGCGGGATTTCCTCGGCGAATTCACCTGGGTGATTCCACTGCTGCACATCGGGGTCGTCGGCATGCTGATCCTGACCCGCTGGTGGGACTTCTGGACGAGCTGAACAGTGGACTTCGGGACGAGCCGATGAGTGAACAGCCGACTAATGCTGCACTCGGGCGAATTGTGAACTGTTGCCGTTTTCCGGCTCGTTACCCGGTACGGACCTCGCTCCTCCCGACTCCGAAAGGGCTCGTACCCGACATGAAGCCGACCACCCGAGGAACCCTTGCCGCCGTCGTCACGGGCGTCGCGGTCGCCGTGGGCGCCGCCGCCACGCCCGCCGCCGCGACCCCGACGGTGCCCGTCCCGGTGCCGCTGGACGGTGTCGAGAAGTCCCTCCACATGGAGGTGCCCAAGCTCGGCATGGAGCTGCCGCTGCTGATCCCCGGGGTGCCCGAGGGGCCGCGCTTCACCGAGGGCCGGCTCCTCCCGGACCGGACGCTGCCGCAGGTGCCGCTCAACGGCGGGCTGCCAGGCGTCGGCCTCCGGGCGCCGCTGCCGCACGTCCTCGGCGACGGCTACGACCACATCGATGTCGGCACCCCGGTCTCCGGCCTGCGCGCGCTCACTCCCGGCCTGGCGCTGGTCGCCCCGCTCACCGCGCCCGACCCGGAGCGCCTCGGCATGCCGGCCCCGCAGCTGCCGGACGCCGGCGTGCTCGCCCCGGCCCTGCAGACGGTCGTCGGCGGCGACCTGGGCGCCGGCCCCGGCCGGTGACCCGCCGCTGGGTATGGCCGTAACCGGCCGGTGCCCCGCCGCTGAGGACGGCCGTATCGGCGGCTCCCCGGTCCCGGCCGTGCGGCCGGATGGCGGCGCGGCGGTGACCGGGCGGCCCCTCGGACGGTTACCGGTACCGACAGCGATCGGTGAACCGTACGAGGAGTGAGCATGGTCGTCGGAGTGGGCGGTGTCGCGGTGGGCGCGGAACCGGAGGCGGGGCGGCCGGACAGAGCCGGGGCGGGCGGACCGACGCGGCGCGAGGTGACCCGGGGGCTGATCGCCTCCGTGGCCGCCCTGGCGCTCGCCCCGGTCGTCGCCGCCTCCCGCCCGGTACCCCAGGCGGACGGCCCGGTGGGCACCTCCTTCGACGAGACCTACCGGGGGCGCCGTATCCAGGGCGTCCTGGTGCCGGTGGCGGGCCGGGCCGGCGACGAGCGCGAGTGGCAGGTCACCGTGGCCGGCCGGCCGCTGCATCTGATGCGGCGGGCCGACGGCACCTGGCTGAGCATGGTCGACCACTACAGCTCGTACCCGACCCCGCTGCAGGCGGCCCGGGCGGCCGTCGACGAGATCGGGCCCGGGCAGCGGCTGCGCGACCTGGCCCCGGGACCGATGGGCGGGGGGCATCAGCACATGGGGGGCGGCCATGGCGTACGTGCGTAAGAACGTCAGCAGGCTGACGGCCGGTGAGCGCAAACGGCTCGTCGACGCCTTCCTGGCGGTCAAACGGCGGGGCGAGTACGACGAGTTCGTGCGGACGCACATCGACCACTACACCGCCGACGGCGAGAAGGGGCTGCGCACCGCCCACATGGCTCCCTCCTTCCTGCCCTGGCACCGCCGTTTCCTGCTGGAACTGGAGCGCGCCCTGCGCCGCGTGGACGGGTCGGTGACCGTGCCGTACTGGGACTGGACCAGAGACCGTACGGCGTCCTCCGTCCCGTGGACCAGGGACCTGCTCGGCGGGAACGGCCGGGCCCGGGACCAGCAGGTGATGACCGGGCCGTTCGCCTACTCGGCGGGGCACTGGACCATCAAGGAGGGCGTCACCGACGGCGAGTTCCTCGCCCGGGACCTGGGCCGGGCCCGCGACCCGATCGCCCTGCCCACCAGGGCCCAGCTCGCCCAGGCGCTGGACGACCCGGTGTACGACGTCGCCCCCTGGGACTCGACCGTCAGCCGGGGCTTCCGCAACAAGCTGGAGGGCTGGGGGGCCGGCAGCGGCAGCACGTCCTGGCGCAACCACAACCGGGTGCACCGCTGGGTCGGCGGGGCGATGCTCGGCGGCGCCTCCGTCAACGACCCCGTCTTCTGGTTCCACCACGCCTTCGTCGACCTGCAGTGGGAGCGCTGGAAGGCCCGGCACCGAGGGCAGCGCTATGTGCCGGCCCGACCGCCCGGCCGCGGCGACCCGCAGCGCCGACGGGTGGTCGCCCGCGGCGAGAAGCTGCCGCCGTGGAACGTCACCCCCGGGTCGCTGGAGGACCTGAGCCGGATCTACCGGTACGCCTGAGGCGCCCCGGACACGGGAAGAGCCCCGGCACCGAGGGTGCCGGGGCTCTTCCGCGGACGGCGGCTCAGTTGCCGTAGCCGCCGTTCTTGCTGTCGCCGCCCTTGAGGTGGCCCTCGTTGGCGCAGGTTTCACCGAACGCCGGGTTCAGCAGACCGATCACGTCGATGGTGTTGCCGCACACGTTGACCGGGATGTTGACCGGAACCTGGATGGCGTTGCCGGACAGCACGCCGGGCGAGCCGACGGCCTCGCCGTTGGCACCCGCGTCGGCCAGGGCCAGGCCGGCCCCGCCGATCACCACAGCGCCGGTGCCCAGGGCGACGGCGGCGGCCTTCGCGATGCGAGACATCACGTTCTCCTTCTTGTTGCTCGGGGAGTGCGGCGGCAGGACCAGCCGCCGCACTCCCCGTTCAACGCTCCGACCTGCGGCTGGTCACGCCGATCAGCGGACGATCACTCCAAGGACCCGAGTCGGGGCAGCCGCCGTACCCGAAACCCCGCCGGGAAGGGCCGGACGTTCCGCACCGCCCGGCCGTGGTACGTCGTGCAGTTGGCGTAGGAGACACGGCCGGCAGCGCGTCCGAAGGGGCGCGGGGCCGTCTTCGGGACGCGGAACACCGCCGCGCGGACGCCGCCGCGTGGGCGTGGCCGGCCCCCGCACAGCCGCGGCCGCCCACCGTCCGACGGGGCACTCTCGTGGGCGCCTCAGCCCGCCGCGGCGCCCGCGGGGGCCGGCGGTCAGACCCCCGCCAGCGTCGACCGGTACCACCGCTCCGCACGGCGGAAGCAGCTCGCGAAGCCCGCGGCCGGCGACTCGCCGAGGTCGGACCAGAGCGCGTCCGCCTCGAAGAAGTGGTCCGTGGTCAGGATGTCGAGCGTGCCCGGCGGGACGCCCTTCGCCGCGAGGATCGCCTTGGCCCCCGCGACGGTGAGGTTGTCGTGCGGCCAGGCGATCCCGGCGCACTCGGCGACCGCCCGCAGCGCGCTGTCCACGGTGACCGGCACGGGATGCGCCGCGTGGTACACCCGCGAGGTCAGTGCCGCCTCCGGCGCGAGCGCCGTGGCCACCAGCAGCCGGGCCAGGTCCGGCGCGGTGATCACCGACGCCCGCGCCGGCCAGCCGGCCACCACACCCGGCAGGGCGCGCAGCAGCCGGGCCAGGTTGGGCCCGACCCACAGGTCCCCTTCGCCGAAGACCAGATGGGGGCGGAGCACCACACCGCCGGCGGCGAGGACCGCGTCCTCGGCCGCCGCACGGGTGCGGGAGGTGACGGAGCCCGGGTTGCGGGTGAGCTCCTCGGGGCGGGAGCCGCGGAAGGTGCCGCGGCCGTAGACGGAGGCGGTGCTGAGCTGGACGATCCGGCGTACCCCCGCGCGCCGGGCCTCGGCGACCAGCGCCGCCGTACCACGTGCGTTGACGGCCTCGTTGGCCGCCGCGCTGCCGCCGATCTGCGAGGCGCAGTGCAGCAGGACGTCGACCCCGTCGCAGACCCCGCGCAGCGAGCCGGGGTCGGTCAGATCCGCGGACACGGTCCGCACCCCGGGGCAGGCCCGGGGCAGGGACCTGCGGTGGGTCATGAGCCTGAGCTCGGCGCGCCGCAGTCGCGCCTCGTGTGTGACGTGCGCCCCGACGAACCCGGACGCGCCGGTGATGAGAATGGTGGGCACGGGGACTCTCCCGGAAGGCGGTCGGGGTCAGCGGACACGTGGTCGCAGGACGAGTTCCGCGGTGAAGACCGTCTCCTGCCGCTGGCTGCCGCGCACCCGTACCAGCAGGTCGCCGGCGCCGCCGTACGGCTCCGGGTCGGCCGTGATCCAGCAGGGCGCGTCGAGTTCGGCGTACCGGACGAACTCGCTGCGCAGGCCGAGCAGGAGGGCGCCGGGCACCCCAGTGCGGGCGTGCGCGGCCTGCCGGGCGGCCTCCAGGAGGAACATGCCCGGTATGTGGTCCACGGGGTGGTCGAAGTAGGTCGGGTGCGCGGTGTCGACCCGCAGTTCCCATCGGCCGCGGGTGCCCGGCGCGGGCGCGCCGAGGACGACGTGCCGGGGGCCGGCGTGGCCCACGGCGGCCGGGTCGAGGACCGGTGGCGGGGTGCGGCCGGTGGTGGGGCGCTCCCCGCGCATCCGCCGGTACACGTCCGGGCTCATGCAGCGGAACGCGGCCGAGGCGGTGGCCCGGGCGCCGTTCTCGCGGACCACCGTGACGTCGTAACGCATCTCCCGCAGCCGGCCGGCGCGGCGGAGGACGTCGCGGCAGACCGTGTGCATCTCGACATCGGTGGGGACCGCGTCCGCGACGAGCAGCTCCGGCTCGGTGGTCACGGACATGTCAGACATGAGGAACTGGTGGCCGAACGGCACGTCGAACTCGGCGTGGGCGAGCAGGGAGCCGATCTGACGGACGGACTCGATCAGCAGCATGGGGTCCTGGTAGCCCCGGTCGGGGGCGAACAGGGCGTGGCAGCGCGGCCATTGGGCCCGGACGACGAAACCGGCCGCGTCGCCGGGGCTGTTGGCGGCGGCGGGGGACCCGTCGGGCTCCCAGCCGGTGAGGAGGACCTCGGAGACCGCCGCGCGATGGACGTACTCACGCGGCACGGTGGTGGTCAGCGCGGGGAGCAGGGGCTTCTGGGTGAGGGTCCGTTCGGTGAGGTGCGGCATGTGCAGCGCTCCTGATGTCGGTGTGACGGGGAGGGGGCAACAAGCCGTACGCCGGCTGTCACCCCCCGTGGCCGACGTTCTAGCCACAAGATACAGACAGGTCGGTCCGGTTCTGCAAGAGGCGAGCCGATTTCTTGGGGGAGTCCCGAACTCCGGTGGCCCGACCGTCAGGGGCGACTGACCGTTATGCCGGAATTGCATCCGCGAAACGTACAACCTTGTATGGTTTATGGGAGCGGCATAGTCCTTGGTCAAGTCTTTTCTGGGGTCCCCTGAGTGGAGTCCTGCCTCCCACTTGTCCGGTAATCCGATGAAATCGCAGCTCATCGCGGCGCGGGTCGGGCGGGGCCGGAGCGCCGCGCCGTGTCACCTCGGCAGTTGACAATCAGACAAGTCTGTTTGGTACGGTCTGGTCGTGAACCCGCAGTCCGAGATGACGTGGATGTGCCTCAGGGGGAACAGATGAACCGCCAGTACGCGGATCTCGTGGCGCCGTCGGCGCGGCGCCACCGCTCGCACGGCCCGCTCGTCCCGCTCGCTCCGGGCGGGCACCCGGCCCGCCCGGCCCCCGCGCAGGGCGTGCCCCGGGCGGGGGGTCTGAACATCCTGGTCGTCGAGAACGACCCACGGGCCTCCGACACCCTCCGGCAGGGGCTGGTCCGGCACGGGTACGCCACCCACGGCGCGACCACCGGCGCCCAGGCGCTGCGCGGGCACCGCGAGGCCGACCTGGTGCTGCTCGACCTCGACCTGCCCGACCTGGACGGTCTCGAGGTGTGCCGCGGCATCCGGGCGGTCAGCGATCTGCCGATCATCTCCGTCACCGCGCGCGGCTCGGAGCTCGACTGTGTGCTCTGCCTGCAGGCCGGCTCCGACGACTACCTCGTCAAGCCGTACGGGTTCCGGGAGTTACTGGCCCGGATGGAGGCGGTGCTGCGGCGGGCGCAGGTGGGGCCGACGGCCCAGCCGGCCGTCGGCCGGGTCGTCGTCCACGGGCCGCTGTGCATCGACCCGGGCGCCCGGACGGCCACCCTCGACGGACGGCCGCTGGACCTGACGCGCAAGGAGTTCGACCTCCTCCACCTGCTGGCCTCGCAGCCCAGCACGGTGATCCCGCGCCGCCAGATCATGGCCCAGGTGTGGGACGACGCGTGGTCCCCGCGCGGCCGGACGGTCGACACCCATGTCGGCACCCTGCGCGGCAAACTGGGCTCCAGTGCCTGGATCGTCACCGTCCGGGGGGTCGGTTTCCGGATCGGCTCCCCCTAGCGCTCCCGCGCGTTCCCCGAGGTCATGCCCCGTTCCGGCGTCCGGCGACGGAACCGCTTTCTGACAACTCCCGCCGCGGTACTGACCGTGGGCCGTGGATGCGGCTTACGATACAGACAAGTCTGTTGAATTCAGTGGGAGAGCGTAGGGATCTGGCATGGCTCAGCAAGAACGCGGCAAGCGGTCACGGCGGTCGATCCTGGAGGCGGCGGCCCAGGTCTTCGACGAGCGCGGCTACGACGCCGCCAGCACCAACGAGATCCTGGCCCGCACCGGACTCACCCGCGGTTCCCTCTACCATCACTTCCCCTCCAAGGAAGCCATCGCGCTGGCGCTGGTGCAGGCGCACGCCGAGGCCCTGGAAGTGCCCGAACGGCCGGTCAGGCTGCAGTCGGTGATCGACCTGACCCTGGAGTTCGCCCGGCGCCTCCAGCACGACGCGGTGCTGCGCGCGAGCGTGCGGCTGACCATAGAGCAGACCTCGTTCGACTGCCCGCCGCAGACCACCTACGAACAGTCCACGGAAACCATCCTGGCGCTGCTGCAGGAGGCCGAGAAAGGGGACGAGATCCTCCCCGGGGTGGATGTGCGCGAGGTCACCTCGCTCATCGTCGGCTCCTTCACCGGCCTGCAGATCATGTCCCAGGCCTACTCCGGCCGCGCCGACCTGCCCGAACGCACCAGCGTCTTCTGGAAGTTCCTGCTGCCCGGCCTCGCCACGCCCGGTCTGGTCGGCCGGCTGCGCACCACACCGCCGACGGACTGACTGGCCCTACCAACCGGTTCCCCGGCCGCCCCTCGGGGGCGGACCGGCGGCGGGCGCGCTGGTCATGGGCGCACGGATGCGCACCGGTGGTCCGGCGGCGGGTCAGATCCGGCGCTCCCCACCCCGGTTGGGCCGGTCGCGGTCGAACAGCGGGCGCAGCAGCCGCCACAGCCGCTGGGTGATCTCGCCGTCCCACCAGCTCGGGTCGGTGTGCCCCAGGGTCTCGATGCCCGCGGCCATCACCACGGCCAGGTCCGCGAGGTCCTCGGCCGGCTCCTCGGCCTCCTTGTGCGCCTCGGTGACCCGCTCGTGGACCGCGGCCAGCATGTCGTCGCGGAGCCGGGGCGGCCCGGCCGAGCCGTCCGCGGCCAGCTGCATGCCCGCCCGGACGATCTTCTCGGTGCGCATGGCCTCGCCGAGCGCGAACAGAAAGCGCTTCGGCGCGTCCGCCGCCGGACCCGAGAACGCCTCCTCGGTCAGCGCCTCGACCCGCTGCCGGGCCTCCTCGTACACGGCGGCCGTCAGGGCCGTGGTGGAGGAGAAGTGGTGGTAGAGCGCTCCCCGGCTGACGCCGGCCCGGCGGCAGATGTTGACCAGCCCCGCGTCGGACAGCCGGCCGTCCGCGATCAGCTCGGCGGTGGCATGGAGGAGAGCCTGACGCGTCTGCTCGGATCGCGCCTGCATCAGGTCGTACCCGCCTTCCCTGCCAACAGTGTGCCCGGTGAGCGCGCTGTCCGCGGACACCGATGTCAATGATGGTGAGAATCATACAACCATGCCTGTTTCATGGGAGGACCCCGGTGTGCTCCTACCTCCGCACGATCTCCACAGAACCCCAACGCCCCAGGCGGCAAGGGTGGTTGTCCGGAAACATGCGCGACGGGCGAAGATCCTACTTGATCCTCAATCAGACAGGTCTGTTTGTAACAGTGATCATATCCGGCCACTTGACACTGGTTTGACACTCCGCTGACAGAGCTGCGCAGGATTGTGGGAACCCTGAACCGCCGTGCGTTGAAGGGCCCGGCGACCCCCGTGAGACTGGTGGCAGTTCCGCAAGGGCCAAGGATTCGGGGGATCCGAATGGAAGAGTTCGAGCGACTCACGGAAGACCATCGCAGCCGCGACTGCGGACAGCGCTGCGGACGGATCTGCGTCCGCTGCCTGGACCGGATCGACGGCGCCCTGCGCACCCTCCTCGACCTGTACGGGGAGAGCGACCAGGCACTGGTGTCCGGCGGGCCGGTGCTGCGCGAGCGGGTGAGCGGCAGCCGTGCCACCGTCGGCATCGTGCTCGACGAACGGGCCCTCGCGCTGCGCAGCCGGACCACCGAGGTGATGGCGTTGTGGGCGCGGCTCGTCGTGGACGAGCGCACCGGCACCCGGCCCGCCGACCGCCAGATGGGCGCGCTGGTGCGGTTCCTGCGCCGGCAACTGCCCTGGCTCGCCGGGCACCCGGCGGGCCCGGACTTCGACGAGGAGCTCGCCGAACTGCTCGGCGACCTCCGCGCCCTGCTCGGCCCCGGCCCGGTGCGCCGGTTCGCACTCGGCCCGTGCACCCGGGCGGAGTGCGCCGGGACGCTCTACGGCGTACTGCCGGCGGACGGCGGTGACCGGGTGCCGAGTCACGTCGCCTGCGACGACGGCCACGCGCTGCCACCGCGCCAGTGGCTGCTGGTCGCGGACCGGATACGGGAAGCGGCCTGACGGGGAGACGGCCTGACGAAAGGAGGTGGACGGTATGACCGAGCCCACACGGCCGGCGGGCGGGGCGGCGAAGCCGCGCCGGGTGCCGACGGAGCTGGCGGCCCTCGCGATGGGCGTCACCCAGGCGACCATCCGCAAATGGGCCAGTCGCGGCAAGATCACCCGGCACGGCGGTCCGCGCCGGGCCGAGTACGACCTCGACGAACTGTTCGCACTGGCCCGCAGGGGTGAGACCGAATAGGCGACGCGAGACCCTGTAACCGCAGTGAATTCGAGTAAGCCTTCGCTGTCACCCGGAATTTACCGACCATCACCCGCAAGAAACCGGATCCGTGCGGGGATCCGGTGCGAAGCAGCCCCCGCGGCCCATCCCCCTGCCGCGGGGGCTGCTTTGGCTGTCTGACCATCAACTTGCTTTCCTAAAAGCGAAGTTGACGCACCCGAACAGAGGTGTCACACTCTTTTCGGCGCCTCCATGCCCTGACGGCGGTGGCGCTTCACCCGGGCTCCTTTCTGGCGAGCCCGTGGCTTTCTTCTCGAAATCCGTGTCCCGTTCGGGGCGCGGATTTTTTGTTTCTCTCCCGCTCCGACTTGAGGAAGTGTGGTCGATGCCTGTTTCCACCTGGACACCCGTCGGTCAATGGACGGGTACGGTCACGCACGACGGCGAGGTCGACCGGTACACCGTCGCCTTCGCCCCGGACGGCTCGCTCTCGGTCACCACGCAGAAGAGCACCGGCACCGGTTCCTGGACCGTCACCGGCGCCGACTCCGTGGAGTTCTCCCTGCGTGAGGACTTCAACCTCGACGTCACCCAGATCAGCCCCAACGGCCACCGGGCCGCGTACATACAGATCGACATCACCGCCCGGCACGAGGACGGTGCGCTCACCGGCGAGGGCAAGGCCGTCGTGCACGGTCCCGACGACGTCGTGATCTACGCGACGGACGCCCAGACCGAAGCGCGCCGGGTGTCATGACGGCCGAGGTCGCCCGGCTCACCGACGTACTGAGCCTGCGGGACCTGGCCGGGCGCTATCTGGCAGGCCTCGACGAGGGCGGCTTCGACGAGACCTGGGCGCGGTCCCTGTTCACCGAGGACATCGAGATGACGTTCCCGGTGGGCAGCCATCAGGGCCTGGCCGGGGTGGCCGGCTTCACCACCGAGATCATGGCGCGCTGGGGCCGTACCCACCACCACGGCTCGGAGAGCCAGGTGGAGGTGGACGGCGACACGGCCAGGCTCAGCTGGAGCCTGATCGCCTCCCATGTGCACCACGGCTCACCGCTTCCCCCGGACCCCACCCAGTACTTCCAGCTCGGCGGCCGTTTCACCGGCACCGCCCGGCGCACCCCCGACGGCTGGCGCTTCGACCGGCTGCGGCTGCGGATCGTGTGGACCACCGGCGCCGTGCCCAGGGGAGTGACCCAGGTCGACCGAAAGACCCTCGACACCCGGGGAAACACGGTCACTTCAGCCACGTCAGCAACGTCAGCCACGTCAGCAGAGGAGAACCCGCCCATGCCCACCACGCTCACCGCGGACCAGCAGAAGGAACTGATCGAGAAGGTCTTCCACGAGGGCCTGGACCTGGGCGACCTGTCGGCCGCCGACCGCTACCTCACCGCCGACTTCCGCAACAACGGCAGCCACGACGACTCCATGCGCGGCCCGGAGGCGTTCAAGCACACCATCAGGATCCAGCAGTCCGCGTTCAGCGGGATCAAGTACGAGATCCTCGACTTCATCTCGATGGGCGACAAGGCCGCCATCCGCTGGGTCATGCACGGCAAGCACACCGGTCCCTTCATCGGCATCCAGCCGACCGGCCTCCAGGTGCAGCACCAGGCGATCATCTGGTTCCGCTTCGAGGGCGACAAGATCGCCGAGCGCTGGGGCATCGTCGACAACTTCTCGCTGCAGAAGTTCCTCCAGTCCGGCGGCAAGCCGGTCGGCCCGCTGACCCCGGCGGGCAAGCCCGCGGCCTGAGCCGCGCCCGGCCGTGCGCCCGGCCCCCGCTGACGGCGGCGGGGGCCGGGCCGCACTTCCACGGAATCGAAGTGCCCGACGGAGCAAGGGACTTGAATCATGCCGATCGACAGGAAAGTCGCCCGCTTCAACCGGCGGTTCGCCAACCATCTCGTCGGGCCGCTGTTCAGCCGGCTGCCCGGGTTCGGGAAGGTCCACCACCGCGGCCGCAAGTCCGGCCGGGAGTTCGCCACGCCGGTCAAGCTGTTGGGGCGCGGCGCGGACATCGTCATCACGCTGCCGTACGGACCCGGCTCCGACTGGGTCAAGAACGTACTGGCGGCGGGCGGCTGCGAGATCACCACGCGGGGCCGCCGTATCCAGGTCGGCAACCCGGTCGTCTTCAGCGACGACGGTACGACCAAGATGCCCGCCCTGACCCGGCGGATCCTCTCCCGGGTCGAGGCCACCGAGTTCATCGCGCTGACCCCGGTCCCGGCGCCCGCGCAGGTACCGGCGGGCCGGACATGACCGCCGTCGGCCAGGTCACCCGCCCGCTGCGGGTGGCGCTGCTGGTCGGCTCGGCCCGCGACGGGCGGCTCGCGCCGGACGTCGCGGGCTGGTTCGCGCGGGTGACCGCGCGCCGGGACGACCTCGTCCTGGACGTCGTCGACGTCGTCGAGCACCCGCTGCCGGCGAGCCTCGACGCGGACGACCCCCGGGCGGCGGCGCTACGGCCCCGGCTGGCCGGGGCGGAGGCGTACGTCGTGGTCGTACCGGAGTACAACCGCAGTGTTCCCGGACCGCTGAAGACCCTCATCGACAGTTTCCAGTCGGAGTGGGAGGCCAAGCCGGTCGGCTTCGTCGGCTACGGGCTCGGCATGGCCGGCGGGGTGCGGGCGATCGAGCATCTGCGGCAGATCTTCGCGGAGTTCCACTGCGTGGGGATGAAGGACGTGGTGACGTTCCCGCGGGTGCTGGAGCACTACGACGCGGACGGCAACTTCCCGGCGGAGCCGGAGGGGGCCGAGGCCGCGGCCAAGCTGATGCTCGACCAGCTGCTGTGGTGGGCCTCGGCGTTGCGCGACGCCAAGTCACTCCGCCCGTACAACGCCCCGTAGGGGCGCGGGGCCGTATCGATGTGCGGCTGCCGCCGCGCGGGCGCGATCAGCCACGACGGCGCCGCAGTCGTCCACCGGCCGTCCGCGGCGGGAGGTGCCCGGATCCGCCGTGGAGCGTCCGCGGGTCCGTCGTGGCTGATCGCGCAGTTCCCCGCGCCCCCAGGGGGCGCGTCACCCGACCCCTCTTCACCAGGAGAACGCGATGGCTGCTGCCGCCGCTCCCGATCCGCTCACCCCCCTACTCGTCGCCGTGCCCGTGGTGATCCTCGCCTGCCGGGCCGGGGCCCAGCTTCTCAAGCGGCTCGGGCAGCCCCCGGTCGTCGGCGAGATCCTCGTCGGCATCCTGCTCGGTCCCTCGCTGCTGGGCTGGCTCTGGCCGGACGCGCAGGGCTGGCTGTTCCCCGCGTCGGCGCTGCCCTACATCGGCGTGCTCGGGAACATCGGGCTGCTCGTGTTCATGTTCCTCGTCGGGCTGGAGCTCGACCTCAAGTCGCTACGCGGCAACAGCAGAACCGCCGTCGCCGTCTCGCAGGCCGGGATCGCGCTGCCGCTGGCGCTGGGCGTGCTGCTGGCGCTCGGCATGTACAGCCGGTTCGCCCCGGACGGCATCGGGAAACTGCCGTTCGTGCTGTTCATCGCCGTGTCGATGAGCATCACCGCGTTCCCGGTGCTGGCCCGGATCCTGACCGACCGGGGCCTGTACCGGACCCGGGTCGGCGTGCTCGCGATGGCCAGCGCGGCGGTGGACGACGTCACCGCCTGGTGCCTGCTGGCCGCCGTCGTCGCGGTGACGAAGAGCGGTTCGCCCACGGACGCGCTGGTCACCGCGGGCTACGCGGTCGGCTTCGCGGCCGTGATGTTCGTGGTCGTACGACCGCTGCTCGCCCGGTGGGCGGCGCGGGCCGAGCGGCGGTACGCCGACGGTGTCGTGCTGGTCGTGCTGTTCGGCGGGCTGAGCCTGTCCGCGTACGCCACCGACCGGATCGGTGTGCACGCGCTGTTCGGCGCCTTCCTGTTCGGCGTGATCGCCCCGCGCGGCAGCCGGCGGATCGAGGCCGCCGCGGCCCGGATGCGGTCCTTCGCCGTGCCGGTGCTGCTGCCGCTGTTCTTCGTCAGCACCGGGCTCAAGACCGATGTGGGGCTGCTCGGCGGCAGCGCCACCCAGTGGCTGTGGGCGGGCGCGGTGCTCGCCGTCGCCGTGGTCGGCAAGTGGGGCGGCGGCACGCTCGCCGCCCGGCTCTCCGGCCGGGACTGGCGGGACTCGATGTCGCTGGGCGCGCTGATGAACTGCCGCGGTCTGACCGAGCTGATCGTGCTCAACATCGGGCTGGGTCTCGGTGTCATCGGCCCCGAGCTGTTCACCGTCCTGGTGCTGATGGCCCTGCTCACCACCGCCATGACCACCCCCGCGCTGACCCGCATCCGCAAGGGGGCCGACGAGGAGCTGGGACAGGAACCGGCCGGAATCGGCCAGGACGAACCCGCTCTGCAACCCGCGAGTACCCGCTGACCTGCGCCTTCGGGAGCGGCAGCGGCGTCAGCCCGGATCCGGCGCATAGTTCAAGCCCTGATGGTTGGAATATTGCTAGTTGGAAGCTTGATAGATAAGCAGGTTGACGATACTCTCGCAGTACGACGAAGCGGCAGTGAGGGAGAGAGTGATGAGCCAGGAATTCAAGAACCTCGACATGACGATGATGTTCGCGATCCACGACGCCCTGCGACGCGAGCTGGAGCGGATCGCCCGGATCACCGTGCGGGTCGACGAGGACCCCCGGCACGTGCTGAGCACCGCGGTCGGCTGGGAGCTGTTCAAGAAGTTCCTGACCGTCCACCACACCTCCGAGGACGACATGGTCTGGCCGGTCATGGAGGCGGCCCTGGTCGGCAAGGACGCCGAACTGGCCCTGCTCGCCGACATGGAGGCCGAGCACGGGGTCATCGACCCGCTGCTCGCCGACATAGACGCGGCCCTCGCCGACCGCGACTCGGGCCCGGAGCGCCTGACCGGCCTGACCGACACCCTCTACACCCGGCTCGGCGGCCACCTCGACCACGAGGAGCGGGACGCCCTGGCGCTGATGGACATCACGCTCTCCCAGGAGCAGTGGCAGGCCTTCAGCGCCGAGCAGCGCACCCGGATCGGCGACGACTCCTCCCGGTACCTGCCCTGGCTGCTCGACGACATCGGCGCCGCCAAGGTCGCGAACATCATCGGCAAGATGCCCGCACCGCTCCGCAACGCCTACGAGAACGACTGGCGCAAGGCCTACGAGGACCTCGACATCTGGACCCCCAAGACCGCCTCCACCACCCGCTGACCGGATCCCGAGGGTTCCGCTCGACACCCCCCAACCCTGAGACAGACACGGAGACATCCCATGTCGCTGCAAGACCGCACTCAGGCCGTCCCCAAGGCCGCGGCTCCGCCGCAGCAGGACGGCAAGCTCGGACTCGCGTTACTCGTGATCGCCACGGCTCAGCTCATGCTCGTCCTCGACAACACGATCGTCGCCGTCGCCCTGCCGAGCATGCAGAACGCCCTGGGGCTGAGCGAGTCCAGCCTCGGCTGGATCGTCACCGCCTACGCGCTCGCCTTCGGCGGTCTGCTGCTGGCCGGCGGCCGCGCCGGTGACCTCTTCGGCCGCCGCCGGGTCTTCCGCACCGGCCTGATCCTGTTCACCGCCGCCTCGCTGCTCGGCGGCCTGGCCCAGAGCGGCGAACTCCTGATCGCGGCCCGGGTGATCCAGGGCGCGGGCGCCGCGATCGCCGCGCCCACCGCCCTGTCCCTGCTCGCCACCACCTTCCCGGCGGGTCCCGCCCGCAACAAGGCGCTCGGCGTCTACGGCGCGATGGGCGGCCTCGGCTCGGTCGTCGGCCTGCTGCTCGGCGGCGCGCTCACCGAGTACCTCAGCTGGCGCTGGGTGATGTTCGTGAACGTCCCGATCGCCCTGGCCGTCCTGTTCGGCACCAGCGTCCTCGTCGAGGGCGAGCGCGAGCGCGGCAAGGTCGACGTGCCCGGCGCGCTCACCGCGACCCTCGGCTTCGGCTCGCTCGTCTATGCCATCAACCGCGCCGGCGACAAGGGCTTCGGTGACGGCGTCACCCTGATCGGCCTGGCTGTCGCACTCGTCCTGATCATCGCCTTCGTCGCCATCCAGCGCTCCAGCCGGGCGCCGATGATCCCGAGCGGTGTGCTGGCCGACAAGGGCCGGGTCGGCGCCAACCTGATCATGTTCCTGGTCGGCGCGGGCATGCTCGCCACCTTCTACTTCCTCACCCTCTACATGCAGATCGTCAAGGGCTACGCCCCGATGGTCACCGGCGTCGCCTACCTGCCCTTCGCCCTCGGCATGGGCATCGCGGCCGGCGGTCTCGGCCCGCAGCTGCTCGCCAAGATGCCCGAGCGCAACGTCGTCGCCCTCGGTCTGCTGATCGGCGTCGCGGGCATGGTCTGGTTCAGCTTCATCGAGCCCGGCCAGAACCCGTGGGCGGCCCTGCTGCCGGCCCAGCTGGTCGCCGGTCTCGGCCTCGGCATGGTCTTCGTGGCCGTCACCATCGTCAGCGTCCGCGGGGTCGCCCCGCAGGCCACCGGTGCGGCCTCCGGCCTGGTCAACACCGCCCAGCAGATCGGCGGCGCCATCGGTCTGGCCGCGCTGGCCGCGGCGGCCACCGCCATCACCGACCACGAGCTGCCGGGCAGTGTCCCGCACGCCCTGACCACCGGCTACTCGTACGGGTTCCTGTTCGGTGGCGGCCTGTACCTGCTGGCCCTGATCGTGGCCCTGATCACCCTGCCGGGCACGGCCCCCCAGCCCCAGCAGGACGGCGAGCCCGCTCCCGCTGCCCTGTGACCCGGCCCCGGCGGCCCCGCCCTGTCCACCCGGGCGGGGCCGCCGGCACCCCCATGCCGTCCCACCCGCACGACCGCCAGGAGGCCGACATGACCGACCGGAGCGAAGTCCAGGGACAGCGGCGTTCCCTCGCCCTCCGGGAGCCGGCCGCCGTCCGCTCCTTGATCGAACTGGTGCGCGACGATCGAGCGCTCTGACCCATCCGTGGCGCCGGGCGGCCCCGGGCGTTCCCGGGGCGGTGCAGCGGGCCGAACAGGGTGCGAGCCGGTGCATATACTCGGGCAGGAGGTGCTGTCTTGCGGCGTTCAGACGATACGGAGCGAGGTCCGGTGACCCGGACCGAGGAGGCCGCGGAGATCCCCGGAGTCCTCCCGGATCCTCTCACCGACTTCATCGGCTACCTCCTGCGCCGGGTCTACGCGCAGTTCGCCGCCAGCGGCGACGGCGGCGACAGCGACTCCCGCGACTTCCTGGTCCTCGACGCGCTCACCGGCCACGACTGGGAGTCCCAGCTCGACCTCGCGGAGCGGCTCGGCATCAACCGCACCATCATGGTCGGCGTCATCGACCGGCTGGAGGACCGCGACGAGGTGCGCCGCACCCGCAACCCCGACAACCGGCGCCAGTACGTGCTCTCCCTGACCGACCGGGGACGGGAGGCCGTGGAGGCCAGGCGGCAGGCCGTCGCCGAGCGGGACGCCCGGCTCACCGCCGTCCTGACCCCCGAGGAGACCGCCCGGCTCGACGAACTGCTCGCCCGGCTGCTGCCCGAGTCCGCGCAGCCGCTCGTGCAGGGCACCGAGTACCTGGTCGCGCAGGCCCATCACCGGCTGCGCAAGCACGGCGACGACAAGCTGGCCGGCACCGGGCTCAGGGTGCGCCACTACGGCCCGCTGTCCGCTCTCGACATTCTCGGGCCCATCTCCCAGCAGCGGCTCGCCGAGCTGCTCGCCATCACCGGGCCGGCCGCCTCCCAACTGGTCGACGAACTCGTCAAGCTGGGCCTGGTGCGCCGCGGCCGCGATCCGCACGACCGGCGCCGGTACGCCCTGGAGGTGACCGAACTCGGCCGCGAGCAGCTCGCCGTGGTGGCCCGGGCCGTCGCGGAACTCGCCGGGGACGTCTCCGACATGCTCGGCCCCGGCGGCGAGCAGGACCTGCGCGAGCTGCTGCTGAAACTCCTCGCCCCGACCCATTCCGGACCCGCATTCTCCGAGAACACCAAGTCATCTGTTTCCGCCAGGGGTTGACCCTCTGGCCAAAGGCTGTCACGCTTTATCCAGCGGCTGCCCCGCGCCTTTTTCCAGGCTCTTCGTAACGTTTCCAGGCTCTTCGAAGCGCCCTTCCGAATCTTTCCGGAAGGGCCACGAGGGGCCTTTTTTCATGCGGATTTCCCGCCCCCTGCGGAATTCCCGTTGCGCACCGCCCCTCGACGAAGGAGACAGTCATGGCCGCGCAGAAGACCGACGGCTCGCCCGAACCGGCGCGCATACCCGAGGACATGACCTACGACGTCATCATCCTCGGCTCGGGCCTCGCCGGCTCCGTCACCGGCACCATCCTCGCCAAGCACGGCGCCAAGGTGCTGCTGGTCGACGCGGCCGCACACCCGCGCTTCGCCATCGGCGAGTCCATGACCCCGCAGCTCGTGGAATGGATCCACATCCTCGCCGAGCGCCACGACATCCCCGAGCTGAAGAGCCTGTCCAGTGTCCAGGCCTCCACCCGAGACATCGGGCCCACCTTCGGGACCAAGGCGCACTTCGGCTTCATGAAGCACGAGGTCGGAAAAGAGCCCGACCCGCGTGAGGCCACCCAGCTCGCCCTGCCGAAGATATTCCACCAGAACAGCCACATGTTCCGGCAGGACAGCGACGCCTTCATGTTCCACGTGGCGATCAAATACGGCTGCACCCCCCGGCAGAACTGGCGCGCCAACGAAGTCGATTTCGACGACGACGGCGTCACCGTCACCGGAAAGAGCGCCGCCCCGGGCGCCGCGCCCGAGCTGTACCGGGCCAGGTACCTGGTGGACGCCTCCGGCTTCCGCTCGCCGCTCGCCGACAAGTTCGACCTGCGCGACAAGCCCACCGCCCGCTTCAAGCACCACTCCCGCTCGATGTTCACGCACTACGTCGGCATCAAGCGGTTCGACGACGTCAGTGGCCACCCGCAGGACCTGCGCCCGCCGGCCGACTGGCACACCGGCACCATGCACCACCTCATCGAGCGCGGCTGGTTCTGGATCATCCCGTTCGACAACCACCCCGACTCCCGCAACCCGCTGTGCAGCATCGGCCTGACCATGGACGAGCGCACCTACCCCAAGCCCAAGGACCTCACCCCGGAGCAGGAGTTCCAGCTCTTCCTCGACAAGTACCCGGCGGTCAAGCGCCAGTTCGTCGGCGCCACCCGGGTCCGCGAGTGGATCTCCACCGACCGGCTGCAGTACTCCTCGAAGCAGACCATCGGCGACCGCTGGTGCCTGATGTCCCACGCGGCCGGCTTCCTGGACCCGCTGTTCTCCCGGGGCCTGTCCAACACCATGGAGGTCGTCGACGCCCTGACCTCCCGGCTGATCCCCGCCCTCAAAGACGGCGACTTCTCCGCCGAGCGCTTCGCGTACGTCGAGCAGGTCGAGCAGGGCCTGCTCCAGTACAACGACGACCTGGTCAACAGCTCCTTCATCGCCTTCTCCCACTTCCGGCTGTGGAACGCGGTCTTCCGGGTCTGGGGCTCCTTCATCACCCCCGGCACCATGCGGCTGACCCGGGCCCGCCTCAAGCACTTCAAGGACCGCGACGCCCGGCACTTCGACGAGCTGGAGCAGGTGCCGTACCCGGGCCTGTGGTGGCCGCAGAGCGACTCGTTCAAGAGGATCCTGGAGGCCACCGCCGAGGCCTGCGAGAAGTACGAGGCGGGCGCGCTCAGCGGCGACGAGGCCGCCGACATCGTCTTCGGGCTGCTCAAGGAGTCGCCGGTCGTCAACCCGGTCTTCGGCTGGAAGGACGAGGAGCAGCGGTTCATCTACCCGTCCGTGGTGACGATGGCCCGCTTCCTGTACTGGGCCTCGGTCCAGGCCCCGCCCGAGATGAACAGCGTCGGCCGCGAGTTCCTGCTCGGCATCGTCAAGGCCGGGGCGAAGGTCCGCAAGCTTCTCTGACCCGCGCGGCACCCCCCGACCCACACCCCAGAAAGGGATGCGCATGTCCGCAGCAGCGCGGTCGCTGACCCGCGCCCAGGAGACCCGGACCGTCGAGCAGACCCGGACCGCCGAGCAGACCCGGCCGGTCGAGCCGACGAGTCTGCGTCGTGTGTGCGGCCTGTTCACGACCGGCGTCACGGTCATCACCACCGGCCCCGACGGCGACGCGGACGGCACCACCGTCAACTCGTTCACCTCGGTCTCGCTGGAACCCCCGCTGGTGCTGTTCTGTCTGCACCAGCAGTCCCGGCTGCACACGCTCCTGGAACAGAGCGGCGGGTTCACCGTCAACTTCCTGTCCGGGCGCCAGCAGCCGCTGGCCCGGCACTTCGCCGGGCGCCGGTCCACCGCCTTCGAGGGCGTCCCGCACCACTTCACCGAGGACGGGCTGCCCGTGCTCAGCGAGGCCCTCGCCTATCTGACCTGCACCACGGTCGACATCCACACGGCCGGCGACCACGACATCGTCATCGGCGAGGTGGTGGACCTGGGTGTGCCCGAGCACGGCCAGGAGCCGCTGGTCTTCTTCGACGGTTCGCTCGGCCCGCTGCAGTCGGGCACGGACCGCTTCCACCACACCGAGCAGGCGTCCTGACATGCGCCGGGTGCTCATCGCCAACCGTGGCGAGATAGCCGTGCGTGTCGCCCGGGCCTGCCGGGACGCCGGGATCGCGAGCGTGGCCGTCTACGCGGACCCGGACCGGGACGCCCTGCACGTCCGGGTCGCCGACGCGGCCTACGCCCTGGGCGGTGACACTCCGGCCACCAGCTACCTGGACATCGACAAGGTCCTGCGGGCCGCCCGCGAGACCGGCGCGGACGCCGTCCACCCGGGCTACGGCTTCCTCTCCGAGAACGCGGAGTTCGCCCAGGCGGTCCTGGACGCCGGCCTGACCTGGATCGGTCCGCCGCCGCAGGCCATCCGTGACCTCGGTGACAAGGTGGCCGCCCGGCACATCGCCCAGCGGGCCGGCGCCCCCCTGGTCGCCGGCACGCCGGACCCGGTCTCGGGCGCCGACGAGGTCGTGGCCTTCGCGGCGGAACACGGCCTGCCGATCGCGATCAAGGCCGCGTTCGGCGGTGGCGGACGCGGGCTGAAGGTCGCCCGGACGCTGGAGGAGGTGCCGGAGCTCTATGAGTCGGCGGTGCGTGAGGCGGTGGCCGCCTTCGGACGTGGGGAGTGCTTCGTGGAGCGCTACCTGGACCGGCCGCGGCACGTGGAGACCCAGTGCCTCGCGGACCGGTACGGCCACGTGGTCGTCCTGTCGACGCGTGACTGCTCGTTGCAGCGTCGGCACCAGAAGCTGGTGGAGGAGGCTCCGGCGCCGTTCCTGACGGCGGAGCAGACCGCCGAGCTGTACCGCGCCTCCAAGGCGATCCTGCGGGAGGCCGGGTATGTCGGCGCGGGGACCTGTGAGTTCCTGGTCGGGCAGGACGGCACGGTCTCCTTCCTGGAGGTCAACACCCGCCTCCAGGTCGAGCACCCGGTGACCGAGGAGGTCGCCGGCATCGACCTGGTCCGCGAGATGTTCCGGATCGCCGACGGCGAGGAACTCGGCTACGACGACCCCGAGCTGCGCGGTCATTCGTTCGAGTTCCGGATCAACGGCGAGGACCCGGGCCGCGGGTTCCTGCCCGCCCCGGGCACGGTCACCACCTTCGACGCGCCGACGGGTCCGGGCGTACGTCTGGACGCGGGCGTGGAGTCGGGCAGCGTGATCGGCCCGGCCTGGGACTCCCTGCTGGCCAAGCTCATCGTCACCGGCCGGACCCGCGAGGAGGCCCTTCAGCGGGCCGCCCGCGCCCTGGACGAGTTCCAGGTCGAGGGCATGGCCACGGCCATCCCCTTCCACCGGGCCGTGGTCAGGGACCCGGCGTTCGCCCCGCAGGACGGCCCGTTCACCGTCCACACCCGGTGGATCGAGACCGAGTTCGACAACCGGATCGAGCCCTTCACCGCGCCCGCCCCCGACACCGGGACGGCGGAGAGCGGTCGCGAGACCGTGGTCGTCGAGGTCGGCGGACACCGGCTGGAGGTCTCGCTGCCGGCGGTGTTCGGACGGGTCCCGGACCGGGTGCCGAGCCTGACCGGGGCGGCCGCGCCCCGGGCCCGCCGCCGTACCGCGGGCGGCTCCGCGCCGGCCGCGTCCGGGGACACGCTCACCTCGCCGATGCAGGGCACCGTCGTCAAGGTCGCCGTCGCCGACGGACAGACCGTCGAGAAGGGCGACCTGGTCGTCGTCATCGAGGCCATGAAGATGGAGCAGCCGCTCACCGCGCACCGCTCCGGCACCGTGACCGGGATCGCCGCCGAGGTGGGACAGGCCCTCGCCGCGGGTGCGGCCGTGTGCGACATCAAGGACTGAAGCAGCCGACGGATCGAGGACTGGTCGACGTGGCACACCTCACCTACACCGACGCCATGAACGGAGCACTGGAGCGGCTGAGTTCCGTGGGGTACGAGCACGGGCGCAGCTTCGTCAACCACGCCCCGATGGCCGCCGAGGCCCTGGCGCACATGGGATACGCCGACGAGGTGCCCGGCTGGGTGGAGGGGCATCTGCGCAGCCACTCCTTCCACGACGTGCCCGAGCGGCGGTTCACCATCGACCCGGCGGACGAGGCCGACTGGCGGCAGGCGCTCGGCGACTTCGGCCGGGTCGCCGACTGGACGGCCCTGTTCGAACGGGAGCTGGCCGAGAGTCAGTGGACCGACGTACTGGCCCGCTGGTGGCCCCGGCTGCTGCCCGGCATGTCCGGGGTGCTCACGCACGGGGTCATCCGCACCGCGCACGCGGTCCGTGCCGTGGTGACCGCGGGCCCCGACCACCGGATGCAACTGGCCGAACTCGCCCAGGGGCTGGGCTACTGGGCGGCCCGCTACTCGGAGGACGGGGTCGTCGTCGAGGAGCACCCGGGCGAGGACGGCGGCGGTGATGTCGCGGCGGCCCTGGACGAGCTCGTCGCCGAGTTCTCCGGGATCTACGCCACGCTCTCCCTGAACCACCCCGTCCCGCTGATCCACTCGGTCACCGGGCCCGCCGCCGTACGCCTGGTGGTGGAGCACCTTCCGGAGGCTCAGCGGTGGCCGTCGTACCAGGTCGCGCGGGCTGTCAGCCGCACGATGCTCGACTGGCTCCACGCCGTGCCCCGGCCCGCGGCCCCGCTGCCGGACGCCCCCGACGTGGCCGGTCTCTTCGCCGAGGCCGTGCAGATCGGCGACGAGCACGCCATCAAACTCGCCGAGGTGGCCGTACGGCACGAGGCGTGGGCGCCCGATCCGCGGCACGCGGCGGCCGCGCACGTGGCGAACCGGGCCATCGGGCGCCTCCTGCACCGCTGACAGATCGTCTTCGACGGTCCCGCAGACCGGACCGTGGGGACCCGTTACCCGTTCCCGAGGAGTGTCATGGACGCACAAGTCATCGTCGTGGGCGCCGGGCCGGCCGGCATGATGCTCGCGGGCGAGCTACGGCTCGCGGGCGCCGACGTCATCGTTCTGGAGAAGCTGCCCGCGCGCACCGGAGAGTCGCGCGGCCTCGGCTTCACCGCCCGCACCATGGAGGTCTTCGACCAGCGCGGACTGCTGCCCCGGTTCGGGGACATCGAGGTCAGCAACGTGGGCCACTTCGGCGGCCTGCCGGTCGACTTCGGTGTCCTCGACGGCGCCCACCAGGCCGCCAAAACGATCCCTCAGTCGGTCACCGAGACCGTCCTGGAGGAGTGGGCCGGCCGGCTCGGCGCGGACATCCGGCGCCGGCACGAGGTGCTGTCCGTCAAGGAGAAGGAGGACAGCGTCGAGGTCGAGGTGCGCGGCCCCGAGGGCGTGCACCGGCTGCGCGCCGAGTACCTGGTGGGCTGCGACGGCGGCCGCTCCACCATCCGCAAGGCCGCCGGCTTCGACTTCCCCGGCACTCCGTCGACGCTGGAGATGTACCTCGCCGACGTCAAGGGCATCCAGCTGGAGCCCCGGATGATCGGCGAGACCCTGCCCGGCGGCATGGTCATGGTCGGCCCGCTGCCCGGCGGCATCACCCGGCTGATCATCTGCGAGCGCGGCACCCCGCCGCAGCGCCGCGAGAAGCCGCCCACCTGGGCGGAGGCCGCGGCGGCCTGGCAGCGGCTGACCGGCGACGACATCTCGCACGCCGAAGCGGTGTGGATCTCGTCCTTCGGCGACGGGACGCGCCTGGTCACCGAGTACCGGCGCGGCCGGATCCTGCTCGCCGGGGACTCCGCGCACATCCATCTGCCGGCCGGCGGCCAGGGCATGAACACGAGCATCCAGGACGCCGTGAACCTCGGCTGGAAACTGGGCGCGGTGGTGCGCGGGCGGGCGCCCGAGGCGCTGCTCGACACCTACCACGACGAACGGCACCCGGTCGGGCAGCGGCTGATGATGAACACCCGGGCGCAGGGCCTGCTGTTCCTGTCCGGGCCCGAGGTGCAGCCGCTGCGCGACGTGCTGAACGAGCTGATCCGCTATCCCGAGGTCAGCAAGCACCTGGCGGCGATGGTCTCCGGCCTTGAGATCCACTACGACCTCGACGGGGGCGCGGGCGCGCTGCTCGGCCGGCGGTTGCCGAACGTGCCGCTCGTCGGTCACAAGAGGCTGGCCTCCAGCACGGAGGCGCTGCGCGCCGGGCGGGGTGTGCTGCTCGACCTCGCCGACAACGCGCGGCTGCGGGAACGCGCCTGGGGCTGGCGGGACCGGGTCGACGTGGTGACGGCGGTGGCGGAGGTACCGGCCGACAGCCCGCTCGCGGGGACCACGGCCGTGCTGGTCCGGCCCGACGGTTATGTGGCCTGGGCGGCGCCGGGCAGTCACGCGGATCTGCCGATGGCTCTTGAGCGGTGGTTCGGGCCTGTGCGGTGAGTGTGCCGCGGAGTGCGCTGCTTCGTGCGCTGCCGAGAGTGCCGCGTCGTGTCGTCGAACGGCCGCCCCGCCGTCGTGGCTGGTCGCGCCCACGCGGCGGCAGCCGCAAATCAATGCAGCCCCGCGCCCCCTTACGGGGCGCTTTCCTTGAGGAGTTTTCATGCACAGCACCCTGATCGTCGCTCGTATGGAGCCGGCTCACAGTCAGGACGTCGCTCGGTTGTTCAAGGAGTTCGACGAGACCGAGATGCCGCATCTCATGGGCACCCGGCGGCGTGAGCTGTTCGCCTACCGCGGGCTGTACTTCCACCTCCAGCACTTCGACACCGACAACGGCGGTGAGCTGATCGAGTCGGCCAAGACCGACCCGCGGTTCGTGCGGATCAGCGAGGACCTCAAGCCGTTCATCCAGGCGTACGACCCCGCAACCTGGCGGTCTCCCGCCGACGCGGTCGCCACGCGCTTCTACGACTGGGAGGGCCGGGCGTGAACGCCAGGCGAGTGGTCATCACCGGGGTCGGGGTCATCGCCCCCGGTGGTGTCGGCACGAAGAACTTCTGGAACCTGCTCAGCGAGGGCCGTACCGCGACCCGCGGCATCACCTTCTTCGACCCCTCCTCCTTCCGGTCCCGGGTCGCCGCCGAGGTCGACTTCGACCCGGAGGACCACGGCCTCAGCCCTCAGGAGATACGCCGGATGGACCGCGCGGCCCAGCTGGCGGTCGTCAGCGCCCGCGAGGCGCTCGCCGACAGCGGGCTCGACCTGTCCGGCGCCGACCCGCACCGGATCGGGGTCACCATCGGCAGCGCGGTCGGCGCGACCATGGGCCTCGACCAGGAGTACCGGGTGGTCAGCGACGGCGGCCGGCTCGACCTGGTCGACCACACCTACGCCGTCCCGCACCTCTACAACTACCTGGTGCCCAGCTCCTTCGCCGCCGAGGTGGCCTGGTCGGTGGGTGCCGAGGGCGCGGCCACCGTCGTGTCCACCGGCTGCACCTCGGGTCTTGACTCCGTCGGGCACGCCGTCGAGCTGATCCGGGAGGGCTCCGCCTGCGCGATGATCGCCGGCGCCACCGACGCCCCGATCTCCCCGATCACCCTCGCCTGCTTCGACGCCATCAAGGCCACCACCCCGCGTAACGACGACCCCGAGCACGCCTCCCGCCCCTTCGACGGCACCCGCAACGGGTTCGTGCTGGGCGAGGGGTCGGCCGTCTTCGTCCTGGAGGAGCTGGAGGCGGCGCGGAGCCGGGGGGCGCACATCTACGCCGAGATCGCCGGGTACGCCTCCCGCTGCAACGCCTTCCACATGACCGGACTGCGTCCGGACGGCGCCGAGATGGCCGAGGCGATCTCGGTCGCGCTGGGCGAGGCCCGGCTCAACCCCGAGGCCATCGACTACATCAACGCGCACGGCTCCGGCACCAAGCAGAACGACCGGCACGAGACCGCCGCGTTCAAGAAGAGCCTCGGCGACCACGCCTACCGGACCCCGGTGTCCTCCATCAAGTCGATGGTCGGGCACTCGCTCGGCGCGATCGGCTCGATCGAGATCGCCGCGTCCGTCCTCGCCATGGAGCACAACGTCGTGCCCCCGACGGCGAACCTGCACGCCCCCGACCCCGAGTGCGACCTGGACTACGTGCCGCTCACCGCCCGTGAGCACCGCACCGACGCGGTGCTCACCGTGGGCAGCGGGTTCGGCGGCTTCCAGAGCGCGATGGTGCTCGCCCGACCGGAGAGGAGCGCGGCAGCATGAGCACGCGCACGGTTGTGACCGGGCTCGGCATCGCCGCGCCCAACGGCCTCGGCACCGCCGACTACTGGGCGGCGGCCCGCGCCGGCAAGAGCGGGATCGCCCGTATCACCCGGTTCGACCCGTCCGGGTACCCGGCGAAACTGGCCGGGGAGGTCCCCGGGTTCAACGCCGTGGAGCACCTGCCGAACCGGCTGCTCGCCCAGACCGACCACATGACCCGGCTCGCGCTCGTCGCGACGGACTGGGCGCTGGCCGACGCGGACGTCGCCCCGGCCGACCTGCCCGCGTACGACATGGGCGTGGTCACCGCCAGCTCCTCCGGCGGCTTCGAGTTCGGGCAGGGCGAGCTGAAGAAGCTGTGGAGCCAGGGCAGTCAGTTCGTCTCGGCATACCAGTCGTTCGCCTGGTTCTACGCCGTCAACAGCGGCCAGATCTCCATCCGCAACGGGATGAAGGGGCCGAGCGGGGTCGTCGTGTCGGACCAGGCGGGCGGGCTTGAGGCGCTGGCCCACGCACGCCGGCAGATCCGGAAGGGGACGCGGCTCATCGTCTCCGGGGCGATCGACGCGTCCATCTGCCCGTGGGGATGGGTGGCGCAACTGGCCAGCGACCGGCTGTCCACGTCGGAGGAGCCCGAGCGGTCGTACCTGCCGTTCGATTCGGCCGCGGCCGGGCACGTGGCCGGCGAGGGCGGAGCGATCCTGATCCTGGAGGCCGAGGAGACGGCCGTACGACGGGACGCCCGGGTGTACGGGGAGATCGCCGGGTACGGCGCGACGTTCGATCCGGCGCCGGGCAGCGAGCGGCCGCCGGGGCTGCGCAAGGCCATCGAACTGGCCCTCGCCGACGCGGGCGTGGACGCGGCCGACGTGGACGTCGTGTTCGCCGACGCGGCGGCCGTGCCGGAGCTGGACCGGGTGGAGGCGGACGCGTTGAGCGACGTGTTCGGGCCGCACGGGGTGCCGGTGACCGCGCCGAAGACGATGACCGGGCGGCTGTACTCCGGGGCGGCGCCGCTGGACGTGGCGACGGCGCTGCTCGCCATCAGGGACGGGGTGGTGCCGGCGACGGTGCATGTCTCGCCGGAGTCGGGTTACGACCTCGACCTGGTGGTGGGGGAGCCGCGGCTGACCGAGGTACGGACGGCGCTGGTGCTGGCGCGGGGCTACGCCGGGTTCAACTCGGCGATGGTCGTGCGGGCGTAGGCCGCCGTAGGGGTACGCGCCGTGGCGCGGCTGCGGGCCCGCCGTGGTTGCTCGCGCCGTTCCCCGCGCCCCTTGCGGGGCACCCCGCCCCCCTAGACACACCCGCCCTTCCGGCCCACCACTCTCTCCCACGCCGGGCCGGAAGGGCGGGTGTTCCCGTTCGTGGAACCGATTCGTGGAACCGATGCGTAGAACCGAAAGGAAGATCACCGTGGCCACCCAGTCCTTCACCCTCGACGACCTCAAGCGGATCCTGCTGGAGGCCGCCGGTGCCGACGAGAGCGTCGACCTCGACGGGGACATCCTCGACACCGACTTCGAGGAGCTCAGCTACGAGTCGCTCGCCATCCTGGAGACCTGCGGACGCATCGAGCGGGAGTACGACATCACGCTCGACGACACCGTCGTGACCGAGGCGAAGACCCCCCGCGAGCTGCTCGCCCTCGTCAACACGCAGCTCGGCGACGTCGCCGCCTCCGCGGCCTGACCTCTTTCCTTCCCCTCCGGCCGCCGGCGCCCGCCCCCCCGTTCGTTCCGGGCGCCGGCGGCATCCCCATGCCCTGAAAGACCTGAACGCCCTGAAAGGGAGCGGCAGACATGTCCGAACAGCAGCAGAGGGTCGCCCTGGTCTCCGGGGCCACCAGCGGAATCGGCCTCGCCTCGGCGCGGCTGCTGGCCCAGCAGGGCCACCGCGTCTTCATCGGCTCCCGCGACGTCGCGAACGTGGAGCGGACCGTCAAGGAACTGCGCGCGGAGGGACTGGAGGTCGACGGGACCACCCTCGACGTCCGGTCCGCGCTGTCCATCGCGAACTTCGTCCAGGCGGCCGTCGACCGGTACGGCACCGTCGACGTCCTGGTCAACAACGCCGGCCGGTCCGGCGGCGGGGTGACCGCCGACATCGACGACGAGCTCTGGTACGACGTCGTCGAGACCAACCTCAACAGCGTCTTCCGCCTCACCCGCGCCGCCCTCACCACCGGCGGCATGCGGGACAAGAACCGGGGGCGGATCATCAACATCGCCTCGACGGCGGGCAAGCAGGGCGTGGTGCTGGGGGCGCCGTACTCCGCCTCCAAGCACGGGGTCGTCGGCTTCACCAAGGCCCTGGGCAACGAGCTGGCCCCCACCGGCATCACCGTCAACGCCGTCTGCCCGGGATACGTCGAGACCCCCATGGCCCAGCGCGTCCGCGCCGGCTACGCGGCCGCCTACGCCACCTCCGAGGACGTCATCCTCGACAAGTTCACGGCGAAGATCCCGCTCGGCCGTTACTCCACCCCCGAAGAGGTCGCCGGGCTCGTCGGCTACCTCGCCTCCGACACCGCCGCCTCCATCACCGCCCAGGCCCTCAACGTCTGCGGCGGCCTCGGCAACTTCTGAAAACCCCGGCACCCTCTAGGAGTTCACCCATGTCCGAGCCCAAGGAAGTCGAGCACGAGATCACCGTCTCGGCGCCGGCCGCCGAGGTCTACCGGCTGATCGCCGACGTGGCCAACTGGCCGCGGATCTTCCCGCCGACCATCTACGTCGACCACCTGGAGCGCTCCGGCCACGAGGAGCTCATCGGGATCTGGGCCACCGCCAACGGCGAGGCCAAGAACTGGACTTCGCGCCGGGTGCTGGACCCCGACGGTCTGCGGATCACCTTCCGGCAGACGGTCTCCACGCCGCCCGTCGCGAGCATGGGCGGCACCTGGATCATCGAGCCGCTCGACGACGCCACCGCCCGGATCCGGCTGCTGCACGACTACACCGCCGTCGACGACGACCCGGCCGGGCTCGCCTGGATCGACGAGGCCGTCGACCGCAACTCCCGTTCCGAGCTGGCGGCGCTGAAGACCAACGTCGAACTCGCCACCGCCTCCGCGGAGCTGACCTTCTCCTTCGAGGACACCGTCGAGGTCGAGGGCTCCGCCAAGGACCTCTACGACTTCGTCAACGAGGCCGACCGCTGGTCCGAGCGGCTGCCGCACGTGGCGACCGTCCGCCTCACCGAGGACACCCCGGGGCTGCAGACCCTGGAGATGGACACCCGCGCCAAGGACGGCTCGACGCACACCAGCAAGTCGTACCGGGTCTGCCTGGACGGCCGGAAGATCGCCTACAAGCAGACCACCCTGCCGGCCCTGATGAACCTGCACACCGGCTACTGGACGTTCCGCGAGACCGACGCGGGCACCTTCGCCTCCTCGCAGCACACCGTCGTGCTGCGCCCCGAGAACATCGAGAAGATCCTCGGTCCGGACGCGGGGGTCGCCGAAGCCCGCGAGTACGTCCAGGGCGCGCTCAGCACCAACAGCCGCGCCACCCTGAACCACGCCAAGGCGTACGCCGAAGCGAGGCGCTGACCCATGGCCGGTGCCGACGCTGTCGAGACGCACGTCGTGGTGGTCGGCGCCGGACCCGTCGGGCTGATGCTCGCCGGGGAACTGCGGCTCGGCGGCGCCGAAGTGACCGTACTGGAACGGCTGGACGCCCCGACGACGGAGTCACGGGCGTCCACCCTGCACGCCCGCACCATGGAACTGCTGCGGCAGCGCGGCCTGCTCGACGGGCCCGGCGGCTTCGGCGACCCCGAGCCGCCGCCCCACGAACCCCGCGGCCACTTCGGCGGCCTCCCGCTGGACCTCACCCTGCCCAGCAGCCACCCCGGGCAGTGGAAGGTCCCGCAGACCCGCACCGAGGAACTCCTCGGCGCCTGGGCGCGGCGGCTCGGGGCGCGGGTACTGCGCGGCCACCAGGTCGTCGCCCTGCGGGAGGACGCGGATCGCGTCACCGTGGTGGCTGAACACCAGGGCCGCAGAGCGGAGTTCACCGCCCAGTACGTCGTCGGCTGCGACGGCGAGCACTCCGTCGTACGACGGCTCGCCGGCATCCCCTTCCCCGGCAACGACGCCGAACGGGAGCTGATCCGCGCCGACGTCGACGGCATCGACATCCCGAACCGGCGGTTCCAGCGGCTGCCGAACGGGCTCGCCATCGCCGCCCGCCGCGGCGACGGCGTCACCCGGGTGATGGTCCACCGGTTCGGCACCCCGCCGCGCGGCTCGGGCGAGGCGGAGTTCGCCGACATCGTGACCGCCTGGCGGGACGTCACCGGCGAGGACATCGGGCACGGCACCCCGCTGTGGGTCAACTCCTTCGGCGACGCCTCCCGGCAGGCCGAGCGGTACCGCGCGGGCCGGGTGCTGCTCGCCGGCGACGCGGCCCACCAGCAGATGCCGATCGGCGGCCAGGCCCTCAACCTCGGCCTCCAGGACGCCGTCAACCTGGGCTGGAAGCTCGCGGCCACCGTCCTCGGCCGGGCCCCGGCCGGGCTGCTGGACACCTATCACGACGAACGGCACGCGGTCGGGCGTCGCGTCCTGTCCAACATCCGCGCCCAGGCCCGGCTGCTGCTCGGCGGGCCCGAGGTGGACCCGGTGCGCTCGGTCGTCGGCGAACTCACCTCGTACGAGCGGGTCCGCGCGCACCTCGCCGGGATGATCAGCGGTCTCGACGTGCGGTACGGCGGCGCGCCGTCCGGCGACCAGGAGGCCGGGCCCGTCGGCGCGCGGCTGCCCGAACTGCGGCTCGACTCGGGGGCGACCACCGCCGAACTGCTGCACTCGGCACGTGGGTTGCTGCTCGTGACGGACGAGTCGCTGGCCGGGGCGGCCGGCGACTGGTCGGCCTCCGTCGACACGGTCACCGCACGGCCCCTGGGCACCGGCCCGCTCTCCTTCGGGGCCGTGCTCGTACGACCCGACGGTTACGTCGCCTGGGCCGGCGGCTCGGCGGACGGGCTGCGCGAGGCCCTGGGCCGCTGGTTCGCGCCCCCCGCGCGTGCCGCCGCCCGATCACCACAACTGACTGGCAGGAGAAGGAAGATGGGCAACCTGACCGGAAAGACCGCCCTTGTCACCGGCGCCAGCCGGGGCATGGGCCGGGCCACCGCCGAGCGGCTCGCCGCCGACGGCGCGCTGGTCGCCGTGCACTACGGCACCAGCGAGGAGGCCGCCGCCGAGGTGGTCGCCGGGATCGAGAGGGACGGCGGCCGGGCGTTCGCGGTCAAGGCGGAGCTGGGCACACCCGGCGACGTCCACGAGCTGTTCCTCGCCCTGGAGGCGGGGCTGAAGGAGCGCACCGGCGAGACCGAGCTGAACATCCTGGTCAACAACGCCGGTGTGATGGGCGGGGTCAAGGCCGAGGACACCACCCCGGAGCAGTTCGACCGGATCTTCGCGGTCAACGCCCGCGCGCCGTTCTTCGTCATCCAGCGGGCGCTGGTGAACATGCCCGACGGCGGCCGGATCGTGAACATCTCCTCGGGGCTGACCCGGTTCGCCAACCCGGACGAGATCGCGTACGCCATGAGCAAGGGCGCGGTGGAGCAACTCGCCCTGCACTACGCCAAGTTGCTCGGCCCGCGCGGTATCACCGTGAACAGTGTCGCCCCCGGCATCACCCGCAACGGCAACCCGGTGTTCGGCATCCCCGAGGCCGTCGAGGCCATGTCGGCGCTGTCCACCTTCAACCGGGTCGGCGAACCGCAGGACGTCGCCGACGTCATCGCCTTCCTCGTCTCCGACGACGCCCGCTGGGTCACCGGCTCCTTCGTCGACGCGAGCGGCGGCACACTCCTCGGGTGACGCGGTGACCAGGACCCTTCCGTCGCCGGTCGCCGCCGGCCCGGACGAGCGGTTCGGCCCCCGGCTGTGGGGCCTGCTGCTCGTCCTCGCCGGCAACATGCTCATCGACGCGCTGGAGGTGTCCGTGGCGGTGGTGGCGCTGCCCGCCATCGGCACGGACCTGGGAGCGGCGCCGACCGTCACCCAGTGGGCGATGACCGGCTTCGCCGCCGGCTTCGGCGGCCTCCTCCTGTTCGGCGCCCGCGTGGTGACCCTCCTCGGCCGCCGCCGTGTCTACCTGGCGGCCCTCCTCGCCTTCGCCGCCGCCTCCGCACTCAGCGCCCTCGCCCATGACCCGTGGCTGCTCCTCACCACCCGCCTGATCAAGGGCTTCTGCGCGGCCCTCACCGCCCCCACCGGCCTCGCGATCATCACCAGCACGTTCCCGGAGGGCCGCCCCCGGTCCCGGGCCGTCTCCGTCTACACCCTGTTCGGCGCGGGCGGCTTCACAGCGGGCCTGCTCCTCTCCGGCTGGCTGACCGAGACGTCCTGGCGCTGGGCGTTCGCCTTTCCGGCGCCGGTGGTGCTGGTGCTGTTCGCCTTCGGGCTGAGGCTGATTCCAAGCGGCCCGAAGGGGCGCGGGGCCGTATCGGATATGCGGCTACCGCCGCGTGGGCGCGACCAGCCCCCACCCAGCCGCACCCGAACGACGACGTTGCAGCGCTACGACATCCCGGGCGCCCTTACCCTCCTGGCCGCCCTGCTGGCCCTCGTTCAAGGCATCACGCAACTCCCCTCTCACCGCTGGAGCGACCCGAGAGCCGTCGGGCCGCTCTGCGCAGCCGCACTGCTGCTGGGGGCGTTCTGGCAGATCGAGCGCAGATCGGCCGACCCCCTGCTCAACGTCGGCCCCTCGCTGCGCGGCAACCCCGCCCTGCTCCGCTCCGCCGCCGGCGCCGCCTGTCTCAACGGCTCCTACCTGGGCCTCCTGTTCGTGCTGACGTACCAGACCCAGACCCTGGCCGGCTGGTCCCCCCTCCGCGCCGCCGTCGCCCTCACCCCGGCCGCCGCACCCCCGGCGCTGACCGCGCTCGCCTCCGGCCGCCTGGTCGCCAGGTTCGGCGCCCCTCGTCTCATCGTGGCCGGCGCCGCCTGCGCCTTCGCGGGCTACCTGCTCCAACTACGCCCGGACCCATGGCCGTTGGACTACCCGGGCCGGATGCTTCCCACGCTCCTGCTGGTCGGCGCCGGCTTCGTGCTGTCCTTCGCCGCGCTGAACATGCAGGCGATGTCCCGCCTCGCGCCCGCCGACCGGCTCACCGGCAGCGGCCTGTACCAGACGGCCGTACAGCTCGCCGCGGTCGTCACGGTCGCCCTCGTCGCCGCCCTGCTCGCCGCCCAGGCGCCCGGGGCCGGGGGCGGACCGGCCGCCGCGGCCGCCGCCTGCCGGCCCGCGCTGACCCTGGTCGCCGTCCTCGGTTTCCTGGGCCTGCTCGTCGGCCTCACCGGCCTGATCCGAACCCCACCCTCCTCACTCCACGACGGGGAATGACCATGGACCAGACAACGCAGACCTGGGTCTTCGACGACCTGGAGGACGAACTGGACGACCTGGACTACGAGTTCGAGCACGACCAGATCGTCGAGGTGGTGCCGCCCAGCCTCGTGCACCTCGCCTCCGTCGGCCTGGCCGAGCGCACCCGGATCATCGACGCGTACGTGCGCGGCGAACTCGCCCGGGTGCTGCGGGTGTCACCCGAGAGCATCGACACCGTGGGCCGCCCGATGAACAGCCTGGGCATCGGGTCCATCAACGGCCTGGAGCTGCAGCGCCGCATGGAGGCCGCGCTGCGCGTCGACGTCAACCTCAACCGGCTGCTGCGCGCCAACAGCGCCGCCGAGCTGGTCGAGTGCCTGGCCGGACAGCTCGGCCCGGAGGACAGCCCGCACAAGCACGCCGGTAAGGGCGAGCACCACCTGGTCGCGCACGACGTGCCGAGCCCGAGGTGATCGGGCGGATGCCGGTCCTGGAGTTCGGCGCGGCCACCCTCGCGGCCGAGCCCAGGCTGCCGGCGACCGGGCAGCTGGACGTCTGGCTGATCCGCCGGGCGCAGCTGGAGACCGCGGCCGAGCTGCTCGACCTGACCGAGCTGAGCGAGGCGGAGCGCAGGCGGACCGCGTCCTTCGTCCGGCCCACGGACGGGGTGACGTACGCCTCCGCGCATATCGCCCTGCGCCGGCTGCTCGGGGCCTACCTGGGGCTGGCCCCGCAGAACGTGCCGTTCGTGCGGGAGCCCTGCCCGGGCTGCGCCGAGCCGCACGGCCGCCCCGCCGTCGCCCATCCCGACCCGCCGCTGCACTTCTCGCTGGCGCACAGCCACGGCATGGCCGTGGTCGCCGTCTCCCGTGCCGTCGTCGGCGCCGACGTGGAGCGGCTGCCGCGGGCCGAGACCGTCGAGGTGTGCACCCCGGCGCTGCACCCGGGGGAGCAGCAGGAGCTGGCGGCGCTCGACGACGCCGGGGCACGGCGCGCGGCCTTCGGGCGGCTGTGGACCCGCAAGGAGGCCTACCTCAAGGCGCTGGGCACCGGTCTGTCCCGCGACCCCGGCCACGACTACCTGGGCGCCGACCCCTACCGCAGGCCGGCCGGGTGGACGCTGCTCGACCTGCCGTCGGGGCCCCGGCACAACGCGGCCGTCGCGGTGCGCGGCGGGGCGCCGGAGCAGGTCACCGTGCGCTGGGTGCCGCCCCTCGCGCTGTACGCGGGACAGACGGTCGACCTGGACGCCGACGGCACCGTGGGCGTGCCCGTGCACCGGGGCGCCGAAGGCACGACCACCGCAGTATCCGACTGGGGAGCGTGACCCACCAATGTCACTCGAACAGAAAGCCGACCGTCCGAGCCTGCACGATCGTGAGCACCGCGGTCAGTGGAGCGCCGCCGAGCGGATCGAGGAGCTCGGCCTCATGAAGGAGGCCGCCCGGCACGGCGATCCGCTGGCCACCGAGCGCCAGCACGCCAAGGGCAAGCTCACCGCGTACGAACGTATCGAACTCCTGCTCGACGAGGGGTCGTTCAACGAGGTGGAGATGCTCCGCCGGCACCGCGCGACCGGCTTCGGCCTGGAGAAGAAGCGGCCGTACACCGACGGTGTGATCACCGGCTGGGGCACGGTCCACGGCCGTACCGTCTTCGTCTACGCGCACGACTTCCGCATCTTCGGCGGCGCCCTCGGCGAGGCCCATGCCCAGAAGATCCACAAGATCATGGACATGGCCGTCTCGGCGGGCGCCCCGCTGGTGTCCCTCAACGACGGTGCCGGCGCCCGGATCCAGGAGGGCGTCTCGGCCCTCGCCGGCTACGGCGGCATCTTCCAGCGCAACACCCGCGCCTCCGGGGTGATCCCGCAGATCAGCGTGATGCTCGGCCCGTGCGCGGGCGGCGCCGCCTACTCGCCGGCCCTGACCGACTTCGTCTTCATGGTCCGGGACATCTCCCAGATGTTCATCACCGGACCGGACGTGGTCAAGGCGGTGACGGGCGAGGAGATCACCCAGAACGACCTCGGCGGCGCCGACGTCCACGCCACCGCCTCCGGCGTGGCCCACTTCGCCTACGACGACGTACGCAGCTGCATGGAGGACGTCCGGCACCTGCTGTCGCTGCTGCCGTCCAACAACCGCGACCTGCCGCCCCGGGTGCCGACCGAGGACCCCGCCGACCGGCGCACCGACCACCTGCTGGAGCTGGTCCCGGAGGACCCCGGCCGGGTCTACGACATCCGGTCCGTCATCGAGGAGATCGTCGACCACGGCGACTACTTCGAGATCCAGCCCGGCTGGGCGACCAACGTGGTGTGCGCGCTGTCCCGGCTGGACGGCGAGGTCGTCGGCATCGTCGCCAGCCAGCCCGCCTCCTTCGCCGGCGTCCTGGACATCGACGCCAGCGAGAAGGCGGCGCGGTTCGTGCAGTTCTGCGACGCCTTCAACATCCCGCTGGTCACCCTGATCGACGTACCGGGGTTCCTGCCGGGCGTGGACCAGGAGCACAACGGCATCATCCGGCGCGGCGCGAAGCTGCTCTACGCGTACTGCAACGCCACCGTGCCGCGCATCTCCCTGGTGCTGCGCAAGGCGTACGGCGGCGCGTACATCGTCATGGACTCCCGCTCCATCGGCACCGACCTGGCGCTGGCCTGGCCGTCCAACGAGATCGCCGTGATGGGCGCCGAGGGCGCGGCCAACGTCATCTTCCGCCGGGAGATCGCGGCCGCGGACGACCCCGAGTCCACCCGCGCGCAGAAGATCAAGGAGTACCAGGCGGAGCTGATGCATCCCTACTACGCGGCCGAACGCGGTCTGATCGACGACGTCATCGACCCGCGGCAGACCCGTAGCACCCTGATCCGCGCCCTTGCGATGCTCCGCAGCAAGCAGGCCGACCTGCCGTGCCGCAAGCACGGCAACCCGCCGCAGTGAGCGCGGCGGCGGGCATGAACGGTCCAGGCGGTCCAGGCGGTCCAGGCGGTACGGGCGGTACGGGCGGTTCAGGCGGCACGGACAGCGGAGACGGCACGGGCGGCACGGGCGGCACGGACGGCGCCCTGGTCATCAGGGTCGTCAGGGGCGCGGCGAGCCCTGCCGAGCTGGCCGCGCTGACCACCGTCCTGCTGGCCCGCGCGGCCGCCCTGGCCACGGTCGACCCGCGCCCGCTGGAGTCCCGTCCGGTGGCCGGCTGGCGCCGCCCGGAACGCCTCGCGGCACACCGAGACCCCCGCGGCTGGCGCCTCGCGGGCAGCCCCGCGGCCTGACCGGCCCCCTCACCCGAATTGGAGCCACGGACCCCATGACGTCCCCGTCCCTCGACCGCGCCGGCACGGTCCTCGAACTGCGTGCCGAACTCGACGCCCTGCGCGCCGAGTTCGCCGTACTCGCGGACCGCGCCGCCGTCGCCGAACTGATCGACCGCTACATCACCCTCCTCGACATCCAGGACGAACACGGCTTCGACCCCGCCTGGCCGGCCGCGGTCTTCACCCCGGACTGCCGGCTGGAGTTCCCGGTCGGCACGGTCGAGGGCCGCGACCAGGCCGCCGCCTTCCACTACGACCGCAAGTCCCGCTTCGCCCGCACCCACCACCTGGCCGCCAACTACGGCATCCGGGTCGACGGGGACACCGCCCGGATCCGTGTCCACCTCATCGCGTCCCACGTGCACCACGACGACGGTCCGGACCCGGAGGGCCGCTTCGACATCGGCGGCCACAGCGAGGGCGAGGCGGTCCGCACCCCGGACGGCTGGCGGCTCAGCCGCTGGCGCTTCCACCTGATGTGGTCCGACGGGGCCGGCCCGCGCCCCGGCCCCGACCCCCGTGCACTGCGCAGTTCCCAGCCACGCCCACGCCAGACGAAAGGACGATGAGACCGTGTCAGTCACACCGACCACCGCGCTCGACCTGGGCGCCCTGCGCGAGACTCCCGGCGACGACCGCCGGCGCGCGTTCGAGACCTTCCTCTGCCGGAATCTGGCCCAGCACCTGGATATCCCGCCGGCCCACCGCATCGCCCGCAACCGCCCCCTCTACACCCAGGGCATCGACTCCCTCACGGCCCTGACCCTCCAGCGCACCCTGGAGTCGGCCCTGAACATCCCGGTGCCCGCCCACCACCTCCTGCGCGAGCAGTCGGTGGGCGAACTGGCCGCGACTCTGAGCGACTTGGTCGACCGGACCTGAGCCTCCCCGGTGGCAGCCGAGGAGGTTCCTGGGCGCTCCTGTGCCGTGGAGCGCGAGATGCCGGACATCTCGTGCTCCACGGCACAGGAGCGGCCGCCGGGAGCTGCCGGTAGCCGCCGGCAGCTTCTGACAGCTCCCAGTAGCTCCCTGTGGCTCCCTGTGGCTCCCGGCGGCTTCTGATGGCTTCTGGTGGCTTCCGGCGACCTCTGACAACGATGTCACTGCTTGTCTCCCGTCGGCTCCTCCGAGCCCGGCGTCCGTCGCGTGCCATGCTGAGAGCGGGACGGACCGAGAGGCGGCGGGAGGCGGCGGACGGGATGGACTGGGCTGGGTTCGCACAGCGTCTGGCGTCGTTGGCGCGGGACCTGCTGGCGCAGGAGTCGGTCGACGACACCCTGGCCCGGATCACCGATTCGGCCACGGAGCTGGTGGAGGGCTGCGACGCGGCCGGCATCCTGGTGCTGCACGGCAAGGAGGTGCGGACGCTCGCCCCCACGGAGCAGCTGGTCATCGACAGCGACCGGCTCCAGGAGCGGCTCGGCGAGGGCCCGTGCTTCGACGTCGCCCACGCCGAGAACGGGGAGCGGGTGTACCGCATCCGGGACTTCACCCAGGAGCAGCCCAGCTGGCCGGAATTCGCCCCCAGGGCCCACCGGCTGGGCGTGGGCAGCATGATGGGCTTCCTGCTGTACACCGAGGACGAGGAACTCGGCGCGCTGAACATCTACTCCCGTCGGCCCGGCGCCTTCACCGAGGCGAGTGAACTGGCCGGCTGGCTGCTGGCCTCCCACGCGGCGGTCGCCTTCTCCAGTGCCCGCACCCAGGCCCAGCTGGAACAGGCCGTCGCCACCCGTCACCTGATCGGCGAGGCCATGGGCATCCTGATGGGCTGCCACCACCTCACCGAGGAACAGGCCTTCGACGTGCTGCGCCGCTACTCGCAGGAGAACAACATCAAGCTCCGCGAGGTCGCCCGCCGGGTCTGCGAACAGGGCCCGCTGTCCTGAACGCCCCGGTCGGCCGGGGGTGGTCGGTGAGCGGCCGTCCACGGCGTCGACAACAAGCCCTTTATCGGCTGCCTGTGGCGCCCGCGCCCGTGATCGGCGAACCTTCGCCCACATGGCCCCGGAAGCGGGCCTGACCTGTGGTTTCCCGTGTAAACGGATGGCCGTGGAGTGGGCGCCCCCGGCAGGACTCGAACCTGCGGCCAAGCGCTTAGAAGGCGCCTGCTCTATCCACTGAGCTACGGGGGCCGGCTGTGCTGGCCTCGTACGTACTGCCCCGGTCGGGCCGGTCCGTGACGTTGCCGGGGACAAGGATAGAACTCCCCGGTCCTCGTCCCGGTTGCTTCGCCTCCGTGGCTCAATGTGGAGGTTCGGTGAAGCGGTCCTGATAATCGCAGGCAGGTACGAATCGTGCATCGCTTTTGGCGCCTGACGCACCGGGTGTTGTGCACTCGTTATGCCTGGACTGTGCCTCCGTCCCAGTCGTCCCTTCCGCCCGTTGTGTTCTGTCGGCGCGCAGACATGTCTATATGCTTCAGAATTCCCCTAAAATTGGGCATTCTTCGCATGTGGTGACCTTGGACGTACGGCCCCAGCTGCTCGACACACTCTCCGCTCTGCGCGACCGTGTCGCCGCCGCACGCTTTCCGTTGCCCCTGGCGGGGGCCGCACGCGCGCGTGCCAATCGCGACGAACTGCTCGCCCAGCTCGACGACTATCTGGTGCCCCGGCTCAAAGAGCCCGAAGCGCCGCTTCTGGCCGTCGTGGGCGGATCGACCGGTGCCGGCAAGTCGACACTCGTCAACTCTCTGGTGGGCCGCCGGGTCAGTGAGGCGGGTGTGCTGCGGCCGACCACCCGCACACCGGTCCTGGTCTGTCATCCGGAGGACCATCACTGGTTCAGCGGTATGCGGGTGCTGCCCGACCTCGCACGCGTGTGGGTACCGCACCAGGAGCCCGGCGACGACCCCCTCCTCCCCGGCGAGAACCCCGGGCGCGTGCTGCGCGTCGAGACCATCGACAGTCTCCCGCGCGGACTCGCCCTCCTCGACGCCCCCGACATCGACTCCCTGGTCGTGGACAACCGTGTCCTCGCCGCCGAACTCATCTGCGCCGCCGACATCTGGGTGATGGTCACCACGGCCGCGCGCTACGCCGACGCCGTCCCCTGGCATCTGCTGCGCACCGCCAAGGAGTACGACGCCACCCTGGTGACCGTCCTCGACCGGGTCCCGCACACGGTCGTCTCCGAGGTCTCCCGGCAGTACGGCGCCCTCCTCACCAAGGCCGGGCTCGGCGAGGTACCCCGGTTCACGGTGCCCGAGCTGCCCGAGTCCGCCTGGGGCGGCGGGCTGCTCCCGGCCACCGCCGTCGCCCCGCTGCGCGCCTGGCTCCTGCAGCAGGCCCAGGACCCCGGCGCCCGCCGGCACACCCTGGCCCGCACCGCCCACGGCGTCCTCGACTCCCTCAAGGCCCGGCTGCCCGAGCTGGCCGCTGCCGCCGCCGCCCAGTACGCCGCGGGCCTGCGGCTGACCTCCGCCGTCGAGACCGCCTACGACAGCGAGCACGCGCGCGTGCGCGGTCGGCTGCAGAACGGCGCCGTCCTCGCCGGCGACGCCCTCAAGCGCTGGCGCGCCTTCCCCGTCGACTGCGCCGCCGGCGAACTCCTGGACGCCCTGGTGGAGAGCCTCGCCGCGCTGCTGCTGTGCGCCGTCACCGCCGCCGACGAACGCGTCGACGACTCCTGGCGCCGCGAACCCGCCTCCGCCGCCTCCGGGCTCACCGGCCGCGACCCCTCCCTGGAGAGCGCCGAGCACCGCATCGGCATCGCCGTCCGGCGCTGGCGGCGCGAGCTGGAGGAGTACGCGGACGACGAGGTGCGCGAGCTCGACCGCAGCGTCGCACCGGACTCCGAGTCGGTCGCCGCCCTGGTGGCCACCGCGCTGCTCGGCGGGCGCCGCACCCGGGTGGCGGGGGAGCGGCTCGCCGAACGCATCGGCGCCCACGGCGCGCTGCGGCTGCGTGACCGGGCGGGACGGCTGCTCGGGGAGCACCTGGACCGCGTCATGCACGCCGAACGTGAACGCCGGCTCGCCCCGTTGGACGCCCTGGACGTCCACCCCGAACCCCAGGCCGAACTCATCGCCGCCCTGTCCGTCCTCCAGAAGGAGAGGTGACCGGTGACCGCCGTCACTGACCACGACCACACGGATCACATGGAACGCATGGATCACACCGGTGACTACACAGGTGACCGCCCGAGTGACCCCGTCGGTGAGTACACCGGTGACTTCGAGAGCGGCCTGACCGCGACGGACCCCGCACCGGACGCGGGGCGGGAGCCGGGAGGAGAGGCGGCTCGACAGCCTGGACGGGCGCCGGGAGGAGAGCCGGGACGGGCGCCGGGAGGAGAGCCTGGACGGCAGCTGGGACGGGTGCTGGGACGAGAGGCGGGTCAGGAGTCCGGCCGGGAGTCCGGCCGGGATTCGGGCCAGGACTCGGGTCGGGAATCCGCACGGGAGCCCGGACGGGAAGCCGGGCGGGTCCCTGGACGGGAGTCCGGTCCGGACCTCGTCCACGACTCCGGTCCGGACCCGGTGAAGGCCTCGGTGAAGGCCTCTGTGAAGGACACCGCGAAGGGCACCGTGATGGAGTCGGTCAGGGATTCGGGGAGGGACTCGGGGAAGGGCCCGGGGACCGGCGTGGAGACGGGCCCGAGGAAGGGCCTGGGGAGGGACTCGGTGGAGGGCTCGGGGAAGGACTCCGGGCCGGCCCCGAAGGGCGCTGCCGCGAAGGACGCCGCCGCGAAGGACTCCGTGCCGGACGGGTCCGAGGACCGGCGGGACGGGACCGGAGCGGAGCCCGCGCACCCGGCCGAGGGCGCCGCCGACACCGAGACCGTGCCGCACGCGCGCGTACGGGAGCAGCGCGAGCAGCGCCAGCAGCGTGAACCGGGCGAGCAGCGTGAGCCGGGCGAGCGGCGTGAGCCGGGCGAGCGGCGTGAGCCGGGCGAGCGGCGTGAGCCGGGCGACGACGACCCGGCCGCCGACGACGACGTCTGGGACGACGGCCTCATCGCCCGCCGGGTCACCGAGACCGCCAAACCGGCCGCCCCCGTCGTGGAGGCCCGGGGCCCGGGCGCCCCGCCCCCCGCCCCGCTGGCCTACGACGGCCAGCTGCGCTCCCGCCTCGACGCGCTGCGCGAACTCGTCGGCCTGTCCCGCACCCGCCTCGACAGCCAGACCCTCTCCGAGGCCGGCCGGGTCCTGGACGAGGCCGCCGCCCGGCGCCGGCTCTCCGGCCAGCACACCGTCATCGCCATCGCCGGCGCCACCGGAAGCGGCAAGTCACAGCTGTTCAACGCGCTCGCCGGAGTCGCCATCTCGGAGACCGGCGTACGGCGCCCCACCACCGCCGCGCCCATCGCGTGCAGCTGGAGCGACGGCAGCGCGGCCCTCATCGACCGGCTCGGCATCCCGGGCCGGCTGCGCCGCCGCCCCGTGCACAACCCGGAGGCGGACGCGCAGCTGCGCGGGCTGGTCCTGATCGACCTGCCCGACCACGACTCGGCCGTGGTCCAGCACCGCGAACACGTCGACCGGATCCTGAAGCTGGTGGACGCGGTGATCTGGGTCGTCGACCCCGAGAAGTACGCCGACGCGGTGCTCCACGAGCGTTATCTGCGGCCGCTGTCCGGTCACGCGGAGGTCATGTTCATCGTCCTGAACCAGACCGACCGGCTCCCCGGCGAGGCCGCCGACCTGGTCCTCGACGATCTGCGCCGGGTGCTCGACGAGGACGGCGTCGCGCTCGGCGAGTACGGCGAACCGGGCGCCACGGTGCTCGCGCTGTCCGCCCTCACCGGGGACGGCGTCGGCGAACTGCGCGAGAGCCTCGGCCAGTTCGTCTCCGAGCGGGGCGCGGCGGCCCGCCGGGTCGCCGCCGACGTGGACGCCGCCGCGGCCCGGCTGCGGCCCGTGTACGCCACCGGGCGCCGCGCCGGTCTCAGCGAGGAGGCGCGCGACGACTTCGCCGCGCGGCTGGCCGACGCGGTGGGTGCCACCGCCGCCGGCGAGGCCGCCGAACGCGCCTGGCTGCGCAATGCCAACCGGGCCTGCGGCACCCCCTGGCTGCGGCTGTGGCGCTGGCGCCAGGGGCGCGGCGAGCCGCCCACGGGGCGCCTGCAGCAGGCTCAGCCGGAGGAGGAGGCCACCGCGCGGCAGCGCGTCGAGCAGGCGGTGCGCACGGTCTCCGACCGGGCCTCGGCCGGACTGCCCGCGCCCTGGGCGCAGGCGGTGCGGGAGGCGGCCGTACGCGGCTCGCAGGGCCTGTCGGAGGCTCTCGACGACCTGGCCGCACAGGCCGGGCTGCCACCGGGGCGGCCGCCCCGGCCGGGCTGGTGGCCGGTGGCGGTGCTCGCCCAGGCCGCCATGACGCTCCTCCAGGTGGTCGGCGGACTGTGGCTGGTCGGGCAGATCGCCGGGGTGGTGGCGCCCAACCTGGGCGTGCCGGTGCTTCTGATGGTCGCCGGGATCGTCGGCGGGCCGCTGGTCGAATGGGGCTGCCGGATGGCGGCCCGGGGACCGGCCCGGCGGTACGGCCTGGAGGCGGAACGCCGACTGCGGGAGGCGGCGGCCGGATGCGGCCGGGCCCGGGTACTGGACCCGGTGGCAGCGGAACTGCTGCGCTACCGGGAGGTACGGGAGCAGTACGGCCGGGTGACGCGGACGGGGGCGGGCGTGGGGTGACGTGACGCCGGCGGGGCCGGGTGGGGTGACGTGACGCCGGCGGGGCGGGGTGAGGCCCGTCGCGGGGATGCGGGTCACTCGTCCGGGTGGTGGGTTTTTCCACAGGCCGGCGGTGGTCCACAGCGCTCGGCGGGTCCGGCCCGGCGGCGGCAGTCTGGTCCCGCGGCGATCGCCACGAGGGCGGCCGCCGCGATGGACACAGCCGTACGGGACGGGCCCGTACGCGGATCCGCCCCGGCCCCGGCGGCCGGGTGAGGGAGGGGTTCGTGATGAACGAGACGTTGGTCTGCGCGGTCGGCAACGTGGCGACGCAGCCGGTCTACCGGGAGCTGGCGGCGGGGCCGTCGGCGCGGTTCCGGCTGGCGGTGACCTCGCGCTACTGGGACCGCGAGAAGAGCACCTGGACGGACGGCCACACCAACTTCTTCACGGTGTGGGCCAACCGGCAACTCGCCACCAACGCGGCGGCCTCGCTGTCCGTCGGCGACCCGGTCGTCGTGCAGGGACGGTTGAAGGTGCGCACCGAGACCCGGGAGGGCCAGCAGTGGACCTCCGCCGACATCGACGCGGTGGCGATCGGCCACGACCTCGCCCGCGGTACGGCGGCCTTCCGGCGGGCCGGGAAGCCGGAGACGGCGGCACCGGCACCGCCTCGCCCGGAGCCGAACTGGGAGACACCGGAGGAGTCCCCCGACATCCCCGCGCGACAGCAGCAGGAACCGGTGGCGGTGACGTGAACCGGAACCGGTGGCGGTGACGTGAACCGGAACCGGTGGCGGTGACGTGAACCGGAACCGGTCGCGGTGACGTGAACCGGAACCGGTCGCGGTGACGTGAAGTCGCCCCGAGAGCCGCGTCGTTCGCCACGGGCTGCCCGAACTGCGGCCCGTTCGGCGCCCCTTGACGGCTTATCGGTGAATGCGCTGCGAAGTGCCCGCCACGACGGCCAGGTGGATTTATCGATAAGCGCCGCCCATTCGGGGCTCCGCGATAACGATTACGGATCGGATCGCTCATCCGACCATCTCACCGGGAATGGGCGGTCCGGCTGATCCATAGGATGCCGGGCGTGGCCCTTGGGGTCGCTGATTCTGCTGGTGGGACCACCCCCCGCGTTCCAAGGGGTCCTGCTCGAAGGGGAATTCTGTGCTCGCTGCGTTCTCTGGTCCCTCGGCGCCCGGCGCGTCCGCCAGGCACTCCGGTACGCCCGTGTCCGCGAGAGGCGTGGCCCGCCTCGCCGCCGCGGCACTGGTGTCCGGGCTGGTGGCCGCCGCCGCGCTGACCGGCGCCGGCCGGGCCGCGGCCGACGACGGGACCGGCCAGAGCCAGAGCGGGGCGACCGCGACCATAAGCGGCCTGAAGACCTACGGCGAGGCCGTCGTGCACGGCGACAGCGGCGACGAGCAGGTGGCCGCGGGCCTGTTCGAGATGTCGGTGGACGGCGGCGGCATGCTCCAGACGTACTGCGTCGACCTCCACAACCCCACCCAGCGGGACGCCAAGTACCACGAGACGGCCTGGAGCGGCACCTCGCTGGGCGCCAACAAGAACGCCGGCAGGATCCGCTGGATCCTGCAGAACTCCTACCCGCAGGTCAACGATCTCGCCGCGCTCGCCCGCAAGGCCGGCGCCGGCACCCTCACCGAGCAGGACGCGGCGGCCGGTACCCAGGTGGCGATCTGGCGCTACTCCGACGGTGCGGACGTCGACGCCGTCGACCCGCAGGCCGAGAAGCTCGCCGACTACCTGGAGAAGAGCGCCCGCGGCCAGTCGGAGCCGCAGGCCTCGCTGACCCTGGACCCGCCCGCGGTCTCCGGCCGTCCGGGCGGCCTGCTGGGCCCGGTCAAGGTCCACACCAACGCGCGCACCGTCACCGTGATCCCGCCCGCCGACGCGGCCCTGACCGGCGTACGGATCACCGACAGGACCGGAAAGCCGGTCACCGCGGCGCGGAACGGCAGCGAGCTGTACTTCAAGGTCCCCGACGACGCCACGGACGCGTCCGCCGAACTCACCGTCCAGACGTCGACCACCGTCCCGGTCGGCCGCGCCTTCACCTCCGAGAGCCGCAGCCAGACGCAGATCCTGGCCGGCTCCAGCGAGTCCACGGTCACCGCGACGGCGAACGCGACCTGGGCCGAGCAGGGCGCGATACCGGCACTGTCGGCCGAGAAGAACTGCGCCGCGGGCGGCGTGGACATCACCGCGGCCAACACCGGCGACCAGCCGTTCACCTTCGAGCTGATGGGCACCGAGCACACCATCCCCGCGAACACCTCGCGGACGGTGACCATCCCGCTCCAGGAGGACCAGGTCTACGACTTCACGATCACCGGCGCCAACAGCCTCGAACGGCGCTTCACCGGCGTCTTCGACTGCAGGACCCAGGCCGTCGAGAGCGGGCTCACCACCCAGACCCTCAGCGAGCCCAGCCCCGCGTCGGTCGGCGGCACCGCCTCCGACGTCAACCTCGCCGCCACCGGCGGCGACTCGGCGACCGGCGTGATCACGGGCGTCGCCATCGGCCTGGTGGTGATCGGCGGTGCGGTCCTGGTGGTCCTCCGTCGTCGCGAGAACCCGACGGGCGACTGACCCCCGCCGAAAGGCCCCGCGGGGCAGTATGGCTCCATGACCAAGTCGCCCCGCAGCACCCCGTCCGACTCGGTCCTGTCCCTGTGGTCGCAGGACTCGGTCCTGTCGATCGGCTCGGTGGGATCCGTACTGTCCATCGGATCGGTCGGCTCGGCCCTGTCCGTCGGCTCGATCGGCAGCGCCCTCTCGGTCGGCTCGATCGGCTCGGCGCTGTCCCTGGTCTCAGCAGGCTCATGGCTGAGCACAGGATCCCTCCTGTCGGCCCAGTCCCGCTGGTCGGTCCTCTCCTGGCGCTCCTCCCACGCCCTGCGCGCGGCCGGAGTCGTGGGCGCGGCGGCAGTGACCACCCTCCTGCTCCACCGAACACTCCAGAAGCCTTCCACCGGCCTTAACTGACCCCACCCCATGGGATGCGGGCCACGGCACCACCTGACACCGTTCACGCGACCCACGGCCGGGGCTGCTCCCCGAGTCGTCCTCCGCGCGGTCGAACGTCCGGGCCGAAGGCACGGCAGGCACCGCACCCCACCAGCATGGTCACTCTCCGCATTCCGAGATTACTCTGTGTATGGTCTTCTCATGGCCGCTCCCAGTGCCGTCCGCCGCCTCCTGCTCGCCACCGGCTTTCTGGTGCTTGTGCAGGCGGGGGTCGGCCTGGTCATCAACCTCTACGGCCTCTTTCCGATTCGCCCTCGGGACTCTCGGGCGGGGGCCGATCGCATCAGGGCCTACGAGAGCTTCGCCTGGGCGGTCGGACACGGCACCCTCGCCCTCGCCGTACACACAGTGCTCGGCCTCACGCTCGTCCTGCTGTCGATCGTCGCGGCGACGCGCGCCGTGCTGCTCCGTCAGCGCGCGGTCGCGTTCTGGACCGTGCTCGGGGCGCTCCTGGTCATCGGTGCCGCCGCTTTCGGTGGGAGCTTTCTCGCCAACGACAAGACCCTCTACTCACTGCTGATGGCACTGTTCGCGCTGAGCGCCGAGCTGTGCTTCCACCTCGCCGTCGACCTTCTGCCTTCCGGGCGGCACGAAGCTGTGGCCACCCTCCGTTGAGGCACGCCGCGCGATCGGCGACGCCTCGCACCAGGGCCGTCCGGTGCCATGGCCTGGACCAGGTACTCGCGTGCGGCACCCGATCGGAGTGGGGCCGAATCACCGTGCTGCAGGGGCGTGAATCACACCAACACGCGCCCGATCGCGGAGATGGCTTCCTGCGTGCCGACCGCCAGGCGCTCTGTCGAGTGATCACTCCTGGGCCGTCCCTGAGCCGTCCGAGGCTCCCCGAGGTCATTCAACAACCACCGGCAGTGACAGACAGGCCACCGTGACCAGCACCGAAACCCCAGGTCACAGCCCCCGCACCAAACGGGTTAACACCCGAGGCTGGACGTCAGGCAAGATGGGGTGTGTCTGGCGGCCCGAGAGCATAAAGGGCCCCTGACCAGCGGCGGAGCCGCAAGACAGGGGCCGGTTTGGGGCCGTGGGCCGGTTGGGGGCCGGTAGCGGTCTGTCAGGCTGCTTCTGGGAGCTCCGACGGGTGGATGCGCTGGAACACCGACGACACAGCCGCGCGCGCCTTCTCCTCGCTGCTTGGCAGGAGATGGGTATAGATCTTGAGCGTGAAACCTGGGTCGGAATGCCCCAGGTAGACGCTCAGAGCCTTGATGCTACTCCCGGCCTCCAGGACCACCGAGGCGTAGAAGTGCCGTAGCGCGTGCATCCCGTCATCCGGGGCGGCGGCATAGCGCCGTTGGCCCGGCACCCTGGGAGGGATGACACCCGCGTGGGCGAGAGCGGGCTTCCATACGAAGTCGTCAAAGTGGCTCCGCCAAATTGCCTTGCCTACACCGCTGGTGAACACCAACTTCAACGTCATCGACGGCCCGTCCGGTGTCTTCCAAGGCAGCGTGACAGGCACCGGCGGGAACAGCGCCATGTGTTCCCGCAAGCCTGCCCCCACAACGGGACTGAGGGGCGCATCCCGGAGCTTGCCGCGTTTAGGCGGGGCGAACACCAGGGCCCCGCCTACGCGCTTGATCTGTTGGCGGACATGCAGCCACCCCGTGGCGAAGTCGACGTTGTCCTCAGCAAGCCCGAACACCTCCCCCTGACGCAGCCCGCAGCCCCCGCCGGCATCCACAGTGGCCGCGTAACGCGGGGGCAGTCCCGCGCGAACGGCCACAACGCGCCCTTCGGGCCACGGCACGATCAGCCGGTCTTCCGGCACCGGTGCCTTGACCGACTGCGCGTGACAAGGGTTCGCTTTCAGCACCTTGTCGTCCACCGCAGCGTTGAACAACGCCGAAACCGAGTCGTAGATGGCGCGCCGGTACGTGCCGTTCGGTACGGCCAGTTGCAGCTTGTTCAGCCACGTACGTACGTGCTCGGGCTTGAACGAACCCATCGGACGCGTACGCAGGTAGGGGATCGCATGGAGCCGAATTCGTCGGCACACGACCTCTTGGCTGACTTGGTCTCCAGTCAGCCCGCCAAGGTATTTTTCGGCGTACTCCCCGAAGGTGATCTGACCGGCCTTCGGGTCGACGTAGTTCCCCGCGTCCATGTCGGCTTCAATGCGGGTTAGCCACTTGTCGGCCCGGCCCTTCTGCCGGTCCGGGAAGCTCTCGGACTTCTCGGTGCCGTCGGGGCCGAAGTAGCGGGCCCGGTAGCGCAAACCGATGCCGTGCCGGTCGGTCTTGACGCGGACGGTCTTGCCTTCCGGGGTCTTCTCTTCCTTGAACCAACGGTCTTGAACGTAGCCAGCCATGCGGCTGACTCCTCTCTCGGTAGCAGGGCGCCGCGGGCTGGTCGGGTCCCGTCGGGCCGGTTTCGGGGTGTGCTGGGCCAGGCCTGCTACTCGCTACAGGCCTGATCACTTGGGGTTTGGGGTGCTAGCGGGGTTGCTACCGGTAGCGGGTGCGGGTGCTACCGGTAGCAGGGCTGGGCCGGGGTTCAGGGAGGCTGAGACAGGGGGTCTCGGGTGCCTTCCTGAGGGGGTTTTCGGGGTGCCGGGGGTGCGCCTCCCTGCCTCCCTGAGAGGCCATCTGCGCTGATCAGGTGGAGGGAGTTGGGTTAGGGAGGGGGTCAGGGAGTTCTCCCTCCCTCCCTTGGCCGGCGGGCCGTGCCTCCCTGTCTCGCGTCGTGTCCGCCGGGGCGCGGCGGGGAGGTGGAGGCAGGGGCCGCGCGAGGCTCTGTGAGGGGGTGTTCGGGGCGGCTGCGGCGGTGCCTCCCCGCCTCCCCGAACGGGTCTTTGCGCTGATCAGTGCGGGGGATGCGGGCCGGGGAGGCAGTTGGGGAGTTCTCCCCGCCTCCCCAGCGGGGCCGGTGCTGCCTCCCCCGTCCGTCCGGGCCGGTTTCGGGGGTGTCGGCGGACGGGCCGCTAGACGTTAGATCGCAGGCCAGGGGCGGAATAGGCCGCTAGTGGGGCTGCTAGACCTAGCAGGGGCGAGTGCTAGGTCTAGCAGCAGTTCACGCGGCGTCTTCGAGGGCAGTCCGGTCTGTCTCCCATGCCTGTACGGCGGCCGGGTTGAAGCGGAGGTATCGGCCGACGCGGAAGCCAGGCGGGCCGATGCGTTTGCGGCGCCAGGCGTAGACGGTTTCGACGCTCGGAAGGCTGAACATGGTGACCAGGTCTTCGGGGGTCAGGTAGCGGTCCGGGAGACCGCCGCGCAGGAGGGCGCGCGGGTCGGTCGGCTCTTCGGTGGCCATGCGGTTGATGACTCCTCGTGTCCGTGGGGGCGGTGCGGGGGAGTGGTGCCGGTCGCCGTTCTAGAGAGTTGGTGTATTTCAGCGTCCGCAGCGTCCTAGCGTCCGCAACGGCGGATTGGCGCAGGTCAGTCGGGGTGAGGGTTGCGGACGCTAGTGCGGACACTGCGGACGCTGGACGGCTGTAGCGTCCGCAGGTTCGACGTGTCCGGGCCGCTTGTGCGCGGCCCGGCCCGGATGGTCTTCCGGCTACGTCATCCCTGTTCAGGCCAGGTATCACGCTCCCGTGGTGGGCCGATCTCTCGCCAGAGAGAGGCCTGTTCGGGTGCGGACGCTGACTCCTCTTCGGTGGGTGCGCGGGAGAGCGTGAGGAGTCGGTGTCGCTCCCGGTCCCGGCTACGCTGCGTGTCGTCCACGGTGATCCCGATGGACCGCAGCAGCGGGGCGAGCCTCTTGACGCGCCCGCTCGCGCGGGTGGCGTCCACGGGCCAGTTCTTCGGCCTCACCAACGGCACGGCCAGCACTTCGAGCAACTGTCCAGCCGTGCCCTGCCAGGTACCCACCTGGTCGACCAGGTGGGCGATGGCCAGGGCGAACGGGTCACCCTCCATCGCGTCAATGGCGACATTCGCCGACGTGGCCAGGTAGTCGCCCAAGGTGTTCCAGCCCTGCGTCTGATCGACGGCCGCCAGCACGCGGGCGAAGTCAGCCATGCGCGGCATCGACTCCAGCCGAACCGAGGGCAGCACGGCGAGCGCGCACGCCAGCACGTCGAACAGGGCCCCCAGCACGGCAGGGCGCACCAGATCGAACGTGGCGTCCAACTCCTCTTCGGACCGGCGCCGGGTCGCGTCGATGAGCTGCAAGTCGAGCATGAGGACGCGTTCGGCCAGGTCCCCCGCGAGCGCCCCGGCGTCGATCGTGGTCATGGCGAGCACCCGCTTGAAGGTGAGCACCACCACGTCGTCGTCGGTGTACAGGGCACGGTCGACCACGCCGTCACCGGTCACGGCCTTGCACAGGGTGTCCGACAGCCATGGCGGGATGGTGGAGATGTTGTCCAGGCACAGCGCCCATGAGCTGAACGCCTGCCGCGACCACGCCTTTTCGTCCCGTGGCTGACTGCGCTTGGCGGCCGGGGACGGGTCGATCAGGTTGATGAACATTTGCGCGGCCTTGGACTTGCCCGTGCCCTGCTCGCCCTTGCAGACCAGCGCCGGGTGCGGGATATCCGGGATCCACGCTGCGATGAGCCAGGCAACGAGCTGATGGAACGCGGACTCATCCATGTTCAGCAGCGCGTGCAGCTTGGCCAGGCCGTCACCGTCCAACACGGGTTCGGGCATGGGGGCCATCGCGCCGGAGCGGCGGAAGAGCACCGGGGCCCGGTCGACCACCTGCCAGCCGATCCCGGAGACCACGACCGCGCGGCCGTCGGCACTGCCGAGGTCGACCACGATCGCGCCGGACGGATCGCGGCCCACCCGCAGGTTCACGGTCACTGGGTCGTCGTCTTCGGCGATGCCTTCCAGGACCGTCATGGCGTCGGCGAGCGCGGACTGTGAGGCGACTTCCCCGGGGTGGGCGTCGGCGAACTGGCGGGCGAGACGCTGCCGTAGCCCTGCCTTGCCCCGTAGCGGGAGCCCGATGTTGGGGCCGTTGAGAGCGACCGCGTAGGGGCGGCCGTCGGTGGACATGACGAACCGGTAGTCCGCACGCGCCATGGCCACGATTCGCGCGGCGGCCGGCGGCGGCTTCCCGTCGTCCCCCACGCCCGCGGCCGACCCGCGCCGGGTGTTCACGGCCTTGCCCGGGGCGTTCACGGGGTTGCTTGTCTCGTTCAGAGGGCCGTTCATCGGGCTCACGGGTCGGGTCGACCCGTTCACGCGCGGGGCCGATCCGTTCACGCTGCCATTCACAGCGTTCACGCGAACACCGCCTCTCCAGTCGGGGGCGCGCACGTCCGCACAGGTCGGGGTGCGCGCAGGCAGTCGGGTCGGATCGACGCACGGCGCACGACCGCACGGCAGACCGGTCGGGCCGACCGCAGCGGGCCGTGACGCAGGGCGTGACCCGACTCGTCACGCAGGTCAGGGGTCGATCGACGGTCGATCGAGTCGGGCGCCCACACCGCCTCAAAGGTCGACCGGTTGGCGTGGGCGAGTCGGGCCAGCAGGAGCCAGACGGCCGGGTCGACGGTCGGCTGAGTCGGGTCGGCCCACCGCAGCAGGCACAGCGCGAGCGAGAGCGGGAACCGGTCAGCCTTGGCCCGGTTGCAGTCGCGGCACGCCAGCATCAGCGAGGTGACCGACCACGTCCACCACAGCGACTTGGGCGCGATGTGATCGAGGGTGGCTAGACTCAGGTCCGGGAACGGACGGCGGCAGTAGGCGCAGTGCTGCCCGTGGCGGCGCGCGAGCTGTTCCTTGCGCACGCGCCGCTTGGCGGAGTTGATCGGGTGAACGCCCATGCTCACCACTCCGTCCGGGCCGACCGCAGCCACAGGCCATCCGGCGCGGCGGGCGGGGTCAGGCCGACCAGGTAGCCCCCAGCGTCCGGACGCACGATCAGGGGCGCGGGCTGGCTGCGGTCCCATCGCACCAGGTCGAACGCGAACCGGCGGCGGTGATAGTCCGGCAGAGCTTGCTTGTACAGCCACTCCCGGTCCCGGTCGCGGTCGGCGGTCCGGCCGAACTCGCCGGACATGACGGCACCGAGACGGATCAGGGTCTCGGTTGGCACGGCCGTCACACCCTCGTGGATGGCACGGGCCACCAGCAGCTTGCGGCGCGGGAGCTCCCGGAACTGCGCCATGCGGTACCGGTCCAGGCTCGACAGGTAGATGGCCACACCGACTTCCCCGGCCGTCATCGGGCGGGAGCGGGCCCCCTCGTACCAGAACGACAGGGCGAGCCGGTAGGCGAACCGGCGGCAGTCGGCTACCTCGGAGAACTCCCCGGCAGGCAGGTCTTCGAACGTGGGCGTGATGCCCGCGATCCCGGCCGGACCGAGCGTGCGCACGGCGCCATTGAGCGCGTCGTAGAGGGTGTCGGTGTCGGGTACCGGCACGGCCAGTTCGTCGGCGCTCGTCTCGAACAGCGCGGCGGCAGCCTCCGTGACCGTCAGTTCCAGCCCCATGATCGGGATGGTGGGGAAGTCTTCCCCGGCGGGGCGCCGGTCCATCTCCGTGAGGGAGAAGACCGGCGCCGCACTTGGAGCGACCTGCGCGTACAGCGCGTCCGTCGTGTTCGTCACGCCGCGACCCCGTACACGCGGGTGATCGCGGCGGCCAGAGCGCGGGCCCACTTCACGGTGGCCCGGTCCCCACGGCCGTGCAGGGCCGCCAGGGCGTTGGCCGCGTGCTCCTCGAACATGACCACGTCGGTGGCCAGGATCGCGAAGTTCAGCGCGTCCCGAACGGCCTGGTCGTCGTCCAGCTCCTCGTACACGAGACCGCCCGACTCCATCAGCAGTCCGAGCATGTCGGCGAACGACAGGTGCGCCACGACCGGGACCGCGACCCGAACGAACTCCTCTTCGTCCGGCTCACCGAAGACGTTCACACGACGGCCGGGCAGAGCCGGAAGACCGGACAGGAGAGATGCAGGCATCATGGATGTACCCCTTCGAGGGTCAGGGAGCGGCTATCTGCTTGGCGGTGGAGGCCGCTCCTTGCTTTTCCTGGCGTTGACCAGGGCGTTTTCGCGAGATCCCTGAGTGATTCCGGGAGCCGCTTGCTAACTAGCTTGCACTAGTCTGCTGTGGTGCACAACCCTTACGGAGTGGTGTGCACTAGTTCGCTGTGGTGGGTACGCTCAGGGCATGACTGTCACAGGAGGGCCCAAGCCCAAGGCGATGCAGGTCGCCGACGCGCTGCGTGAGGAAGTCAAGCGGATGAAGCCTGGTGACAAGCTCCCCTCGCAGCGGGAGCTGATCGAGCGCTTCGGGTTCGCCAGCCAGACCGTCCAGAACGGGTTGGCCGCGCTCAGGGCCGAAGGGCTCATTGTGTCGGCCGGCAACCTCGGTAACTTCGTTGGTGATGGGACCGTTCCGCATGACGACGTGCGAGCCGAGATCAATGAAATCCGCTCCCTGATTCAGGAGTTGGCTGAACGGGTGGAAGCGCTAGAAAGGCGCCCTCCTGCGAGTGGTGCTTGATCTGCAACCAGCATGCGGCGAACCGAGTGCGACCGGTAAGTGACACTGAGGGGGCAGACGTGAGAGCTGGGGACATGTCCACTGTCCCTTTGCTGTCCCCTTCCCTGTCCCCGGGGGCGAAGCGCGAGACTCGGCAGGTAGCCACTCGGAGGAGGAGCGTATGAGCGACGGCAGGCCTGCATGGGCGCAGCGCATCGCGGCTGAGCGGGCCGCGCGTGACTGGTCTCAGCGAGACGCAGTGAAGGCGCTTCGAGCGCACGCTCAGGAAGAGCTTCCGGCAGATGAAAGCCTGATCCGCCAGTGGAAGCGGTGGGAGTCCGGACAGATCCCCAACGAGTTCTACCGGCCGCTTATCGCGGCGGTCTTCGGCACCGTAACGCACGCCCTCTTCCCCGCGCCGGCGCGCCGCGACGGGGGCAGGGAGATCCTGGCTGTGAGCGGCATGGAAACGCTGGAAATCGTGAGCCGTCTGAACCGGTCCGACGTGGATGCGGCCACGCTTGACGCGCTACGGATCACGACCGATCGCTTGTGCTCGGAGTACCCGTACATGCCGAGCGCACAGCTCCTCATCGAAGGGCGCCAGTGGCTCCGCCGGGTCGTTGAGCTTCACTCGAAGAGCCTCACTCTCGCGCAGCACCGCGAAGTGCTGGCGCTCTCCGGATGGCTCGCCCTCCTTGTTGGGTGCGTCGAGTACGACATGGGCGACCGGCACGCCGCCGAGTCGACGCGACGGGCCGCGCTCTCTTTGGCGACAGAGTCTGAGCATGCCGAAGTCGCTGGTTGGGCTCACGAGATGCGAGCCTGGTTCGCCCTCACGACTGGCGACTATCGAGGGGTCATCGCAGCAGCGCAGGCCGGTACCGAGGTCGCTGCCCACCAGGGCGTAGCCGTACAGCTTGCTGGACAGGAAGCCAAGGCGTGGGCCCGACTCGGGGACCGCCGACGGGTTGAGGTCGCGCTCGATCGGGGCCGTAATCTGCTCGAAGCGATGCCGCACCCCGAGAATCTCGACAACCACTTTGTGGTGGACCCGGCAAAGTTCGACTTCTATGCGATGGACTGCTACCGCCTCGTGGGAGAGGACAAGCTGGCGCGCACTCTCGCTGAGGAAGTTCTGCGCGCGGGCACGGACTTCGACGGCACGGAGCGATCTCCCATGCGTAACGCGGAAGCGCGGGTCACCCTGGGTGTGACGGCTGCGCGGGAGGGCGACCTGGAACAGGCGCTCATCATGGGGGAGCGGGCTCTCGAAGGGGAGCGTCGATCTGTGCCGTCCCTCATCATGACGAGCCGCGAACTCGCGGCGGAGATGAGGCGGAGTTACGCAACGGAGCCTGCCGCTCAGGAATACCTTGCCCACCTACGGGATCTAGGTCAGTCGGCTCCTGGTTTCCTCCCGCAGTGACCTGCTAGAGAAGGCGCCGAAAACCTCTCGTCAACGGCAGCGGAGGCAGCTAAGGTACGGCAATGGCCACCAGTGAGGAGCGGCCCGATACTGCCGCTCTGGATACGCGACTTCAGCCTCTGTTCGACATAGTTGGAGACGTAGCCATTGCCGCAGAGCGATCAGCTGCACAGGTTGCGGACTCCGATAGCTTTCACACTGCTTTTGATGGCCGCGTGCTTCAGCGAGGAATTAAGGGACTTAAAGCAGCCCGATTGCTGATCGGTGAAGGCTATTGGGAGCATGCTGCGGCCGTGACTCGCCAATTGTTTGAGTTGCTTGTGAACATGGAGCACCTGGCTTCCTTCCCCGATCGCGGCACCGCGATTAGTAAGTACAACGCCTTTGGGCTACTCCAGTACTTCCTCTCCGAAGTCAGGCGCATGGACTACGAGAAGGAGCGCGGACGCCCTGAGGGTACTCGGTGGGAGGCATCTGTCAGGGATACCCTGGATAAGCATTATGACGATTTCAAGCTTCCTCCGAAAGCCGACGGCACAACTCGTTGGCGGTCTAGCTGGAGCGGAAAAACGACGCGTGACTTGGCGGAATCTTCGCCAGATTCGATGCGCATACGGCAGTATGTTTTGCTCTTTACGACCTGGTCGGAACAGGCGCATGCCGCCCCAGGCGTTTTTGCGGCTGACCTATTCGTCCAGTACGAAGAAGAGGTGATCGCGGAGGCGTTTGCGGAGATTAAAGAAGAGCTGAATGTTTCCCTGGACTTGATCGCAGGGGTGGCGAAAAGAGAAGCTCAGACTCTATATATGGCAATCATTCATTTCATGCAGCTTTGGCAGCAGCTTCCAAAAGTTTCCGCTCCAAAAAGGGAAGTTGACCTCTGGCTCCGGAATGCAGGTGCGTTCATGGCGCAGCGAGTGTCCGGGCCGAGCCTTCCGATCTAGCTGGGCCGCCCAACTGCCCAAGAAGCATCGGTCAGGAACGGCCCAAAGCCGTGCGCTCTTTGGCAGCTCGCTCCGCTCGCGCGCGGCGACGCTCGGGAGCTCCCGCTCGCCCCGCCCTTGCGGTGAGCCAACGGCGAAGAGACCACCATGGCGCGATGGGTGGTCTCTTCGCCGTTCCAGAGCGGCTAGCGTCCGCAATGCTCTCCCTCCTAAGGGTCCCTCTGACCTGCGGAAAGGCGCTCTTAGTGGCAGAGCGTGCCCGGACGCTGCGGACGCTAGCGGACGCTAAACATTTTGTTTAGCGTCCGCAGGGAAAGTGCAGGTCAGATGGGGTGAGTGGCACCTTGCGGACGCTGCGGACACTGTTTTCCCTCAACTCTCTAGGAGAGGAGGAGGGAAGGCTCTTCAGGAGGAGCGTGGCGCCCGCTCCTGAAGAGCCTCAGTCGGCGCCGTGAACCGGGAGGGGCCTGCAACGCAGCAATCCAGGCGGGACGCCTCTCCGGATTGCTACTCACGCGTACGAACAAGAGGAGCACACGCCGGCCGGGAGTGCTCCTCTTGCTCGTACGCGACCCCTACGTCAGGGTGATGCGCTGCCCGATTTGCGGCGTTTGATGCCGCCGGTTGCGCTCATGGTGCCGGTTGACCCCCATCAACACCCCCTGACCTGCGCGTTGCCCAGCTGCCGCAGTTTCCGAGGGGAGGCCTCTACGCGCACGCGCGCGTAGAGCGGGCGGAAACTGCCGTCTCGCGGGCGTGCCGTGAGGAGCAGGCGGCCGTTCAGGCTCCGGTACCCGCGAGGCAGTACAGGCGCCCTGAGGGGCGTACACAGCCTCTATCCCCGAAGTGGTCGCCGCGTGAGCGGAGCGAGCCGCCAGGAAGCGTGCGGCCGTAGACCACTCCTTCCATCGGCCGCCGCAGCCGGGGCGCGGTCGGTTCCACGTGGTCAGCCCTAGACCGGCCCGTGTCCCGTGGCGTGTCCCCGACGCCGGCCTGCGTGTCCTCGGTTGACACCGGGGGCCGTTCCAATCGACGTGTGCCAGCATCAGCGAGGTGACCGACCACGACCGCCACAGGGAGTAGGGACGGCTTTTCAGGCGGGGCGGGGGCGGGATGGCCAGCCCTTGAAAAGCCGTGTGGCAATCCAGGGGGCGGGGCCGACGGGGGCTTGCCGTATCTGCCGCCTCCCCCTGGAAGGCCCGCGCCCACCTTGCCGATGCCGCCCCCTGGATTGCCGTCCTGCCAAGGGGCGCTCGCGGACGGCGGCCCGGGCGGAACGACCGGCCCCCGCTTTTCGCTCAGTGGAGAGTCGAGACAGGGGCAGTGAGCGGCGCCTGTGCCCTGGCCGGCTAAAGGCACGCCTCGACGAACTCGGTGAAACGGCCGGTGTCTGCGTAGTAGTTCGGGTACGCGTCGCGCAGCTGGCTGATCCGGGCGATGTTGATGAGCACCGCGTCCAGGTCCTCGTCGTCCATTGCCTCCAACTCGGTGATCCGGGCCTCTGCGGCGGCCAGCGTCTCGTGTACCGTCACTGTGAGCTGTCCCTTGGTCCGCCAGAGCTCAAGGGTCAGGGTGTTCCGGCGGTCCGTCTTGGCGTGCTCGCCCACGATCGCCGCGTAGCCCCGTAGCCGCTCCAGAACGCCGACGTTCGCCTCCAGGCGCGCCAACTCGGCCGCCAACTCCTCCCGCGTCCCCTCGGCGCCGGGTACCGCGATGGTGCCTTCCTTGTGCGCCATGAGCGACCCGACCAGGGCGAAGAACCTGAGCACATCCGCGTCGCCCTTCCCGTACTTCAGCTCGCTGCCCGAGAACAAATCCATGGTCTCGACGGCGGTCGCCCAGGCGTGCTGGAGCAGCGTGCGCACCTGCAGCTCGATCCGCAGGCCGGTGTATTCCTTTTTCGAGGCTCCGTACTCGTACACCAGGTGAACACCCCGGTAGCCAGAGTCGCGTGGCCCCGGGTCATCACGTAGGTAGTCGTAGACCTTCTTGACGCGGTTCTGGCTCCGTGGCAAGTCCACCAGGACGCTGACCAACGCGTCCACCTCGGCGACGGTGTCGAAGACCACCCGGCAGCCCCCCAAGTCCTGCATGGTGGTCACGCTCATCGTGGGGTGGCGCTTCAGCTTGTCCAGGATCGTGGGCAGGCGCTTCCGGCGCTCGGCCACGACGGCGTTCGGGTTCACTGCGAGCGCTCGCTGCCGCACGGTCACGGTCACCGCGTTCAGAGGAAATGCGTGGGCGAGACGGTAGTTGCTCAGTACGTCCCGCGCCTCCTGGATCTCCTCGGGCGTGCCCGTCCCCTTACCGATCGTCCGGCTCGCGCGTTGGACGCGCTTGTTCGAGTTCTCGGGGACCACCCACTTCTTCATGGTCGCGACCGTACAGGGCCGCGCCGACGAACCGCCTGCGGTTATTGCCGCGGTCGGTGCGGCCGTGTACGGAGATCGAGGAGACCGTCCAGCGGCGGCCGGTGGCCGTTGCCGGCGCCAAGGCGGCTGATGCTGCCGGGCGGCGCTACTGGGTAGTGGGGGTGCGCCCCACTACCCAGTAGAGCGGTCCTTCTTGTTCTTCCGCGACAGGGAGCGCACTCGGGAGCCTCACGGCTGGGCGCGCTTGTCGCTTGTCTTGTCGCTTGTCGCATCCCAGGTCAGAGCCGGTTTCGCAGATCTGCGGACCGGTGTAGTTCGTGTTCTATCCGGCGACAAGACAAGCGACAAGCCGCATGGCGCTGGCGCGCGGATGCAGGCCGCTCCTTCTGGCTGTGCCCATGCGACGTGCCGAAGGCCGGACGGCACTGAAGATGGATCGACCCCCGGGCCGGACCTCACTGGGACCGCACGACGGACACGGGACGGGGATCCGTGTCCCAGGAACAGGCAGGTCAGCAAGCGGATCGCTGGGCCGGTCGTGGGCCGGTAAACGATGACCAACGAGGACCAGAGACGACGGATGACGACGGGTACCGAGAGAGCCCTGAACGCTCCGCCGCAGGTCAGGGGCTTCGACCATACGGGTTTCCGTCTAGGGGTAGCAGTACGGCAAGATGGGGTGTATCTGCCCACTGCCAGATTCAAGCTGCCGGACGGTTTCTCTTGGCTGAGTTCATTTACACCATGCGCAAGGCGCGCAAAGCGCACGGCGACAAGGTGATCCTCGACGACGTCACCCTGAGCTTCCTGCCGGGGGCGAAGATCGGCGTCGTCGGTCCGAACGGCGCCGGTAAGTCGACCGTGCTGAAGATCATGGCGGGTCTGGAGCAGCCGTCCAACGGCGACGCCTTCATCTCGCCCGGTTACAGCGTCGGCATCCTGATGCAGGAGCCCACGCTCACCGAGGACAAGACCGTCCTGGAGAACGTGCAGGAGGGTGTCGCCGAGATCAAGGGCAAGCTCGACCGGTTCAACGAGATCGCCGAGCTGATGGCGACCGACTACTCGGACGCGCTGCTCGACGAGATGGGCAAGCTCCAGGAGGAGCTGGACCACGCCAACGCCTGGGACCTCGACGCCCAGCTGGAGCAGGCCATGGACGCGCTCGGGTGCCCGCCCGGCGACTGGCCCGTCACCACCCTCTCCGGTGGTGAGCGGCGCCGCGTGGCGCTGTGCAAGCTGCTGCTGGAGGCCCCCGACCTGCTGCTCCTCGACGAGCCCACCAACCACCTCGACGCCGAGTCGGTGAACTGGCTGGAGCAGCACCTCGCCAAGTACGCGGGGACCGTGGTCGCGATCACCCACGACCGGTACTTCCTGGACAACGTCGCCGAGTGGATTCTCGAGCTGGACCGCGGCCGCGCCTACCCCTACGAGGGCAACTACTCCACCTACCTGGAGACCAAGGCGACCCGTCTCAAGGTCGAGGGCCAGAAGGACGCCAAGCGGCAGAAGCGCCTCAAGGAGGAGCTGGAGTGGGTGCGCTCCAACGCCAAGGGGCGGCAGGCCAAGTCCAAGGCCCGTCTCGCGCGGTACGAGGAGATGGCGGCCGAGGCCGACAAGATGCGGAAGCTGGACTTCGAGGAGATCCAGATCCCGCCGGGCCCGCGTCTGGGCAGCGTGGTCGTGGAGGTCGACAAGCTCAACAAGGCCTTCGGTGAGAAGGTCCTGGTCGACGGGCTGAGCTTCACCCTGCCGCGCAACGGCATCGTCGGCGTGATCGGCCCGAACGGCGCCGGCAAGACCACGCTCTTCAAGATGATCCAGGGCCTGGAGACGCCGGACGCCGGTGACATCAAGGTCGGCGAGACCGTCAAGATCTCCTACGTCGACCAGAGCCGCGCCAACCTCGACCCGAAGAAGACGCTGTGGGAGGTCGTGTCCGACGGCCTCGACTACATCAACGTCGGCCAGGTCGAGATGCCCAGCCGGGCCTATGTGTCCGCGTTCGGCTTCAAGGGCCCGGACCAGCAGAAGCCGACCGCAGTCCTCTCCGGCGGTGAGCGCAACCGTCTCAACCTCGCGCTCACCCTGAAGCAGGGCGGCAACCTGCTGCTCCTCGACGAGCCGACCAACGACCTCGACGTGGAGACCCTCAGCAGCCTGGAGAACGCCCTGCTGGAGTTCCCCGGGTGCGCCGTGGTCGTCTCCCACGACCGCTGGTTCCTGGACCGGGTCGCCACCCACATCCTCGCCTACGAGGGCGAGTCCAAGTGGTTCTGGTTCGAGGGCAACTTCGAGTCGTACGAGAAGAACAAGATCGAGCGGCTCGGGCCGGACGCCGCGCGTCCGCACCGCGCCACCTACAAGAAGCTGACCCGGGGCTGATCACTTGCGTCATCACTACCGCTGCCCCCTGCGTTGGTCCGACATGGACGCCTACGGCCATGTCAACAACGCGGTCTTCATTCGCTACCTGGAGGAAGCCCGCATCGACTTCCTGTTCCGGCCGGAAAAGGATTTCAAGCAGGGGTCGGTGGTGGCCCGCCACGAGATCGACTACAAACGGCAGCTCGTCCACCGGCACCACCCGGTCGACATCGAGCTGTGGATCACCGAGATCCGGGCCGCCTCCTTCACCATCACCTACGAGGTGAAGGACGACGACCTGATCTACGTACGGGCCTCCACGATGGTCGTGCCCTTCGACTTCGAGACGGGCCGGCCGCGCCGGATCACCGCCGACGAGCGGGACTTCCTCGAGGAGTACCGGGACGACAAGGAGGAGGCCGTCGCCGCATGACGGTGCTCCACCTCGCCGACGACGGGGAGGCGGCGGATCTCGCGGCCTTCCTCTCCCGGCTGCTCCACTACGACCGTTCCGCCGCGGTACGCCTCCAGGCGGTCGGCACCGCGCTGGCCGTCTTCGGGCGGCCGCCGTCCTTCGAGGTACTGGCGATCCGCGCGGTGCGGCTCGCCAAGCCGTACGAGCGGGGTCTCGACGTCACGCTCGATGTGACCGTCTCCGCGGGGGAGTTGCTGGAGTCGGTGGACGAGCGGGCCGCCACGGCCGGAGTGCCGGGGGCGGTCACCGGGCCGCCGTGGGCGGGCGTCCTGCCGCCACGCGGTGGCTGGCTGCCCGAGCCCGGACTGCCCGCGCCGCGGGCGCTGCAGGCCACGGTGGCGGCCGCGGTGGATGAATTCCGCTCCCGTACGGCGGAGCTGGCGCCGGAGGGCCGTACCCGGGCCGAACTCGACCGGATCGGGCGGGACATCTGGTCCCGGACCGTGAGCGGCACCCGCCTTCCGGTACGGGCCGTGCACGCGGCCCAGTCGCTGCGCTTCCTGCGCCCGGCCGACGAGGCCGTGCTGCTCTCCGCGGGGGCGTGGCTGCGGCTGCGCACGCCGTTCGGGTCGATCGCCGTACGGCAGGCGGGACTCGGAGCGCTGGACGTCAGCGTCCGCTGAGCCGGCGCCCGCGGTCGGCCGGGGGTCAGTCCGGGGTGTTCACCATCGAGGCGGCCGCGTAGGTGAGGTAGTTCCAGAGGGTCTCCCGGTGCTCCTCGGAGAGGCCCAGTTCGTCCACGGCCACCCGCATGTGCCGCAGCCAGGCGTCGTGCGCCGCCCGGTCCACGGTGAACGGGGCGTGCCGCATCCGCAGCCGGGGGTGGCCGCGGTTGTCGCTGTACGTCGTGGGACCGCCCCAGTACTGGATGAGGAACAGCGTGAGCCGCTCCTCGGCCGGACCCAGGTCCTCCTCCGGGTACATCGGCTTGAGGAGCGGGTCCCCGGCGACACCCTCGTAGAAACGGTGGACCAGCCGCCGGAAGGTCTCCTCCCCGCCGACCTGCTCGTAGAAGGTCTTCTCCTGCAGCGTGCCGCGCCGAATCTCTCTCACCCCTACATGGTCTCAGACGCGGCGACCGAGGACCCGAGGCTTAGGACCCGGTGCGGAGGTAGGGCTCTAGGGTGGACGCATGGGCGCCCACGACTCGGAGATCCTGGACATCGAGGGGCTGGCCGCGGTGGCACGGGGCGAGCTGCTGCGGGAGATCGACGCCGAGGGGGTCTGGGCGGCGGAGCCGGTGTGGCGGGAGGCCTTCGAGGCCGTGCCCCGGCATCTGTTCGTGCCGTACTACTACGTCGCCGGGGCGCGCGGCTATGAGCGCCGGTGGGGCGAGAGCACCGATCCCGGGGCCCGGGAACGCTGGGTGCGGGGTGCCTACGAGGACGTTCCGCTGGCCACCCGGCTGCGCGACGGCGAGCTGCTGTCGTCCAGCAGCCAGCCCTCGTTGATGGCGCGGATGCTGGTCGAGCTGCGGGTGGCCGACGGCGACCGGGTGCTGGAGATCGGCGCCGGGACCGGGTACAACGCGGCGCTGCTGGCCCATCGGCTCGGCGACGACGATCTCGTCACCACGGTGGATGTCGATCCGGAGATCACCGAGTCGGCGCGGCTGCATCTGGCCGCGGCCGGGCACCGGCCGGCCGTCGTCACCGGGGACGGGGCACGAGGGGTGCCCGAGCGCGCGCCGTTCGACCGGATCATCGCGACCTGCGCGCTGCCGAGCGTGCCGCGGGCGTGGGTCGCGCAGTGCGCGGCGGGCGCGCGGATTCTCGCGCCGGTCGCCACCGGGCTGCTGGCCCTGACCGTGCGGGGCGAAGGGTGCGCCGAGGGCCGGTTCCTGCCGTCGGCGGCGTTCTTCGTGCCGCTGCGCGGGGTGGAGCGGGCCGGCGCCGGGGATGTGCGCGGGGTGCCGTCCCGGGCCCTTGAGAACGAGCTGTTCCAGTTCCTGATGGAGCTGACTCAGGGGGTGCTCGGTCCTCGGGACGCCCATGACGTGTGGGAACGGGCGGGGATGCCCGGGCGGGAGCGGTACGGGGTCACGGTGGCGGAAGACGGGGAGTGGGTGTGGCTGGACGACCGGGAGGGGCCGTGGGTCTGGCCTCTCCCGGTGTGAGCATCGGTCCTCGGCCGCGGGCCGGTGAGAGCCGGTCGCGCCCACGCGGCGGCAGCCGCACATCCATACGGCCCCGCGCCCCTGACGGGGCGCTACCGCTCAGCCCCGTCGCACAGTGATCGTCGTCCAGGCGCCCACGTGCACCCGGTCCCCGTCCTGCAACGGCACCGGGACGAACGGCTGGATCGGCTCCTCGCCGCCGTTCACCGTCGTGCCGTTCGTCGAGTTCTGGTCGACGACCGCCCAGCTGCCGTCCGGCTGCTGGACCAGGACCGCGTGCTGGTGCGAGACGCCCGGGTCCTCCGGTGGCACCGACAGGTCGATGTCGGGGGTGTCACCGGTGGAGTGCCGGCGGCGGCCGATGGTCACCTGGTTGCCGGCGAGCGTGCGCTGCTGCTCGGGGGAGTACGCGGGCAGGTTGAGGCCGGCCGCCTCCGGGCCCGAGCGCTGCATCATCGCCATGAAGTAGTCGCGGTCCGGGCCGATCGTCGCCGTCCAGGTCGCCGGTCCCTGGGGGGCCTGCGGGAAGCCGGGACCGGCCGGGGCACCGGGCTGCGGGTAGCCGTAGCCGCCGGGACGGGCGCCCGGGGCGGGGGCGGGGGGCGCGCCGGGGCCGGCCGCCGGCGGGGAGATCACCCAGTCGTCGTCGGCGCCGCCGAAGGCCGGGCCGCCGGCCGGGGGCCTGCCGGTCTCCTGCGGGAAGCCGGCCGGCGCGGGCGGAGCCGACTGCTGGAAGGCCCCGGGAGCGCCACCGCCGGGCGGCGGCGGAACCGGCGGCCGGGACGGGTCCCCGCCACCGAAGGGACCGGCGGCCGGGCCACCGGAGGGGTCGCGGGTGAACGGCCCGGAGGCCGGGCCGGCGCCGGGGGCGCTGCCGAAGGCGGACGGGCCGCCGGCGTTCTGGCCCGGAGCTCCACCGAACGACGGGGGCGGGGCCGAAGGACCACGCTCACCACCGAAGGGCGGCGGCCCGGACTGGCCGCGGTCGCCACCGAAGCCCGAAGGCCCGGACTGGCCGCGGTCGTTGCCGAAGGCGGGCGGGCCGGAAGGGCTCCGGTCGCCACCGAAGGCCGGGGGAGCGGGCGGGGCGGCGGGGTCGCCACCGAAGGCCGGGGGTCCGGACTGGCCGCGGTCGCCACCGAAGCCCGAAGGCCCGGACTGGCCGCGGTCGTTGCCGAAGGCGGGCGGGCCGGACTGGCCGCGCTCGCCGCCGAAGGCCGGAGGGGCCGGCGGACCCGACGGGCCGCCGCCGCGCTCGTTCGCGAACGGCGTCGGGCCCGAGGGCTCGCTGCCGAAGGAGGGGATCGGCTCGGCCGGACGGTTCATCTGGGAGGGACGCGAGCCCTGGTACTCGTACGAGTCGGTGTTGCCGCCGTAGGACGGCGGGGTGGGCGGCCGGAAGGTCGGCGCGGCCGGGCCGCCGCCCGCGGGCGGGCGCGGGGCGGCCGGGGTGTACGAGGTGGCCGTGTTGGTCAGGAAGTTCCAGCGGCACTCCTCGCAGAACGGCGCACCGCCCTCCCGGGGCGTACGGCACTGCGGGCACAGCTCCGGCTCGTGCGCGTTCGGCACGGCCGACAGATGCCGGCCGCCGGCCGGGGCGCCGGGCGCGGGCGGCGGGAAACCGTAGCCGCCGGCGGTCGGCGGCGGAGGCGGGGGTACGGCACCGGCCATGCGGTGACCGCACACCTCGCACCAGTCGTCGGAACCCGACTGGTGTCCGTTCGGGCAGGTCGGCATGTCGGTGGTTCCCTCTCTGTCAGGTTCGTCCTGAGCCTGTCTCGGTGTCCTGCGTGTGCTGCCAGGTCACTTCTTTACACGAACAGTCTTTGTGGACCGTGTTTCGAGAGTCATCTCGTCGGCCTCCGCAACCTTCGCTTTCAATCGCACAGTACCTGTCGCGGCGTCGACCACGTCCACCACCTTCGCAAGCAGTTTCGCAGTATCCGCGTTCCCGGAGGCGCTGGCGAGCTGAACGGCCCGGCCCAGTTTGGCCGTTGCTCCATCCATATCGCCCGCTTTGCGAAGATCCAGCCCTTGTTGGATGGCTTGTGCCAGTTCGGCCTGGCCGGTGTAGTGGGCGACCTGGGGGTTGATGGAGGTCGAGGCGACCATGTCGTCCGTCCACACCGCCCTGATCAGCCCCTGCGCGCCCAGGTTCTGGACGCCGCCTCCCCCGCTCTCGGCCGCGCTCGAGCGGGAGGTGCCCCCGGACTGCGGGATCACCAACGACACCCGGGCGGCGAGCATTTCCTGGCCGAGGCCGGCCGTGGGGACCTCCACACAGACGTGGTAGTCCCGGGACTCGTCGCCCCAGGAGCCGGTCGGATAGTCCCCGGCGCGCGGCCCGGCCTCGGTGCGGCGGCCGGTCAACTCCTCGACCCTGGGCGCCACTTGCTTGACGAACTTGATGGTCGTGCCGACCGGGGTCCACAGCCGCAGCGCGACGTCCGCGACCTCCTTGCCCATCGCCGTCTCCATCATCCGCGTGAAGTCGGCGGCGAGATTCGTGGGGTCGGCGACGATGTCGGCGGTGCCGAGGAGCGCGGAGGCTATCCCTGTGACTTCTTTCACTTCCCAGTCGGTGCCCACCCCGCGGGCGTCACAGGTGAACCGTCCGGCGCAGGAGTCCAGGGCGGCCCTGAGGTCCTCCGGCGACTCGTGCTCGTTGCGCCCGTCGGTGAGCAGGATGCCGTGCCGGATCGCGACGTCCGCCGAGGACAGCAGCCGGTCGGCCAGCCGCAGCCAGGTCCCGATCGCCGTACCGCCGCCCGCGCTCAGCCTGCGCAGCGCCTGCTTGGCCTGGTCCCGGGTGGTGCGGTCGGCCACCGCGAGCCGGCCGCCGCCCGGGTAGACCTCCTTGGCGACGTGCGTGCCGCCGATCACCGCGAAGTGGGTGCCGTCGCGCAGGGTGTCGATCGCGGCCGCGGTGGCGTCCCGGGCGTTGCGCATCTTGGTCGGCGGATAGTCCATCGAGCCCGAGCAGTCGACCATGATCGCCACCCCGGCGGCCGGCCCCTGCCCGGGTGCGTACGACGTCCCGACCACGCTCCCGACGGTGCCGCCGCCGGTCGACGTCACCGTGACGATCGCGTTGACCTCGCGGCCGCCGTCCGGCAGGTACTCGTTCTGGTAGACGTCCACCGAGAACTGCGGCACGTTCGACTTCGAGAAATTGGCCATGACTGTTCTGGTCCCCCTCCACCCCACGCGTGGTGGGTGCTGACGGTGTACGGACCGGTCCCCTCCGGTCCGCCGGTGTTTCCCTGTGCTGCCCCGTGCCCCGCTCCTGGTCCCCCGTTTACGGCCGTTTTGCGCGGCCTCAGGCGGATCCTGCCCCCTGCGGCGGCGCCGGGAACGGGAGCAGAGCCACTGTTACGTTGTCGTGGCCCCCGCCGTCCAGGGCGTGGCCGACCAGGACCCGGGCCGCGTGCAGCGGCCGCAGGGCCGCGTCGACGGGGACGACCTCGGACATCTCCTCGGCCGACTCCGCGTAGTTCCACAGGCCGTCCGTGCACACCACCACCACACCAGGCCGGTCCGGCTTGAAGGAAGCGGTGTGCGGCTCCAGTTCGTAGGCGTCCGCGCCGAGCCAGCCGGTGATGGCGTGGGCCCGTTCGTCGGCGTACGCCTCGGCCTCGCTCATCAGTCCGGCGGCCACCATCTGCGCCGCCCAGGAGTCGTCCTCGGTGAGCCGGGCCGGCGGTGCGCCGCGGTCCACCGGCACCCAGTAGGCGCGGCTGTCGCCGACCCAGCCGACCACCAGCAGGCCCGCGGTGACGATCGAGGCGACGATCGTGCACGCCGGGGCGTTCTGGTGCGGGCTGTGCTCGCGGGCCGTCGGAGGCTCCTCGGCGAGGGCGTTGACGGCCTGGGAAGCGATGACGATCGCCTCGTGCATCGCCGCTTGCGGATGCGTGCCCTGCGGCAGCGCGGTCAGCAGCGCCTCGCTCGCGGCCCGGGAGGCGGCCAGCGAGGCCTCGTCAGGGCGGGTCGCCGAGGAGACGCCGTCGCAGACCACCGCGAGCATCGCCGGGGTGCCGTCGGGCAGCACGGTGTGGCCGACGGTGAACGCGTCCTCGTTGCGGTGGTGGCGCAGCCCGCGGTCGCTGACGGCGGCCACCGGGCCCACCTCCTGCTCCATGTGGTCGCGCTCGCGCGGCTGGGCGTGCCCGCAGTTCTCGCAGTAGCCGTCGTCGTCGACCCGGCCCGCCCGACAGGCCACGCACACCTTCGGCAGCTCCGTGGTCTCGGCGCTCTCGGTGGTCTCGGTGGTCTCGGCGTTCTCCGCGGCGGAGGCGGCGACCCGCGGGTCCGGTGCCTGCAGCGCGTAGTCCTCGTCGGGCTCCGGCGGCCGGTCGAACCGCACCCCGGAGGCCGGCGACACCGGCGAACCGGGCGGCGGTGAACCCGGCGAGTCGTGCGCCGGCGAGCCCGGCAGCGGCTTGCCGCCCGAGTCCGTGCCGGGCAGGTCCGTCGGCAGATGCGCAGCCGACGGCGGGCCGGGGCTGTCCGGCTCGGGTGGTGGCCACGCCACGCCGGAGGCGCCCATGGTGAGGGTCGGGTGGTCCTGCGGCGCGGCGGGCACGGCCGACAGGTCGTACCCGCACGCACCGCAGAACAGGTCACCCGATTCGAGCGGCTCCGCGCAGCTCGGGCACTTCGCCGGTGCGGCCTGCTGGGGCATCTGCGACATCAACTACACCCACGTCCGGGGGCGGTAACGGTTGGCCCGTTCCACCAGGTCGATCCTCTCCTCACCGCCGGTCGCCAGTCTGGCCAGCGTGCGGTACGAGCGCTCCAGGCCGAAGCGGAGGCCCCGCTCGTCCAGACCGCTGCCGAGCAGCACCCGGCCGCCGACGACGGGCTGGGAGTCCTGGCCTCCGGAGAGTATCCAGTCCAGCGCGCAGCCGAGGACTTCCGCCGACAACTGCTCGCGCCGTGCCGGATCCAGACCGTACGCGTCCAGCGCCTCGATCTGCCCGGCGGCGGCCGTCAGATCGTCCAGGAACGGCGTGTCGTCGGGCGTCGCGGTCCGGTGCCGCAGCCGCGCCCGTACGGCCGCCACCCGGGCCGCCGTGTAGTGGATCGACGCCTCCGGCACCGATTCCAGGGTACGCACCGCACCGCGCCGGTCCCCGGCCGCCAGCTGTACCCGGGCCAGACCGAAGGCGGAACTGACGAAGCTCGGGTCGGTCGCCCACACCAGCCGGTAGTACTCGGCCGCGTTGTCCAGCTGGCCGAGCACCTCCGCGCACAGGCCGAGCGCCAGCTTGGGCGTGGTCTCGCCGGGGAAGGCGTCGTAGATCGCGTCGAAGGACAGTGCCGCGCCCTCGAAGTCCCCGGTGACCAGGGCGGTCACGCCCCGGTACCAGACCACCCGCCAGTCGTCGGGCTGCTCGTCCTCCAGCTCGCCGAGGGTCACCAGCGCGGCCTCGAAGTCGCCGTTCTCCAGCCGGGCGCGGATCTGGCGCAACCGGGTCTCGACCGTCTGCGTCGGTGCCGAGGCCAGTGCGCTGAGCAGGCTGACCTCGCCCGCCCCCGAGGTCGTGAGTCCCGCCAGGAATCCGGCGTTCGGGTCGCTCGGGTCGACCGTCGGGACCGGCAGGGCGAGCGCGGCGGCCGGGGTGGGGACGGGCCGCACCAGGGCGGGGGAGACCGGGGCCCGCCCGCCGGCCGGGGCGCCCGCCGGGCGGCCGTCGCCGGCCGGGGTCCCGGCCGCTCCCGGTGGCTCCAGGGCGAGCGTTCTGGAGGCCACCGCCCGCGCCCCCAGCCGGGACACGTCCCCGGCCAGCTTCGGGAACAGCTCCGTGTCCGTGACCTTCACCTCGGGCCCGAACAGCGTCGACAGCGCGGGCCGGGCCTTGCCGGTCTGCACCGACACGACCTCGCGCAGCACCCCCGTCAGCTGCTCGGCCATCTCCTGCGCGGAGGCGAAGCGGCGGGCCGGGTCGGGATCGGTGGCCCGGACCAGCAGCCGGTAGAAGGACTCGTACTGCCGGAACACCTCGATGTTGTCCGGGTCGGGCAGCGAGTCCACGAAGACGGTCGTGTAGCCCTGGAAGTCGAAGGTGAGGACCGCGAGGGTGCGGCCGACCGTGTACAGGTCGGAGGCGACCGACGGGCCGACCTCGGCGACCTCCGGGGCCTGGTAGCCGACCGTGCCGTAGATCGCCGACTCGTCGTCGTCCATGCGGCGCACCGCGCCCATGTCGATCAGCTTGAGCTGGTCCTCGGACTGGATGGCGTTGTCGACCTTGAAGTCGCAGTACAGCAGGTTGCGGCTGTGCAGATGGCCGAGGGCTTCGAGTGCCTCGATTCCGTAGGCGCAGGCCTGCTCCACCGGCAGCGGGTCGCGGCGGCCCTCCGGGGTACGCCGGTCGTTGGCGATCTCCTTGAGGGACTTGCCGCCGACGTACTCCATGACGATGTAGCCGTCGAGCGAGCCGGTGCGCTGGTCCAGATGCTCCACGAAGTTGTAGATCCGCACGATGTTGGCGTGCTCGATCTCCGCGAGGAACCGCCGCTCGGAGATGGCGGCGGCCATCGCGTCCTGGTCGCCGGTGTCCAGCAGGCCCTTGAGCACCACCCAGCGGTCGGACACCGCGCGGTCCACGGCCAGGTAGATCCAGCCCAGGCCACCGTGCGCGATACAGCCCACGACCTCGTACTGGCCGTGCACGACGTCCCCGGCCTTCAGCTTGGGCACGAACGAGTACGGGTTGCCGCACTTGGTGCAGAACCCCTCGGTCCGGCCCGGGATGTCACCGCGGGCCCGCCCGACCGGCGCCCCGCAGTCCGAGCGCGAGCAGAACCGCTTCCGCTCGGGCACCTCCGGGTTCTCGAGGACCATCTCGCGCGGGTCAGGCTTCGGCACCTGCGGGACCGTGACCAGCCCCGCGCCCAGCCGGCTGCGCGCCGACCCGCTCGTCGACGAACCGGAGCTGCGCACCGACACCGAACGGCCCGTCGACTTGCCCGACAGGGACCGCGAGAGCCGCCCGGAGACCGAGCGCCGGGACTTCGACGACTGTGACGACGTACGCGAACTGCGGCTGCTGGAGCGCGAACTCCCGCCGCTCGCCGAGGACCGGCCGCCGGCCGTGATCCCGGTGGGCGGCGAACCGACCATCCCTCCCCCGGAGGGGAGACCCCCGGCCGAGACGACCGGGGCCAGACCGCAGGTGTCGCAGTACAGCTCACCGCCGCCGACGTCCTCGTACGTTCCCTCGCAGTCCGGCCGCTGGCACGTCTGTCCCGCCTGACTCATCGCCGCCGCAACCCCCTTGTCACTCACGCTCCGGGCCCCTCCGGTCCTCGGGACCACTCTGCTGCGGCACCCGCGGCGCGCCCAGCGCCTCGGCCGCCGCCTGCTGATAGCGCAGCACCGCCTGCTCCGCGACCCGCAGGTCGCAGGGCGCGCTCCACAGCATCCGCCGGGCCGCGTCGTACCGCTCGATCAGGAACGGGTCCTCCGCCAGGCCGTGGCGGGCCACCTTCGCCTTGTAGGCGTCCAGCCGGCCGCGCAGCTCCGCGCGTACCGCCAGCGGCGCGGTGACCGCCGTCAACGACTCACGGGCGCGCAGCAGTTCGTCCTCCGCCTTCTGCTCCAGGGACTCCAGGAGCGGTGACAGCCGGTGCCACTGGGCCATTCTGCGGTACTCGGCGGCCGTCGCCAGCTGTTCCTGCAGCGCGGTCGGCGGGCCGCTGACCACCGGCACCTCGGTCGCCGCGATCTTCGCCAGCACCTCACCGCGCGCGGTGCGCGCCTCGGCGAGGGTACGGTCCGCCCGGGAGAGCACGTCCCGCAGCTTGATCAGCCGGGCCTCCGCGTCCTGCCGGACCGTCAGCACGGCGTCGATCTCCCGCCGTACCTCCTCCAGCGCCCGCGCCTCCCGGTCGTACACCGTGGTGTCCGGCCGGCCGCCGCCCGGCGCCGAACTCCCCTGCGCCGGAACCCAGAAGCCCAGCGGGTCCGACACGACGTCCTCGCGCAGCTTCGTCAGTATGCGGGTGATCCGCTCCAGGTCGTCGCCCGCCGGGTGTTCGCCCGGGCGCACCCCGACGGAGTGCGCCAGCTTGCGGGTGCGCTGCAGTTCGGCGGCGAGTAAATCGATCCGCGCGGGCAGCGCCGACCACACCGCGTCGGCGGTGACGACCATGTCCAGCGAGGTCGCGTACAGCTCGTTCATCCGGTCGACCAGGGTCACCAGCGAGAAGCGCTCGCTGAGCCGGCCGGCCGCGGACAGCAGCGTCGGCGCGTTCGCCGTCGCGGTGGCGCTGCCCGCCACCGTCACCGACTCGCCACGCAGCAGCTCGGTCAGCTCCACCAGGTCCTCACGGCTGGACCAGCGGCGCCTGGCCCGGATCTCCCGGGCCGAGCGCAGGGTGTCCGTGTAGGCGTCGAAGTACGCCCACAGCAGGGTGATCGAGGCGTCGGCGGACGTCCACCGGTCCCGGGTGGTCCCGGTGAGCTCGGCGCCCTCCAGGAGCCTGCGGCCCGCGTGGTCCTGCAGGGCGAGCAGCGAGGTCTCGATCGCCTCGTGCTCCGCGCCGAGCCGCGCCAGCGCACGGTCCACCTCGTCCCGGTCCATCACCGGCCCGGCGGGGTCCGTGACGCCCATCGATCACCTCTCGCTTGCTTGTCGGGACCGGCCCTGCGGATGCGGGTCAGCTTGTGCGCAGGTACTGCGGCGCCGACGGTTTCGACGCCGCCGAGTCCGCTCCCAGTGTCGCCGACAGCCACTTGTCGTACGACGCCTGCCAGCCGTCGGCCCGGTAGCCGACCAGGATCTGATTGACCCGGCGTACCAGATCGGTCGCACCCTGTTTCATCGCCACGCCGTAGTACTCGGTCGTGAAGGCGGCGCCCTTCAGCTCGACCGTCGGGTCCTGCGCGGCCTGGCTGGCGGCCAGCGCGCCGTCGGTGACCACCGCGTCCACCTCACCGAGCTGCAGCCGTACCAGACAGTCGAGTTGGTTGGGCACGGTGGTGGAGATGTCGGCCGAGGCGGCCAGCTTCCCGGACTTCCGGTCCGCGTCCAGCTTGGCGTACGCGGTCGAACCGGCCGCCGTGCAGATCCTCTTGTGCGCGAGCGTGCCGTTGTAGCCGGTGATCGGCGACGACTTGGGCGCGAGCACCTGCTGGCCGGTCTTGAAGTACGGCGCGGAGAACGCCACGTCCTTCAGCCGGTCGCAGTTGATGGTCATGGTGCGGACGACCATGTCGACCCGGCCGTCCTGGATCGCCGGTATCCGCTGGCTGGTCGGAATCGCCTTGAACTGCACCGCGTCGGGGTCGCCGAGGATGTCCTGGGCGATCCGGTGCACCAGGTCGATGTCGAAACCCTCCAGCTCCGCACCCGAGTTGTTCGGGTTGCGGTAGCCCCAGCGGTAGCTGTTCTGGTCGATGCCGACGATCAGCTTCCGTTTGGCGCCGGTACGGGCCTTGATGGCGTCGATCGTCGTGCCGTCCGCGCTCGACGGCGACCAGGTCTCGTTCTGCGCCTGGGAGTCGACACAGCTGTCGGCCCTCGCCGGGCCGGCCGTGGCCAGCCCCGGACCGCCGAGCCCCGCGTCCGTCTCGCTCCCCCCGGCGGACTGAGTGAGGGGCAGCAGCAGGACGAACGCCAACGCCAGAGCGCAGCCGACCGCCATCGCGCCCACTCCGCCCCAGCCCCGCAGGGAGGCCCGCATCCTCTGCGCGTACACCGCCACGCCCCCTCTCACCGGTACTCCGAAAGCCTGCGCCCGATACCGAACAGCGCGCCCGACGCCGCCGCCACACCCAGCATGGCGGCACCGATCGGCAGTCCGGACATCGCGTCCCGCCCGTCGGTGGCCCGCTCCTGGAACTCGGTCTCCTCGTGGGCCAGAGCATTCTTCAGGTTCGTGTCGACGCTGTCGAAGCACTCGGCGGTCGCGCCCTTGGCGCCTATCACCTTGTCCAGCGCCGCCTGGTAGTCGCCGTTCTCGTCCTCGGTGCGGGCGTCGGCGTGCCGCTCCTTCCACACCTTCATGTTCCCCTCGGCCGCCTGCACGGGCTTGCTGCCCGCCGAGTCGTCCGCGAGCGCCGCGGCCTGGGTGAGGCCCTTGCCGAGGGCGGCCATGTCCTGGTCGAAGTCGTAGTAGTAGGCGTCGTAGGTCTCACCGTCGACCGTGACCGTCTCCGCGCCCCGCGCGACCAGGCTGAGGTTCTCGTTCCCCCGGGCCTTCAGGGAGGCGATCCGGGCGTCGTGCAGCACGTTCAGCGAGCGGACGCCGTGGTCGTACGAGCCGTCCAGTCCGGCGCGGGCGAAGGTGTGGCCGACGACCAGCCACAGCAGCGTGACGACGGTGGCCGCGGAGGCCGCGACCAGGCCGTGGTTGAGCACACGGTTGGTACGGCGGTAGTGGCGCAGCTGGGCCCAGGCGAGCCCGGCGAGGGCGAGCAGGCCGAGGACGATCGCCGCCCACGGGTACGGCGTCGCGTCCGCGTAGTCGGACGACAGCCGCGCGTTCTCCTTGGTGTAGAGATCCTCCGCCGCCGGGAGCATCTCCTTCTGCATCTTGTCGTTCGCGTACCGCAGGTAGGCGCCGCCGACCGGGTAGCCCTGCCGGTTGTAGACGCTGGCCCGCTCGACGAGCCCCTTGTACTCCGGGAGCAGCTTGTTCAGCTTCGCCACGGCCGCCTCGGAGGGGGAGCCGGGCTCGGAGTTGGCGGCCGCGGTGACGAGCTTGGCGGCGGCCGTCCGGATGTCCTTCTCGTACCGCGCGTGGGAGGCCGCGGTCTCCTGACCGCCCGCCAGGAAGCCGCTGGAGGCGGCCGTGTTGGCGTCCGCCAGCGAACGGTAGATGTCGGCCGCGCCCGAGCTGAGCGGCTGGCTGCGGTGCAGCACGTCGTCGGCGGCGGCCGCGCGGTCGGTCATCTGCCAGGCGGTGACGGCACCGAAGGCGACGATCAGGACGGCCAGGACGGCGCCGATGAGCCGGAGCCGGCCGGGCTCGGTGGTGGCGGCGGCGCGCACCTGCTCGACGCCCTCCGCGAAGGCGCTGCGGCGCGGGGGCGTTGCCTCGGGCGCGGGGGAGCCGGCCCGCTGTGCGGGCAGGACGGTGCCTGCGCCTGGCGGTGCCGCGCTCTTCGTCGGCGGGTGTGTCACTTGACCTCCCCCATGGTCATCCGGTCGCCGCCCAGTATCGCCGCCCGGACTGACATTCGGCACCGGCCGTCACGGGATCTTGATCCGATCGCAGCGGAACCCCTGCCCATGAATACGCCGGGGGAATCGGTTCGGTTCCGGAGGGGTGAACCGGTGGTGTTCGGGGCGCGGGCCGTTGGGGGCCGGTCGCGCAGTTCCCAGCGCCCCTGAAGGGACGCTGCCCCAGCCGTATCCGTCCAGCTGCGGGCAGTCGTGCCTCCCCACAGAGCCCGAAAGGCCTGGGGGACCCCAGGCGGCACGGGTGGGCGCGGGCGGCATCCGGCAAACGCCGGTCAGCGACCCCACCCCCCGCCCCAGTCCACCGTCAACCCTCGAAGTACGCCCGCACCCTCTCCTGCACAGACGCGCCCGCCCCCGCCGCGTCCAGCCCCAGCAGCGCCGCCCCCAGCACCGGCCGCGCCGTCACCACTCTCGGTACCGCCTTGGGGGCCCGCGCCGCCAGCAGTTCCCGTACGCCGTCGTCCAGTTGCGGGTGACCGCCCGTCAGCACGCCGCCGCCGAGCAGCACCGGCGTCTCCTCGTCCAGCAGGTCGAGGCGGGTCAGGGCGACCGTGGCCATCGTGGCGACCTCCTGCGCCAGCCGGTCCACCACCGAGCGGGCGATCTGGTCGCCGTCGGCCGCCGTCGCGAACAGCACCGGCGTCAGCTCGTGCCGGCGGCCGTACTCGACGTGCTCCAGGTGCAGCGCCTCGATCAGCGCGTACATGGACGTCAGCCCGAAGTGCGCCGGGAGGGTGCGGACCAGGGCGGTCGGCTCGCCGCGCCCGTCCTCCGCCCGCGCCGCGTGCCACAGGGCCTCCTCGGCCAGTCCCCAACCGCCGCCCCAGTCACCGGAGATGCGCCCTATCGCGGGGAAGCGGGCGGTGCGGCCGTCGGGGCGCATGCCGACGCAGTTGATGCCCGCCCCGCACACCACGGCCACGCCCCGGGGCTCGGCCACGCCCGCCCGCAGGATCGCGAAGGTGTCGTTGCGGACGGTCACCGAACCGCCCCAGTCGCGGGCGGCCAGCGCCGCGGCCAACTGCTCCTCCTCCACCGGCAGATCGGCGTTGGCGAGGCAGGCGGAGACATGGGCGACCGAGGTGACGCCGGCGGCGGCGTACGCCTCGGCGACCGCCTCCGCCACCTCGTCCACGGCCTGCTCCACGCCCACCACAGGCGGCCGGAAGCCGCCGCCGCGGGCCGTGGCGAGGACCTCTCCGTCCGCCGCCACCACCGCGACGTCGGTCTTGCTGTTGCCCGCGTCGATGGCGAGGACACTTGCGGTCAGGCCCACGCGAGGTGCTCCCGGTTGTGCGCGATCAGTCGGTCGGTCAGGGCTTCGGCGTACTCGTACTGGCCGACGAGGGGGTGCGAGAGAAGGGCCTTGTAGACGCGGTCGCGGCCGCCGCGCAGCGCCGCCTCCAGGGCCAGTTCCTCGTACGCAGTCACGTTCGCCACCAGGCCGGCGAAGAGCGGGTCGACGTCCGGGACGGACAGGGGCACGGGTCCGCCCCTGCCGACCGCCGCCTGCACCTCGATCACCGCGTCGTCGGGGAGGAAGGGGAGCGTGCCGCCGTTGTAGGTGTTCACCACCTGGTAGGGGTTGCCGGCGCCGCCCAGCAGCGCGGCCGCCAGGTCCACGGCCGCCTCCGAGTAGTACGCGCCGCCCCGCCGGGCGAGCAGCTCCGGCTTCTCGTCGAGCGCCGGGTCGCCGTACATCTCCAGCAACTGCTTTTCCATCGCGGCCACTTCGGAGGCGCGGGACGGTTTGGTGCGCAGCTCCCGTACGACCTCGTCGTGCGCGTAGTAGTAGCGCAGGTAGTAGGAGGGGATCACGCCGCCCAGGCGGTCGAGGAGGGCCGTCGGCAGCTTCAGGTCGGCGGCGATGGTGTCGCCGTGTTCCTCGAGCAGCTTGGGCAGCACGTTCTCGCCCTCGGGGCCGCCGAGGCGGACCGCCGTCTCCCAGGTGAGGTGGTTGAGGCCGAGGTGGTCCAGGTGGACCTCGGAGGGTGTGACACCGAGCAGGTTCGCGAACTTCCGCTGGAAGCCGATCGCCACGTTGCACAGTCCGACCGCCCGGTGCCCGGCCTGCAGCAGGGCGCGGGTGACGATCCCCACCGGGTTGGTGAAGTCGATGATCCAGGCGTTCGGGTTGGCCCGGCGGACGCGTTCGGCGATGTCCAGGACCACGGGGACGGTCCGCAGGGCCTTGGCGAGCCCGCCGGCGCCGGTCGTCTCCTGGCCGATGCAACCGCACTCCAGCGGCCAGGTCTCGTCCTGCTGCCGGGCCGCCTGGCCGCCGACGCGCAGCTGGAGCAGCACCGCGTCGGCGCCCGCCACACCCGCGTCCAGGTCGGAGGTGGTGACGATACGGCCGCTGTGGCCCTGCTTGGCGAAGATCCGGCGGGCCAGTCCGCCCACCAGTTCCAGGCGTTCGGCGGCCGGGTCCACCAGGACCAGTTCCTCGATGGGCAGGGTGTCCCTGAGCCGCGCGAAGCCGTCGATGAGTTCGGGGGTGTAGGTCGAGCCTCCGCCGACCACGGTGAGTTTCATACGTGGTTAACCCTTCACTCCGGTGAGCGTGACGCCCTCGACGAACGCCTTCTGGGCGAAGAAGAACACGAGGATCACGGGGGCCATGACCAGTACGGTCGCGGCCATGGTGAGATTCCAGTCGGTGTGGTGCATGCCCTTGAACGACTCCAGGCCGTAGGACAGCGTCCAGGCGCCCGGGTTCTCCGAGGCGTAGATCTGGGGGCCGAAGTAGTCGTTCCAGGCGTAGAAGAACTGGAAGAGCGCGACGGCGGCGATGCCCGGTTTCGCCATCGGGATCACCACCCGCAGCAGGGTCCGCAGGTCCCCGCAGCCGTCCACCTTCGCCGCGTCCAGGTACTCGTTCGGGATCGTCGTCAGGAACTGGCGCAGCAGGAAGATGGAGAACGCGTCACCGAACGCCATCGGCACGATCAGCGGCCACAGGGTGCCGGAGAGGCCGAGCTGCTTCGCCCAGAACAGGTACATCGGGATGATGATCACCTGCGGTGGCAGCATCATCATCGAGATCACCAGCATGAGCGAGAGATTGCGGCCCCGGAAGCGGAACTTCGCGAGCGCGTACGCCACCGGCAACGAGGAGACGACCGTCAGGACGGTGCCCAGACCGGCGTAGAACAGCGTGTTCTTCCACCAGGTCAGGAAGCCGGGGGTGTCGAAGACCTTCCGGTAGTTGCCCCACTCCCAGGTGTGCGGGATCAGGTCCCGGCTGAGCGCCTGGCTGTCGCTCATCAGCGAGGTCAGGAAGACGAACACGAAGGGGAGGGTGAAGAACAGGGCGGCGGCGATACCGAGGGAGTGGACCGCCACCCAGTTCAGCAACGCCTTGCGGCGGGCGGTGCGTTCGGCCGACGTCATCGGCTGCGGGGTCACGTCCACCGGCCGGTCCAGTACCTGGGCCATGTTCAGTCACCTGCCTGGATGAGACCGCCCCGGCGCCGCATCAGGAACGACGTGAACACCATGGACAGGACGAAGAGGACGAGGGCGACGACACACGCGGAGCCGTAGTCGAAGCGCTGGAAACCGAGGTTGTAGACGAGCTGGGGCAGGGTGAGCGTCGACTTCTCCGGATACCCGGGCTCGAACTGGGTGCCCGCGCCCTGGATGACGCCCGAGGCGACCTTCCCGGCGATGAGCGGCTGGGTGTAGTACTGCATCGTCTGGATGACACCCGTGACGACCGCGAACATCACGATCGGCGAGATGTTCGGCAGCGTCACGTACCGGAAGCGCTGCCACGCCGACGCGCCGTCCAGCTCCGCCGCCTCGTACTGCTCCGCCGGCACGTCGAGCAGCGCGGCCATGAAGATGACCATCAGGTCGCCGATGCCCCACAGCGCCAGCAGGGTCAGCGCCGGCTTGGACCAGGTGGGGTCGTTGAACCAGCCCGGGGCCGGGATGCCGATCTTCTCCAGGATCGAGTTGACCGGGCCCGTACCGGGGTTGAGGAGAAAGGCGAAGGCCATGGTGGCCGCGACCGGCGGGGCCAGGTAGGGCAGATAGAAGAGGGTGCGGAAGACGCCCGTACCCGTCTTGATCTTCGTGATGAGCATGCCGATGCCGAGGCCGAAGACGACCCGGAGCGAGACCATCACGACCACGAGCCACAGGGTGTTGCGCATCGCGGGCCAGAAGTAGGGATAGTGCTCGAAGACGTACGTCCAGTTCTTCGTGCCGCTCCACGTCGGCGGCTTGAAACCGTCGTAGTGCATGAACGAGAAGTAGACCGTCGAGATCAGCGGATACACGAAGAAGACCGCGAAGCCGATCAGCCAGGGCGACATGAAGGCGAGAGTCCGAAGCGCCGAACGGCGGCGCTTCGAGGCCAGTGTGATCGTGCTCATCGCTACTTCGCCTGCGCGATGTCCGTGTCGATCTGTGCGGCGGCCTGCTTCAGGCCCGCCTTCAGGTCGGTGACCTTGCCGCTCTCGTAGTCGTAGCCGAGCTGCTGGACCGTCACCAGGTACACACCGCCGTTGACGGAGGCGGGTGCCGTCGTGGAGTCCGGGTTCGCGGCGATGTCCAGGAACGTCTTGAACCGCGGGTCGTACTTCAGCTTGGGCGACTTCAGGGCGGCCAGCGTGGACGGCACGTTGTGGATGGCGTTGGAGAAGTTCACCACCGCGTCCGTGTCGGTGCTGATGTACTTCACGAACTCCCAGGCCGCGTTCTGCTTCTTGCTGGTGGCGGCGATGCCGGCGATGGTGCCGGTGATGTAGCCCTTGCCGTACTGGGCGGCCTGGTCGTCGGGGACCGGCATCGGGGCGACGCCTATGTCGAACTTCGGCTTGGCGTCCAGGGCCATGCCGAGCCGCCACTCACCGTCGAGCTGCATGGCCACCTGGCCGGTCTGGAAGGGGTGCTTGGGGCCCCACTCGTCGCCGAGCGTGGCCCGGAACGTCTCCAGCTTCTTGTAGCCGCCGAGCGTGTCGACGAGGTGCTTCTGGAGCGTGAAGGACTTCTCGAAGGCCGGGTCCTTGGCGACGTTCGACTTGCCCTGGCCGTCGAAGTACGTCGGCGAGAACTGCCCGAGGTAGTGCTCGGTCGTGGTCTCCCAGCCGTGGTAGTCCGGCATGAAACCGAGCTGCTTGTAGCTGTCGCCCTGGGTGATCGTCAGCTTCTTGGCGTCGGCCTCGAATTCGGACCAGGTCTTCGGCGGAGCGGTGATGCCGGCCTTCTTGAACGCCGTCTTGTTGTAGTAGAGCCCGTACGCGTCCCCGAGCAGCGGCACCGAGCAGCGGTTGCCGTCGAACTGGGTGTACTCGTTCATCGCCTTCGGGAACGTCGTCTGCGGGTCGACGCCCGACTTCTTGAAGAAGGGGTTGAGGTCGACCAGCGCACCCGAGTCGCAGAACTTGCCCACGCTGTTGGTGGTGAAGGACGAGATGACGTCCGGGGCCTTGTCGCCGCCGGTGCGCAGCGCCTGGTTCATCTTGTCGTCGGTCATGTTGCCGACGACGTTGACGTGGATGTTGGGGTGCGCCTTCTCGAAGCCGGTGATCAGCGCGTTGACGGCCTTGACCTCGCTCGGCGCGCTCCAGGCGTGCCAGAAGTTGATGGTGGTCTTCGCGGAGGCGTCGTCGGTGGCGCCGGAGGAGGACTGGCCGGTACAGGCGGTGAGCAGGGCGAGCGAACCGGTCAGGGCGGTCAGGGCAAAAGCCGTCTTTCGGGCAGCGGAGGGTATGGGCATGGCAAGGACTCCCAAGGGCGGGCGGTGAGGGAAGGGGCCGGTGCGGGGGGCTGAAAGGGGCTGGTGCGGGGCTGGTACGGGTCAGCGCGAGGTGTCGAAGACCTCGTCGCGGGTGGTCGCGAGCGCACTCTCCAGTGCGCCGCGCAGCACGGGATGTTCCTGGACGTCGCCGACGACGAGCCGCGGCCGGGCGGCCGCCAGCTCCTCCAACTCGGCCTGGACCAGGGCGCGCAGCACTTCGCCGCCGGAGGTCAGGACGGTGCCGCTGAGGACGACCAGTTCGGGGTCGAGGACGGAGACGAGGGAGGCGAGACCGGTGGCGAGGCGGGTCGCGTAGGTCCGCAGGAGTTCGTGGTGCGGGCCGCTGCCGTGATCGGCGGCGCGGGCGACGAGCGCGGCGGCCACCTCGGAGTGCGACCCGGTCGGCAGGTCCCCGATGCCGAGCGCGCCGGCCAGCCTGGGCAGCGACTGCGCACCGGCGAGTTCCTGGTAGCCGCCGCTGTTGGCCTTGATGACCTGGCGGACCAGCGGGGTGCCCGGCACCGGCAGGAAGCCGACCTCGCCGGCGCCGCCGGTCCAGCCGCGGTGCAGCCGGCCGCCGAGGACCAGGGCGGCGCCGAGGCCCTCCTCGTTCCACAGCAGCACGAAGTCGCCGTGGCCGCGGGCCGCGCCGAGCCGCTGTTCGGCGATGGCGACCAGGTTGACGTCGTTCTCGTACTCGACGGGCATCGGCAGCGCGGCGGCGAGGTCGTCGAGCAGCGCGGGGGTGTGCCAGCCGGGCAGGTGCGAGGCGTAGCGCAGCCGGCCGGTGTTGGGGTCGAAGGCGCCGGGCGTGCCGATGACCAGCCGGCGGACGTCGTCCCGGGCCAGCCCGGCCGCCTTCACGGCACCGTCGAGGGCGTCGGTGACCTGCCGTACGACGGACTGGCCGGACCGCCGCCCCGGGGTGGGCAGTTCGAACTCGCCGACGGTACGACCGGTCACGTCGGCGACGGCGGCCCTGATCCGGGCCGGATTGACGTCGAGGCCGGCGGCGTAGGCGGCGCCCGGATTCACCGAGTACAGCTGGGCGTTGGGACCCGGCCGGCCCTCGCTCGTGCCGGTCGCCAGCACCAGCCCGGCCGCCTCCAGGCGGGCCAGCAGCTGGGAGGCGGTCGGCTTGGAGAGGCCGGTGAGCTTGCCGATCCGGGTCCGCGACAGCGGGCCGTGCTCCAGCAGCAGGTCCAGTGCGGCGCGGTCGTTCATGGCGCGGAGTACACGCGGGGTGCCCGGCGTACCGGCGGTTCCTGCCATGCGGTTCGACACCTGCCTTTCCAGCCGCTCAGTTTCCCAGTGACCCGGGTGATCGGTCCACCCGGGTGACGCGTCGGGATCACGCACCGGATCACGCACCCGGAACGCTCGCCCGGTGATCACTGTTAGGAAAGTTTCCTGTTGGCTGGAAAACGTAAGGCCGCCGGAAGGAGAGCGTCAATAGCCCGCCGACGCGGCAACCCACTCGTTACCTGCGCCCGGACAGCCGAAGGGCCCGCCCGGAAGACCGGACGGGCCCTGTGGTGAGGCGACCGCGGGTGCTACTTGACCTTGATGAAGTCGCCCGTGGCCGTCGCCGCCGCGGTGGTCGTCGTACCCGCGAAGACATAGCGGTAGTAGCCGCTCTTCGACGCCTTCACCGTGGTGGACAGGGCGCCGCCGGTGCCGGAGGTGATGCCCTTGACGTTCGAGTACGTCTTGGTGCCCTCGGCACGGAACTGCAGGACGGCCTTCTGCCCCTGGTAGCCCTTGTACGCGACGGCCTCCCAGTCGGCCCGGGTCAGCTTGCCCTTGACGGTGATCGTCTTGCCCTTGGCCACCGGCTCCGGGGAGGCGTCGGCGGTCAGCTTGGCCGCGCGCTGCACCTTGGCCGTGCCGAGGTTGCCCCAGATCGCGGTGCCCGAGTTGGTGCTGAGGAAGTCGTCCGAGACGGTGCCGTCGACGTAGCTGTAGAAGCCGCCGGCCTTCCAGGTGGTGGCGTCGGCGGCCTCGAACAGGCCCTCCTCCGGGGCGATGACGATCTTCTCGGAGCAGGTCGCGGTGACGGTCGTGTCCGTCGTCGCCGTCGTCGTGCAGGTGGGCAGGTCGTCGGGGCCGACGATGTTGCCCACCGACTTCAGGGTGCCGCGGTAGAGGATCACGCCGGCGAACGACGAGTCGCCGTCCACGTTCACGTCCACGGGTCGGGTCAGGGTGTACGTGACCGGCACGTTCACCGTCTTGGTGGTGCCGACCACGATCGCCTTGCCGTTGTTCACCTTGATGTCGGTGAACTTCAGGTCGGGCGTACTCGTGGCCGCGGAGGCGACGGGCGCCGCCAGACCGGCCAGGGCCAGGGCGCCGGACAGGGCGGCGCCTATGGCGAGCTTTCTCATGTGTCCCCACATTCGCAACGGGTCCCCGGGCGACTTCGCGCTCCAGAACAAGGACCCGTGGTGGAGTGACCCTAGATCACCGCGTGACGCGCGGAGTATGCGGGGGACCTGTGAAGAACATCTGAATCCGGCCGGACCCCGCTCCGTGATCACGACTCCGTCACGATCTTCGTCGCCCCTGGTCAAGCAGGCCTTTCACACGGCTTCCTGCTCTTGGATCCCGACACCGGCCAGGAGGACGGCGACTGAATATGACCCCTCGAAGACGGTTGTTCGTAGCGCTGCTGCCGGTCGCCCTCGTCCTGGCGGCGGGCTGTACGACGACGGCGACGACGGCGACGACGGATCCCGAGCCCTCGGCCAAGGCGTCCGCCACCGCCCCCTCCTGCCCGGGCGGGACCTTCCGGTGGACCGGTGTGACGCGGGAGGTCCGGCTCACCGAGGTCTCCCCGGTGGTGAAGGCGGTCGACGGCGACCGGGGATGGCTCACCTTCCACACCCGGCTCGTACGGAACATCGTGCCCCGGGTCGACACCAGCGACGGGAGCCTCTCCGCGCACCGCGTCCTGGCCGCGCTCGCCCGCCACCTCGAGCTGTGGGAGGCCGGGGAGTTCGCGGCGCCCGGGGAGGACTCGGCCGACCGTGAACGCCATGCGGTCCGGATGAAGCCGCTGGGGCGCGGCGCGCGCTTTGTCGAGGCCGAGGGCGTGACGGTCGTCGAGGGCAGCTTCACCGTCGCCTGCCCCGGCCGTGACGTCTACGGCAGCGTGTCCACCTGGGTGGTCGACCACGGGGCCGCCCTGGCCTGCGGCGTCGACCCCGGCGACGAGGCATGGGTCAAGGAGGCCTACCGGCTGGCCTGCGGCGGCGGTACCGCTTAGCCGGCTCCCTGCCGGCCGGGCGCCGACCGCGTGCCGGCTACTTGGCCGCCGGCCGCTGCGCGGCGATCGGGGTCGTCGCCGCCACCTGCGGGGAGTCCGCGTTGGCGAACGCCGACGGTGCCGCCACGGTCGCCGTCGGGTCCGGGGCCTCGTCCTCCGAGAGCGCGGTGGGGGCGCCGCCGACCATCCGGATGTCCGCCTCGTCGAAGGCCCGCTTGATCCGCCAGCGCAGCTCGCGCTCCACGGTCAGCGCCTTGCCCGGCATGGTCTTGGCGGAGAGGCGGACCACCATCGAGTCGATGAGGACGGAGTCCAGGCCGAGGATCTGGATCGGGCCCCACAGCAACTCGTTCCAGGGCTCCTCCTTGGCCATCTTCTCGGCGACCTCGTCCAGGGTGGCCCGGACCGCGTCCAGGTCCTCGCTGGGCCGGACGATGACGTCCACGCCCGCCGTGGCCCAGCCCTGCGAGAGATTGCCGATGCGCTTGATCTCGCCGTTGCGGACGTACCAGATCTCACCGCTGTCGCCGCGCAGCTTGGTCACCCGCAGTCCGACCTCGACCACCTCGCCGGAGGCGACCCCCGCGTCGATCGAGTCGCCGACGCCGTACTGGTCCTCCAGGATCATGAACACGCCGGACAGGAAGTCCGTGACCAGGTTGCGGGCGCCGAAACCGATCGCGACACCGGCCACACCGGCCGACGCCAGCAGCGGCGCCAGGTTGATCTGGAAGGCAGACAGCACCGTCAGCGCGGCCGTGCCCAGGATCACGAAGCTCGCCACCGACCGCAGCACGGACCCGATCGCCTGCGAGCGCTGCCGCCGCCGCTCGGCGTTGACCAGCAGTCCGCCGAGAGTGGTGCCCTCCGCCGACTCGACGGTCCGGTTCATGCGGTCGATGAGCTTGGTTATCGCCCGCAGCACGACCCTTCTGAGGACCACCGCGATCACCAGGATCAGCAGCACCTTCAGACCTATCGCCAGCCAGGTCGACCAGTTCTGCTCGACCCAGCTCGCGGCGTTCGTGGCGCTCTCCTGGGCGTCCTGGAGCGTGGGCACCGCCGGGGTGGCCGACCCCGAGGGGGTCGGCGACGGCGACGGACCGGCGGCCAGTAGGACGGCGGGCAAGGACACGGCGGGTACCTCCAGGCGGTGCGGTACTGCCCTCCGGCACGGCGTTCACGGTCACGTACGGCGTTCAAGGTCACGAAAAGGTCACCGGACGGGCAGGATCACCACACTAACGGGGCATCGCGTGTGCGCCCGACCAGTACGAGTAAGGAGAGACCGTGCTCACTTCGCGGGCCTCCCGGTTGAACAGGCCCGCTTGAAAAGGGGGGTATCCGGGGGATGAATGCCCTGTGGTCGAAAACACTCCCAGGCCGTTACGCGGACATGGTGGCGCGTCCACCAGGCAAGAGGGGAGACTGGCCACAGATCGTCCCGGCGCGAGCCACGCGCCGCCGACGCCCAAGGAGGCCCCCGTGCCGCATGTCCTGGTCCTCAACGCGTCGTACGAGCCGCTCGGCGTCGTACCGCTCCGCCGCGCGCTCGTCCTCGTCCTGGAGAACAAGGCAGTCGCCTTGGAGGAATCCGGCGCCTATATGCACAGCGCAACCGTCACAGTCTCCGCACCCAGCGTGGTCCGGCTCAAGCGATTCGTACGGGTTCCCTACCGGGGGCCCGTTCCTCTCACCCGCAGGGCGCTCTTCGCGCGCGACGGGGGCCGGTGCATGTACTGCGGTGGCGTCGCAACCAGCGTCGACCACGTCATCCCGCGCAGTCGCGGGGGTCAACACGTCTGGGACAACGTGGTGGCGTCGTGCCGCCGTTGCAACCATGTCAAGGCCGACCGCCATCTCTTCGAGATCGGCTGGCGGCTGCGGCACAAACCAGCCCCACCCACCGGCCTGGCCTGGCGCATCATCGGGACCGGCCACAGGGACCCGCGCTGGCTGCCGTACTTGCAACCGTACGGCGCGGACGACGCCCTGGCCCGGATCGACGGCATCTCCGCCTGACGATCCGGGCTTTCGCATACCCCGTGGCTGTCCGCCTCAGCCACGGGGTCCCTCGGCACGCGCACCGCGTACGACATACAGCGCGCCGCCCACCGCGAACGCCCCCAGCGCCGCCGCCCAGGCGCCCGGTTGCGCGCCCGGTTGCACGGGCCACGCCCACACCGTCGCCGCGCTTCCGCGCGCCCCCGCCGAGCCCAGGTACACGGCACTGACGTAACCGAAGGCCGGCAGCCAGCTCAGCCGGGCGCCGAGCAGCACCGCCGCCGCGGCCGTCACTCCCGTACAGCCCAGCGTGTTGCGTACGACGGCCGGCGGCCCGAAGGTCTCCGGATGCCCCAGCACCGCCAGCGGCAGCAGCACGGCCGCCAGCGCGGCGAGCCCGGCCAGCTGGGCCAGCCGGCGCGGCCACCACGGCCGTACCGCCGTACGGTCCAGTTCGTCGGAGGGCGAGTACAGGCTCACCCCGATCACCGCGGCCGCCAGCAGCGGGGCCAGCGCGACCACCGGCACCCGGCGGTCGGGGTCCAGGAAACCGTCCAGGCGGGCCGCCGCCCAGACGGCGAAGGCGGCCGTGGCGACGAGCGCGGCGAGGGTGGCGGGGACGGTGCGGGAGCGGGCGTAGAGCACGAGCGGCTTCCGGACGGAGGTCACAGGGCCGGCACCCCCTTCGCATCGCACGCGGCCCGGGCCGCGAAGTACGCCGACAGCCAGGTCCGGCGTTCCGCACCGCCCATCGCGGCCAGCCGGGCCCGGGCGGCGCGGCGCTCGGCCAGCGCGGCCCGGGCCCGCGCGTCCCCATGGGCGTCCAGGCGGTCGAAGTCCTCCTGCGCGGGCTGCGGCGAGAGGTAGTTCTCGACAGCCTCGTCGGCCGTGGAAACCGCGTCGTCCGGGCAGTCGCCGCGCAGCTCCAGCGCCCCCACCGCCTGCCACGCGAACATCCCGGGATCGGTCAGCCGCCCCCGCACGAACGACCAGCCGAGCGGCGTCAGCGACGGCAGTTGCGCCTCGTCCTCACGCGGCCCGCCGTCCCGGTCCGCCCAGCGCACCGGCAGGTTCCGGACGCCCTTCAGCTTTCCCGTGACACCCGACAGCGCCTCGGTGAGCCGCGGCAACGCACCCGCGTACCGGGCGTTCACGCACACCGCCGGGGTGACGGAGGTGTCGCACACCTGCCGGTGGACGAGCGGGTCGGTGCGCCACAGTCCGTCCCCGGCCTGCGTGAGCAGCACGGCGGCGGCCGCCGCGGCGGTCAGCGGCAGCAGCGCGGTCCACCGGCGCCGGGCCGCGTACGCCAGCACGGCCGCCCCCGCCAGGCCCCCGGTCCAGACCGCCATCGCCGTCGGCTGCCACCACACCGGCACCCGGGTGTCCATGATCGAGAACGCGGGGTTCAGATACCGCCCGGACCCCTCGTGCGCCGCCGCCGTCACCCCCAGCCCGACATACCCGGCCGCCGCCAGCAGCGGAGCCGCGAGCCGCGAGGGCACCAGCCGCCCCACCGCATGACCGACCAGCACCGCGGCCCCCGACACGAACGCGTCGGTGGGCACCAGGGCCGGCCGCGGGCCGTCCCCCAAGGCGTACGGCCAGGTCGCGAGCAGCGCCAGACCCACCGCGCCCGCATACCCGGCGGCCACCCAGAGCGCTGTCGGCAGCGCCGACACCAGGAACCGGGCCAGCGGCGGCCGTACCACCGTCCCCCACAGCTCCCGCGTATGCCGCCGCCGTTCCCGCCCGCCCTGCCAGCAGCCCGCCGCCGCGGCCGCCGGAACCGTGATCAGCACGGCGTTGTGCAGCTGTGCGGCCGTCTCCGCCCAGCCGCCCTGCCACCTGTCGGCGGACGCGGCGAGCGTCACGCCCAGCGTCAGCAGCACGGTCAGCCCGGCCCAGGGGGCGAAGCCCCGGCGCACCTCCGCGAGCAGCGGGGCCTTCGCCGCCGTCACGACGCTCATCGCGATGCCTCCTGGGTGGTGCGGTGGGTGCGCAGCGCCGTCGTGTAGCCGCGCTCGATCGGATGGTCGCCGGGGCCGTCGGACACCTCGCCCAGAGCGGCCAGCGCTTCGGGCGTGCCCCGGTAGGCGACCCGGCCCGCGTCCAGCAGGGTGACCTCCGTGCAGGCCGCGGCCACGTCCTCCACCAGGTGGGTGGAGACGACCACGGTCGCCGAGGCGCCCAGCTCGCGCAGCAGCTCCCGGAACTCCACGCGCTGTTCGGGATCCAGTCCGGCGGTCGGCTCGTCGAGCAGCAGGACCTCCGGTTCGTTGACGACGGCCTGCGCGATGCCGACCCGGCGGACCATGCCCCCCGACAGCGTCCGGATCTTCGCGTCGGCCCGGTCGGCGAGCCCGACCCGGGCCACCGCCCGTTCCACGGCCGCCGGGACCTCGGCGGCCGGCATCTCCTTCAGCCAGGCCACGTACGCCACGAACTCCCGCACGGTGAATCCCGGGTAGTAGCCGAACTCCTGCGGCAGATAGCCCAGCCGGGCGCGGACCTCGCCGAGGGCGCGATGCCCGGCGGTGTCCCGGCCGAGCAGCTCCACCCGGCCCGCGGCCGGCCGGGCGACCGTGGCCAGCACCCTGATCAGGGAGGTCTTCCCGGCGCCGTTCGGGCCCAGCAGCCCGTGCACACCCGTGCCGAGCGCGAGGTCGACCGAGTCCAGGGCGACGGTCCTGCGGTGCCGGACGCACAGGCCGGTCACTCGTATGCTCAACGGTTCTCCAGGTGGTCGTAGGCGCCTCGGCGGACGGCCAGGAGCGCGGCGCACGCGACGGCGGCCGCGGCCCAGCCGGCCTGGGTGCCGTCGAAGCGGGCGGACAGCTGGCCGGCCAGCCGTGCGGTGAACGGGCCGCCGTGGGCGGCGACGGCCGGGACGAGGACGGCGGCCAGCCAGCCGCCGCCGGTCACCGCGGTCGCGGTACGGCAGCCGACGCAGGACGCGAGCGCCAGGGAGCCGAGGGTCAGCGCGAGGCCCGGCAGCAGCCAGGCGGCGGCCGCGGGGGCGCCCGAGGCGGGCAGCGCGGCGCCGGTGACGGTCAGCGCGGGAAGGCTCACGGCGAGGACGGCGGCGGTGCGGGTGAGTGCGAGGCGCAGCCCGCCGGAGGGGGTGGCCGCGGTGATCTCGTGCAGGGGGTCGGCGTGCGGGCCGTAGGAGAGGGCGACGCCCGCCACGGGGACGACCGGGGCGATGGTGAGGAGGAGGGTGCGGGTCGCGGAGTAGCCCGCGGCTTGGTCGAGGAGGAGGGCGCCGACGACTACGGAGAGAAGGGCCAGGAGCCAGGTGCCTTTCAGAGCGGGGCCCAGGGACCAGAGGGTGGGGTGGAGGCGGGGGGACCGGTGCGGCTGGGTGGGGGCTGGTCGCGCCCACGCGGGGGAGCCGCACACCTCGGAGTCCCGCGCCCCCGTGGGGCGCGTCGTGGGGGCCGCCGGTGCCGAGTCCCCTGTCTCTGCCAGTACCAGGTCCCGTATCTCCGCCAGTGCCGGTCCCGCTGCTGTGTTTCCCACCGCCGCTGATACTCGGGTCGCGCAGGTGGTGCAGGCTTCCAGGTGCTTCTCCAGGGACCACGCGTCCGCCTCCGCCAGCGTGCCGTCGGCGTACCGCAGGGTGAGGTCCTCGGAGGCGTGCCAGGGTGTCGTCATGCCGGGCCTCCCGTCGGTGAAGGATTCAACTGGGCCAGGGCGGCGCGGAGTTCGGCTCGTGCCCGGAGCGCGCGGGACTTGACCGTGCCCTCCGGTATGCCGAGCAGCCGCGCGGTCTCCCGGGTGGACAGGCCGTCCACAACGGTTGCCCGCAGCACCTCGCGCAGTTCGGGGGAGATCCGGTCCAGGGCGGTGCCGACATCGCCGTACTCCAGGCCCGCGAGCACCCGGTCCTCCGCGGAGGGCGTGACGGCGGGGCCGGGCGGGGGCGCCACCCGTGCGGCCCGCTCCTGCACCCGACGGGCGTCCACCAGCCGTCGGGCGGCGATCGTCCACAGCCAGCCGCCGGCCTCCTGCCCGCGATGCCCGGCCGCCGACCGCCACACCGTGACGAAGGTGTCCTGGAGCACCTCCCGTACCACCTCGGGGTCGGCGCAGCGCCGGGTCAGGCGGGCGTACAGCCAGCCCGCGTGCCGGTCGTACAGGACGGCCAGCGCCGAGCCGTCGCCGGCCGCGACGGCCCGCAGCAGCGCCGCATCCCCGCCGGCCGTCTCCTCGTTCTCCCGGTGGCCCCCCATGGGGCGGAACAGTCTCACAGCCTCTTTATCGATCACCCGGACGCGGTCGGTTCACCCGGTGCGGGGACGGCCGTGGGGAGTGCGCCCGCCGCGACGGGGTAGGCCTGCCAGGACGCGGCATCCGCCGCCGTACCCGACGTCAAGGACAAGGAGGCCACCGTGGCCGCAACGGTTCACCATCCGATCCCGGCCCAGTTCAAACCCCCGGTGCAGACCGAGGAGGACTCCCTGCTGTGTGTGTTCAGCGCCGAGACCGTCTGCGCCGAGGCGCCGCTGACCAGCGAGCCGCCGCTGCCCGACGCCGAGCCCCTGACCAGCGAACCGCCGCTCGCCGACCTGGCCCCGCTGACCAGTGAGCCGGGGTTGTAGATGAGCGAAGCCCTGGACCGGGGGCTGTGCCGGCTCGCCGAGCTGCACGGCGTCGCCACCTCCTACAGCCCGTCCCCGGACCGTACGGTCGCGGCCTCGGCCGGTGCCGTGACCGCCGCGCTGGCCGCGCTGGGCGTCGACGCGAGCGGCCCGGAAGCCGTCCGCACCGCCCTCGCCGAACGGGAGCGGGACCTCGCCGAACGGCTGCTGCCGCCGACGGTCGTCCACTGGGCCGGCTCCGGCGACCCCGCCCTCGGCCTGCCCGCCGGCACCCGCCTCGAGGTGCGGACGGAGGACGGGGAGACCCGGGACGACGTGACGGACCTGCCGACCGGCGTGCACCTGCTGACCGCCGCCGCGCCCGACGGGCGCACCGCCCGCGCCCACCTGATCGTCGCCCCCGACCGGCTGCCCACCCCCGCCGGCCGCTCGTACGGACTCCTCGTCCAGCTGTACTCGCTCCTCTCCCACCGCTCCTGGGGCATGGGCGACCTCGGTGACCTCGCCGACCTGGCCGACTGGGCCGGACGCACCGCCGGCGCCGGATTCGTCCAGGTCAACCCGCTGCACGCGGCCGTGCCCGGACCCCCGACCGACCCCTCCCCGTACCGCCCCTCCTCCCGCCGCTTCCCGGACCCGGTGCACCTGCGGCTGGAGTCCGTCCCCGAGTACGTCCCGGACCCCGCGCTCGCCGAACGCGCCGGACGGCTGCGCGCCACCGTCCTCGACCAGGACGCCCACATCGACCGGGACGCGGTCTGGGAGCTGAAGCGGGAGGCACTGGAGGCGCTGGCCGCCGCACCGCTCACCGCCGCCCGGCAGGCCGCCTACGACGCCTTCCGCGCCGAACAGGGGCAGGCCCTGGAGGACCACGCCACCTGGTACGCGCTCGCCGAGCTGCACGGCTCCGACTGGCACCGGTGGCCCGAGGACCTGCGCGACCCCCGCTCGGCGGAGACCGCCCGAACCCGCGCCGCGCTGCGCGACCGGGTCGCCTTCCACTCCCGGCTCGCCTGGCTCACCGACACCCAGCTCACCGCCGCCCAGCACACCGCCCGCGAGGCCGGGATGCCGGTCGGGATCGTGCACGACCTCGCCGTCGGCGTGCACCCCCAGGGCGCGGACGCCTGGGCGCAGCGCGCGTTCTTCGCCGCCGGGATGTCCGTCGGCGCCCCGCCCGACGCCTTCAACGCCCGCGGTCAGGACTGGGGCCTGCCGCCCTGGCGCCCCGACCGCCTCGCCGCCTCCGGCCACGCCCCCTACCGCCAGCTGCTGCGCGCCCTCTTCCGCTACGCCGGCGCCCTGCGCATCGACCATGTGATGGGCCTGTTCCGGCTGTGGTGGGTGCCGGAGGGCCGGCCGCCCACCGAGGGCACCTACGTCCGCTACGACGCCGAGGCGATGCTGGCCCTGCTGGCCCTGGAGGCGACCCGGGCGGGCGCGGTGGTGATCGGGGAGGACCTGGGGACCGTGGAGCCGGGGGTGCGCGAGACGCTCCAGCGGCACGGGGTGCTCGGCACGTCGGTGCTCTGGTTCGAACGGGACTGGGACGGCGACGGCCGCCCGCTCCCCCCGGAGAGCTGGCGCGCCGACTGCCTCGCCACCGCCACCACCCACGACCTGCCGCCCACCGCCGCCCGCCTCACCGGCGAGCACGTCGAACTCCGCGACCGGCTGGGTCTGCTGACCCGCCCGGTGGCCGAGGAGCGGGCGGACGCGGCGGCCGACACGGCGGAGTGGCTGGCCCTGCTGACCAGGCTGGGTCTGCTGGCCGTGTCCGACGCCGGTGACGAGGAGGCCGAGATCCGGGCCGTCCACCGTTTCCTGCTCCGCACCCCGGCCCGCATGGTGGGCGTCTGGCTCCCCGACACGGTCGGCGACCGCCGTCCCCAGAACCTCCCCGGCACCTGGGACCAGTACCCGAACTGGCGCCTCCCGATCGCCGACGCGACGGGCCGCCCGGTGACCCTGGAGGAGCTGATGACGTCGGCGAGGGTGCGGGCACTCCTGGAGGTACTGCGGCCGGACAACCCGCCCGACCCGGAGGACGACGGCCGCGCGGTATCCGTTTCCAGCCCGTCCGGGGCGTGAGACCGGTATCGCCTTTCGGCGGCCGGCGGCTCTCCGGCAGAATCCGGCGGCTCTCCCCGGGCGGTCACGGCGGTGTGCGGCGGCTCGTAGAGGTACCCCGGACGCGCGCCCCTCAAGTCGGCCCGCTAACTTGGGCAGCGTGGACAAGAAGAACGCCCTGCGCGCCGGCGCCCTGGCTGCCGGTACGACGCTGATGATGCTGCTCCTGTCGTCCCCTGCCCTCGCGCTCACGCGTGACGACGGCGACGACCCCGGCAAGGGCCTGAGCGTCATCGAGACGCTGGGTCTCTACGTCCTGATCCCGCTCGTGCTGTTCGCGGTCATCGCGGGCCTGGTCATGGTGCTGGACAAGTCCAAGATCCGGGTCACCAAGCCGGGCACGACGAAGGCCAAGGCGAAGGCCTGACCTCCGCTTCTCCACCGAGGGCGCCGGTCGCCTTCCGTACGTCCCGCGGCGGGGCGTACGGGAGCTGACCGGCGCCCTCGGTGCGTCGCTCAGGGGCTCGGCGCGGTCAGATACCGCTGCAGGGTCGGCCCCAGCCACGCGAGGATCTCCTCCCGCGCCAGCGCCACCACCGGCGGCAGCCGCAGCACGTAACGGGTCAGGGCGAGCCCCATCAGCTGCGCGGCGCACAGCCCCGCCCGTGTCTGCACCTGCTCGGGGTCGGGGCACACCCGCTGGGCCACCGGTACCACCTGCTCCCGGAAGATGCCCTGCAGCCGCTCGGCCCCCGCCTTGTTGGTGATGCCGACCCGCAGCACCGCGGTGAGCTCCTCGTTCGCCTCCCAGATGGTCAGGAAGTGGGCCACCAGCGCCCGCCCGACCTCGGTGCGCGGCACCTGGGACACGTCGGGCATCCGCAGGTCGAGCGCGACGGCCGCCGCGAACAGGCCGTCCTTGTTGCCGAAGTAGCGCATGACCATGGACGGGTCGATGTGCGCGTCTTTGGCGATGGCTCGGATGGTGGCGCGCTCGTAGCCGTCGGTGGCGAAGCGCTCGCGGGCCGCGGCCAGGATGGCGGAGCGGCTGGCGTCGGAGCGGCGCGTCGCCGAGCCGTTCGTGGGCTCGGTGTTTCTACTGGGGGTGCCGGTCATGTCAACGAGCGTAGGCCAACATCCGTGGGCCAACAAGTGTGGGCCAACAAGCGTGGGCCAGTAGATATGTGGGGTCGGCGGATGTGGGCCAACAGATGTGTGCCAACGGCTGTTGGCCAACGAGTGTTGACTCGCGCGACCGCCCCGTCCTACCGTTGTCAACAAGCGTTGGCCAACAGCCGTTGGCCGGCTCCTGTTGATCAACAGTCGTTGGCCAACGAGTGAAGGCATCCAGAGGAGGCCCCCATGAACGGCCCGACCGCCGCCCCCGAAACCTCCCGCGTGATCGTCGTCGGCTCCGGTCCCACCGGCCTGCTCCTGGCCGGTGACCTCGCCGTCGCCGGCGTCCCGGTCACCCTCCTGGAGAAGCGGCCCCACCGGATCAGCAACCTCTCCCGCGCCTTCGTCCTGCACGCCCGCGCCCTGGAGCAGCTCGACGCCCGCGCCGTCGCCGACGAACTGGAGGCCGTCGGCAAGCCGCTCGCCCGGCTCAACCTCTTCGACGGGCTCACCCTCGACCTCGGCGGCCTCCCCTCCCGCTTCCGGCATGTGCTGGTGATCCCGCAGTACGAGGTGGAGAAGGTACTGGAGCGCCGTGCGGTGGAGGCGGGTGTCGACTTCCGCCACGAGTCCGAGGTGACCGGGCTGACGCAGGACGCCGACGGCGTCACCGTGCACGTCAAGGGCGCCGCGGACCTGCGCGCCGGGTACGTCGTCGGCACCGACGGGATGCGCAGTGCCGTGCGGGAGGCGATCGGGCTGCCGTTCCCGGGGAGGTCGGCCATCCGGTCCGTCGTCCTCGCCGACGTGCTGCTCGACGAGAAGCCCGAGACGCTGATCACGGCCGCCGCGGTCGGCGACGCGTTCGCCTTCCTCGCGCCCTTCGGCGACGGCTACCACCGTGTCATCTGCTGGCACCGCGGCCGCGACGTCCCCGACCACGAGCCGGTCGACCTCGACGAGGTCAGGGAGATCACCCGGCTGGCCCTGGGCCGCGACTACGGGATGCGCGAGGCCCGCTGGATGTCCCGCTTCCACAGCGACGAGCGGCAGGCCCCCGGCTACCGGGTGGGCCGGGTCTTCCTGGCCGGCGACGCGGCGCATGTGCACACCCCGGCCGGCGGCCAGGGAATGAACACCGGTCTGCAGGACGCGGCCAACCTGAGCTGGAAGCTCGCCGCCGTGCTGCACGGCCACGCCACCCCCGACCTGCTCGACACCTACCAGGCCGAACGGCACCCGGTCGGCAGGTCGGTGCTGCGCAGCAGTGGAGCCATCGTCCGCCTGGCGATGGCCAAGGGCTGGCAGCTGCCGGTGCGTTCCGTGCTCGTGACCGCCCTCGACCGGCTGGCCCCCGTCCGCGCCAGGATCATGGGCCAGATCACCGGCGTCGGATACAGGTATCCGGCCCCGAGGGGCGCCCATCCCCTCACCGGCGCGCGCGTTCCCGACCTCGCCCTGGCCGGCGGCGGCCGGCTCTACGAGGCCCTGCGCGGCGGCCGGTTCGTGCTGGTGACCCCGGGTGCGTACGACGCGGGCGAGGGGCGCGCGGACCGGCTGGCGGTGGCGCACTGGGCGAGCGACCGCGGTACGACGCTGCTGGTGCGGCCCGACGGGTACGCGGCCTGGGCGGCGGAGGACGCCCGGGCCGCGGACATCGGGTCGGCGCTGGCCGCGCATGTCGGCTGAACGGACGCCATCGGCGGCGGACCGGCTCAGCCGACGGTGAAGTCGGTGACCTTGGTGTCCAGGGTGGTACGGCCGTCCTCGGCGGTGGCGAGTACGGCGAAGTGCCAGGTGCCGTGCGGGGCCGACGCGGCGTCGGCGGCGGACACCGCGGCCCTGTACACGCACCGCGCCGTGTCTGCCTTGGCCGGCGCGCAGGTCGCCGACTCCACCTCGGCCATGTCCTTGGCGGTCGGCGGCTCCTTCGCGAACCGGGACTTCTCCGGCCAGGCCAGCACCTTGAGGCTCTTCACCCCGGAGGACGCGGTGACCTCGGTGGAGAAGGTGACCGAACCGTCCCGGCCGCCGTCGGGCGCGGTGTAGCGGGCGGTGCTGTGCGCGAAGGCGGGCGGCTGGTCCCCCGCGTAGGCGAGGGCGAAGGCGCCGGCGCCTCCGAGGACGACGACACCGGCGGCGATGGACAGAGCGATACGACGGGACATGACGGTTTCTCCGTGACTGAGGAGTGCCTCGACTGGACGAACCGGCGCTCCGTGCCGCGCCGTTGCACCGATGCTCGCAACCCACGGGAACCCCGGGCGTGAGCACGGGTACTCAACTCCGCCTGGGTGATGGGGAGTAGGCGCCTGGTCGGATCTCTTGACAGCCGCTGCGGCGGGAGTTCCCATGGGGACGCTCAACATCCTTGTTGAAAAGGGGAGTTGAAATGCCGACCAAGATCGAGATCCGCCCGTTGGACAAGAAGGAAACCACAGGGGACAGCAACGCCAACGGCACCTGACCGGGGACCCGCCCTACGGCTGTGCGCACGAGGGCTCGCCCTACGGCTGTGCGCATGAGGAAGGGGGCGTCCGGGGCATCGGCCCCGGGCGCCCCCTTCGTCGTACCGTCGGCTACTCGGCCGCCGCGTCCGCCGCCTGGGCCCGCAGGGCGCGCTCGACGCCCGCGCGGGACTCCGAGACGAGCCGGGCCAGGGCCGCGTTCGGCTGGGCCGCGGCCAGCCAGGTGTCCGTCTTGGTGACGGTCTCCTCGGAGACCTGGAGGGCCGGGTAGAGGCCGATCGCGATCTGCTGGGCGATCTCGTGGGAGCGGGTGTCCCACACCGACTTCAGGACCTCGAAGTACCGGTCGGTGTACGGCGCCAGCAGCTCACGCTGGTCGGTCTGGACGAAGCCGCCGATCACCGCCTCCTGCACGGCGTTCGGCAGCTTGTCGGATTCGATGACCGACGCCCACGCCTCGGCCTTCGCCTCCTCGGTCGGCCGGGCGGCCCGGGCGGTGGCCGCGTGGCGCTCGCCGGCGGCCGTCTTGTCCCGCTCGTACTCGCCCGCGATCTCCGCCTCGTCGAACCGGCCGACCGCCGCCAGCCGCTCCACGAACGCCCAGCGCAGGTCGGTGTCGACGGCCAGGCCCTCGATCGTGTGGGTGCCCTCCAGCAGGCTGTCCAGGAGGTCCAGCTGCTCCGGGGTACGGGCGGTCGCCGCGAACGCGCGGGCCCAGGCCAGCTGGTGGTCGCTCGCCGGGGCGGCCGACCGCAGATGCGCGAGGGTGGCGTCGGTCCAGCGGGTGAGCAGGGCCTCGCGGGCGGTCGGGTCGGCGTACAGCTCGACGGCGAGCTTCACCTGGCGGTGCAGGGACTGCACGACACCGATGTCGGACTCCTTGCCGATGCCGGCCAGCACCAGGGACAGGTACGCGCGGGCGGGCAGTTCGGCGTCGCGGGTCATGTCCCAGGCCGACGCCCAGCACAGCGCGCGGGGCAGGGAGGACTCGAAGTCGCCCAGGTGCTCCGTCACGAACTGCAGAGACTGCTCGTCCAGGCGGACCTTCGCGTACGACAGGTCGTCGTCGTTGAGCAGGAACACCGCCGGACGGCGGCGGCCGGCCAGCTGCGGTACGGCGGTCAGCTCGCCGTCCACGTCCAGCTCGATGCGGTCGGTGCGGACCAGCTTGCCGCTCGTCTCGTCCAGGTCGTACAGGCCGATCGCGATCCGGTGCGGGCGCAGGATCGGCTCGCCCTTGGCGCCGGCGGGCAGCGCCGGGGCCTCCTGGCGGATCGCGAAGGAGGTGACGACACCGTTCGCGTCGGTCTCGACGTCCGGGCGCAGGATGTTGATCCCGGCGGTCTGCAGCCACTTCTGCGACCAGGTGCTCAGATCACGCCCGGAGGTCTCCTCCAGGGCGCCCAGCAGGTCGGACAGGCGCGTGTTGCCGAACGCGTGCCGCTTGAAGTACGCCTGCACGCCCGTGAAGAACTCGTCCATGCCGACGTAGGCGACGAGCTGCTTCAGGACGGACGCGCCCTTGGCGTAGGTGATGCCGTCGAAGTTGACGAGGACGTCGTCCAGGTCGCGGATCTCGGCCATGATCGGGTGCGTGGAGGGCAGCTGGTCCTGCCGGTACGCCCAGGTCTTCATGGAGTTGGCGAACGTCGTCCACGAGTGCGGCCAGCGCGAGCCGGGCGCGTACGCCTGGCAGGCGATGGAGGTGTAGGTGGCGAACGACTCGTTCAGCCACAGGTCGTTCCACCACTCCATGGTGACCAGGTCGCCGAACCACATGTGGGCCAGCTCGTGCAGGATGGTCTCGGCCCGCGTCTCGTACGCCGCGTCGGTCACCTTGGACCGGAAGACGTACTGGTCGCGGATGGTCACCGCGCCCGCGTTCTCCATCGCGCCCGCGTTGAACTCCGGCACGAACAGCTGGTCGTACTTCTTGAACGGGTACGCGTAGTCGAACTTCTCCTGGAACCAGTCGAAGCCCTGCCGGGTCACCTCGAAGATCGCGTCCGAGTCCAGGAACTCGGCGAGCGAGGGCCGGCAGTAGATACCGAGCGGCACGCTCTGCCCGTCCTTCTCGTACACGCTGTGCACGGAGTGGTACGGGCCGACGATCAGCGCGGTGATGTACGACGAGATGCGCGGCGTCGGCTCGAAGACCCAGATGTCGTCCTTGGGCTCCGGCGTCGGCGAGTTGGAGATGACGGTCCAGCCGCTCGGCGCCTTCACCGTGAACTGGAAGGTCGCCTTGAGGTCCGGCTGCTCGAAGCTGGCGAACACGCGACGCGCGTCCGGCACCTCGAACTGGGTGTAGAGATAGGCCTGCTCGTCGACCGGGTCGACGAACCGGTGCAGGCCCTCGCCCGTGTTGGTGTACGCGCAGTCGGCCACGACCCGCAGGACGTTACGGCCCGCCAGCAGGCCCGGCAGCGCGATCCGGGAGTCCTCGAAGACCTCGGCGGCATCGAGCGGGTCGCCGTTCAGGGTGACCTCGTGGACCGCCGGGGCCACCAGGTCGATGAAGGAAGCGGCGCCTGCTTCGGCGACGTCGAAGCGCACCGTGGTCACGGACCGGTAGGTACCGCCCTCCTGCGCGCCGGAGAGGTCGAGATCGATCTCGTACGAGTCAACGGTGAGCAGCTTCGCCCGCTGCTGTGCCTCTTCGCGAGTCAGGTTTGTGCCAGGCACGCGGTCATCTCCTCGTTATGTGTGGGTTGCGCCATCCTTCCATGGCAGCCCGGCCCGGGCGACGAGGGAAAACCCCAGAGATCGCCCGGGACGGGAGGCGTCAGGCGGCGGTCGTGCCGCCGTCGACCGGCATCGCCGCGCCGGTGACGAAGGAGGAACGGTCGCTGCACAGCCACAGCGCGGCCTCGGCGACCTCGGCCGGGCCGGCCATCCGCTTCTGCAGGGTCTCGCCCTCGAACCGCTCCCGCAGCTCCGGCAGCGTCCGTACCGCCCGGTCCATCATCTCGGTGCGGGTGCTGCCCACCACCAGCGCGTTGACGCGGATACCGCGCTGCGCGTACTCGGCCGCGGCGGCCCGGGTGAGCCCGAGGACGGCGTGCTTGGCGGCCACGTAGGCCGCCGACGCCCCGGTCGCCCGCTGCCCCGCGACACTCGACGTGTTGACGATCGTGCCGCCGCCGGAGCCGAGCATCTCGGGGATCTGGAAGCGCAGGCAGTTCCAGACCCCGCGCACGTTGACGTCCATGGTCTGCTCGTAGACGTCCTGGCCGGTCTCGTGCAGCTCGGTGCCGGCGGTGCCGAACCCGGCGTTGTTGAAGGCGCAGTCCAGTCGGCCGAAGCCGGCGACGGCCGTACGGACGACCCGCTCGACGTCCTCGGCCGAGGCCACGTCCGCCGGTACGGCCAGGGCCCGGCCGCCGCCGGCGCCGATCTCCTCGGCCAGCGACCGCAGCCGGTCCGCGCGCCGGGCCGTCAGCACGACGGCCGCACCCTCCCGCGCGAACAGCCGCGCGGCGGCCGCCCCGATCCCGCTGGACGCCCCGGTGATCATGACGACCTTGCCGTCGAGGACGCGTGACGTGACGCACGACGGCTGAGTGTTGCTCATGTGTGGTGGCTCTCCCCTGGACGACGAACGTGATCACCGGCGCCCCGTAAGGGGCGCGGGGCTGTGCCGATATGCGCTCCACCGCGTGGGCGCGATCAGCCCCCACGTACCCGCACCCGCCCGACGGCAGAACGCGGCACCCCCTGAGGCGCCCGGCCCCCCTACTTCGCCGACAGCTCTTGCGCCACCAGCTCCGCGATCTGCACGGCGTTCAGCGCGGCCCCCTTGCGGAGGTTGTCGTTGGAGACGAACAGCGCGAGACCGTTGTCCACCGTCTCGTCGCGGCGGATCCGGCCGACGTAGGACGGGTCCTGGCCGGCCGCCTGCAGCGGGGTCGGGATGTCGGAGAGCTCGACGCCCGGGGCGTCCGCGAGCAGCTCGGTGGCGCGCTCGGGGCTGATCGGGCGGGCGAACCGGGCGTTGACCTGGAGGGAGTGGCCGGTGAACACCGGGACGCGGACGCAGGTGCCGGAGACCTTCAGCTCGGGAAGCTCCAGGATCTTGCGGGACTCGTGGCGCAGCTTCTGCTCCTCGTCGGTCTCGTTCAGACCGTCGTCGACGAGGTTGCCGGCGAAGGGGAGGACGTTGAAGGCGATGGGCCGCTTGTAGACCTGCGGCTCGGGGAAGTCGACCGCCGCGCCGTCGTGGGTGAGCTTGTCCGCGTCGGCGGCGACCTTCTGCACCTGCCCGTGCAGCTCCGCGACGCCCGCCAGGCCGGAGCCGGACACCGCCTGGTAGGTGGTGGCGACCAGCGCCTGAAGGCCCGCCTCCGCGTCCAGCACCTTCAGGACCGGCATCGCGGCCATCGTGGTGCAGTTCGGGTTGGCGATGATGCCCTTGGGGCGGTCGGCGATCGCGTGCGGGTTCACCTCGGAGACGACCAGCGGGACCTCGGGGTCCTTGCGCCAGGCGGAGGAGTTGTCGATCACGACGGCACCCTGGGAGGCGACCTTCTCCGCGAGCGCCTTCGAGGTGGCCCCGCCCGCCGAGAACAGCACGATGTCCAGGCCGGTGTAGTCGGCGGTCGCCGCGTCCTCCACGGTCACGCCGTCCAGCACGGTCCCGGCGGAGCGGGCCGAGGCGAACAGCCGCAGCTCGGTGACCGGGAAGTCGCGCTCCGTGAGGATCCTGCGCATGACCGTGCCGACCTGACCGGTGGCTCCGACGATTCCGACCCTCACGGTGACTCCCTCTGCATACGGTGACGTGTGACTACGGCCTTTCCATCATGCGGCCGACCCGGGTCAGCCTGTCCAATTCTTTGCCCGCCATGCCCGCCGAACGGACCTCACGGCCTGTGGAACTCCCGTCGGTACCCACGCTGAGCTGCAGAAAATACCTCCGCGTGGCCTTCGTGCCGCAAGCTGTGCTGCGTGGCGCGCCGGTGTGACGTACGCCTCGGAAAAGATTTCCGGGAGCCGTCCGAACGTTTCCGGGGGCCGCGGCGTCGTAGGGGAAACGCGGTGAGGGGGGTGGGTTGTGCTGCGCAGAAAGGCCCGCCGGGCCCAGGGGGACCAGCACGGTGATCCTCTGGACGCGGACCAGGAGCGCCGGGTACGGGCGGTGCTCGCGCTGGGCGGCGTACCGCAGGCGGACCTGCTGGACGGGGTACAGCAGGTCCGCCTGCGGCTGCTGGAGCGGGCCGCGAGCGGCCGGGAGGCCCCGCGGGACGTCTCGGCGTGGGCGGCGGTGGTCGCCTCCAACCTCGCCATGGACTGGCACCGCGCCAAGCGCCGTCAGGAACGCCTCGGCGAACGCCTGGCCGCCCTCCGCGTCCCCGACCACACCCCCGGCGAGGACAGCAGCCTGCTCTCCGTCGCCGTCGCCCGCGGCCTGGACGAACTGCCGGACACCCAGCGCCAGGTCCTCGTCCTGCGCTTCTACGCCGACCTGCCGGTGCGCGGCATAGCCGAGGAGCTCGGCATCCCCGAGGGCACGGTCAAGAGCCGGCTGCACACGGCGGTGCGCGCCCTGCGCGCCCGCCTGCACGAGGACGAGGTGGTGTGACCATGCCCGCCGAACACGACGGCTACGACGGCGAGGTCCGGGACGACGGCCACGACGGGTACGGCCGGAGCGAGGCGCAGGACGGGATCCCCGCTGGTGCTGCCGGCGAGGCCGACGCCCTGCTCGCCGTTCTCCTGGACGAGCCGCTCTCCGACGGGCAGCGGGCCGACCCCGGCTTCATGGCCGAACACCGGGCCGCCGCCGCCGACGTGGCGCTGTTGCGTGCGCAGCTCGGGAGCATCGGGGACGCCCTGGCCGAGCCGCCGCGCCCGGAACCCCGGCCCCGGCCGAAGCCCCGGCCGCGCCCCCGCCCCTGGCAGCACCCCCATGTCCGCTCGCTCGGTCTGGTCGGTGCCCTGGCCGCCGCGTTCGTCTCGGCGGTGTTCGGTATCGGCTGGCTCACGGCGAACGGCGTCGACAGCAAGGCGTCGGACAGCAGCGCCGACAGCGCGGCCGGCGGCGCGTCGGTGGGTGCGTCGGGCAAGGAGGCCTTGGGCGGCGCCCGTTATCTGGCCTGCGCCCGGCTGGTCGTCGAGGGCACGGTGACCGGTGTGCGCCGGCTGCCGCAGGGCGGCGGGGAACGCGTCACCCTCAAGGTGACCCATGCCTACAAACCGGCGAAGACCGGTGCGGAGGTCGACGTCCTCTTCGCGGCCGGCGCCGACCCCCGGATCCGCACCGGCGCCCGCCTCCTCGTCGGCGTCACGGAGGGACGGCAGGAGCCCGACCGGTACGCGGTCGGCGAGGCGGAGATCGCCCCGGAGCGGTCCTGGATCGTCCACGACCTGCCCGAGTCGCGCACCCTGACCTGCCGGGAGTGAGAAGGGGCGGGCGCCCCGCAGGACGCCCGCCCCGGCACCGCGGCTGTCACCGCTACTGCGTGACCTTCTCGATCTTCACGCTGCCGATGCCCGCGACCGTGCCGTGGGCGTTGACCAGCTGGACCCGGCCGAAGAACTCACGTCCCTCGGGGGCCGCCGTGGCTGCCGTGACCTGGCCGGTCACCGTGGCCGAGGCACCCGTGCCGAGCTTGACCGGCGTCGACCCGTCGACCGAGACCGTGCCGAGCGCGGCGGAGAAGAACACGTCCCGGTAGTCGTAGTCGGTGGTGCCCGACGGGACCGAGTAGCCGGTGACCTCGACGGTGTACGTACCGGCGGCCGGCGAGGCGATGGACACCGCCTCCTCCGAGTCGCCGTCGGCGGACAGCCCGACCTGCTTCCCGGACGCGTCGTACACCGCCAGGTCGAGGTCGGCGGCCGTGTCGGAGACGCCACCGATGGCCACGTCCAGCGACTGCGCACCCGCCGGCACGGTCACCGTGGAGGTCTGGACCTCGCCCTCCTTGATCGAGGGACGGGCCGTCTTGGAGGAGCCGAGCGGGCCGCCGACCAGCTTGCCGTCGAGCGCGGCGAACTCGTTGGTCACCTTCCAGGAGGCGTCGACCGGGACGCCGGCCTTGGCCTCGGGCAGGGTCACGGTCTCCGGGTCGAAGGCCGCGCCGAGCACGGTGGCGTCCAGGCGGTAGGGGTTGTCGAGCAGCGGCGAGGTGCGGCGCGCCTCGACCTCGATCTCCCAGACCCCGGCCTGCGGGTCGGCGTAGGAACGGACGTCCGGCTTGCAGCCGTTGCCGTCGAGGTAGTTGTTGTAGCAGTACGGGGTGCCGGTGTCCTCGACCGGGACGCCGTACGGGTGGATGGAGATGAACCGCGTCTGGCTCTTGGCGGCCAGCCCGCCGATCGCGACCTCCAGCGCCTTGGCGCCCTCGGGCACGGTCACGAAGTACGACGTGGAGCTGTTGCGCTGCACCGAACCGGACGCGGCCCAGGTGTAGTGGACGGGTGCCGACACCACGACCGTCGTCAGGATCTGCTTGTCCACGCCCTCGGTCTTCGGGTCGTCGACCTCCAGGATCGCCGACTTGATGCCCGAACTCTTCGCCCGCGCCTGCACCTCGACCGTCACCGGCTGGTTCAGCGGCAGCTTCACCTCGTCGGAGCCGAGGATCTTGAAGGTGTGCCCGGCGTTGTTCTCGAAGTGCAGCTCGTGCCGGACCGCCTTGTCCGCGCCGGAGGTCCGGGTGATGGTGACGTCGTACGTCTTCTTCTGCCCGGCCTTGAGGCCGCCCTCGCGGTCGTAGAGGCCGGTGCCGAAGCCCGGGGTCTTCAGCGCGTAGTCGATCGCGGTGTCGACCGGGGCCTTGACGGTGTAGTCGTGCGCGGTGGCGTGGTCGCGGATGGCGTCCCACGCGTCGACGATGTCGATGCGGCCCGCGCCCTCCTCGTACGCCTGCACGTCCTTGATGTGGTGGGCGGTCGAGGTGAGGGCCGTGCGCAGGTCGGCGGGGGAGAGGCCGATCCCCTTCTCCTTCGCCGCCGACAGCAGCAGCGCGGAGGCTCCCGCGGCCTGCGGGGAGGCCATCGAGGTGCCCTGGAGCATGGAGTAGCCGGCCGGCAGCGAGTAGCCCGCCTCGGCGACCGGGGAGCCCGGCAGCCAGGTCTGGGTGGTGTTGATCGCGGCACCGGGGGCGACCAGCGTCGGCGTGAAGCCGCCGTCCTCACGCGGACCGCGCGAGGAGAAGGGCAGCAGCTGGTACTTCGTGGTCACCTGGGAGCCGTAGTTGGCGGCCCAGGTGTCCTTGGAGATGCCCGCGCCGACCGAGATGACCTTGTCGGCGAGTCCCGGGTCACCGATGGTGTTCGCGCCCGGTCCCGAGTTGCCCGCGGAGATCACCAGCTGCACGCCGTAGGTGTCGATGAGCCGGGTGTAGAGCTCGGCGCGCGCGTTGTTGCCGTCGTTCAGCGCCGGGAGGCCGCCGATCGACATGTTGACGATGTCGACGCCCCGGTTGGCGACCAGGTCGATCATGCCCTCGGTGAGCGCGACGTTGGTGCAGCCGCCGGTCCAGGTGCAGGCCCGGGAGGAGACGATCTTCGCGCCCGGAGCCGCGCCGTTCATCTTGCCGCCGAACAGGCCGTTGGCGGCGGTGATGCCGGCGACGTGGGTGCCGTGCTCGGACTCGATGACACCGATGTTGACGAAGTCGGCCGTCTTGCCGACCCAGTCCCCGCCCAGCGGGTCCATCGGGACGTCCTTGCGGATCTGCACGACGAACGGCTGCCGCTCGACGACGTCGGTCGCCGGGTTGTCGGTGCCGAAGTAGCCGACCTGGTAACCGTCCTTGTACGGCTTCATCGGCTTGTCGTCGGAGAAGTCGCCGTTGTTGTTCAGGTCGACGGTGACCGTGCCGGCCGCCGGGTCGTAGAGCACGCCCCAACTGTCGGTGGTGTCGCCGTCCCGGTTGGCGTCACCGGCCGCGTCGCCGCCCGTGGTGTACGACTCCTTGAAGAGGCTGACCTGGTACGACCCGGCGGGCGCCGTCCAGGTCCTGCCCTGGTAGCTGAAGCTCGGCCCGGACACGGCCGTGACCATGGGCCGCCAGGTCTGGTCGCTGTCGACGAGCGGGTCGGTCGAGGTCACCCAGTCGACGATCTTCCGCTCGCCCGTGGTGGTCTTCTGCAGCGCCGGGTGGCCGAGGTCGACACCGGAGTCCAGGATGCCGATCGTGATGCCCCGGCCGTCCGCCTTCGGGTGGTCCTTGACGAAGTCGACGGCGCCCGTCTCGAAGGAGGGGTTGTACGGGTTCTCGGCGGGGGTGTTCTTCCCCGGCGCCGGATAGGTCTTCGCGGCCTTGGCCGACCTGGCGGTGTCCGACACCGCCGGGTCGTCGAGCTGGATCTCCTGGCGCAGGTCGATCGCCTGCACCGAGGACAGCTTCGCGGCGGCGGCGATCGCCGAGTCCGCCCGGCCGGTGGGGACGGTGGCGCGGACATAGCCGAGCTTGTCGTACGTACGGCCCACCGAGCCGCCCTTGACGCCGTCCAGCTCCCGGGCGACCTGCGCGGTCTGCCCCGGTGCGGTCGCGATCATCATCGTGACGTTCTTGGTGCCGTCGGCCTTGGCCTCGGCGAGCAGTTCGGCGTCGTCCGAACCGAGCTTGTCGTGGGCCGACTTGGCGTCCGCGGTGGCGGTGGCGGCCGGGGTCGGCGTCGCGGCGGCGGCCAGGGGTATCGGCCCGGCGGCGGAGAGCGCGGCCACGACACCGACGGCCAGGGCCATGCGGCCCATGCGTCTGTGGCCCGGTATCGGGTCGTGCTGGGGGCTGAGGGTCATCTGCATCCCTTGTAGGTAAAGGAACGAGCATGGAGCGGCCGGAACCTGGTCAAGAACCGGCACGTAGGCGCACAGCTTTCCCCAAGGGAACGGTCTTTTGGGAACGTTGACCGAATCGATATGAACGTATGGGGAAAACCCCCTATCTGTGTCCTTGCTGTGAAAGGAAATCCCGTTGGCCGCCGGACCCCGCGGGCCCTACCGTGCCGATGTGCGCGAGAAGCTGAGGGTGGCGGCCTACGCCGTGTGCGTCCGTGACGGACAGATCCTGCTGGCCCGGTCGCCCGATGACGACGGCGTGCCCGAGTGGGTCCTGCCCGGTGGCGGCATGGAGCACGGCGAGGACCCCTACGACACGGTCCGCCGCGAGCTCATGGAGGAGACCGGCTACCGCATCGAGGTGACCGGACTGCTGGGCATCGACTCCCTCCGGCACCACTTCGCCGCCGAGGGCCCGCTGTGCCTGCCCACCGACCACCACAGCGTGCGGATCGTCTACACCGGCGAGATCGTCGGCGGCGAGCTGAGGAACGAGGTGAACGGCTCCACCGACATGGCCGCCTGGCACGACCTCGACGCCGTACCGGACCTCCGGCACATCCGGCTGGTCGACGTCGCGCTGCGGCTGTGGCGGGAGCGGCCGGCGGCGGGGCGGTTCGCACCGGAGCAGTCGTCGCAGTCGTAAGCGCCGGAGACCCTCCCCTTCCCCGGCAGATGAACGCGGAGTGACCGGACCCCGGCCGCCCGCAATCCGCTCCATGACCGGTCCCCACCTCGCCTGATCCACGTACGGTGATCGGCGTTGCGCGTTGCCGCCGCGTTCACGCGCAGGCCATCCCCGATGCCAACGATCCAGAGTGAGCGGGAAGTTCGCGGAAGCGATCGCCCGTGACCACTGCCGGACGCGTTCGCACTCGGGGAGACCGCGCCATGTCGCGCATACGCTCAGTCGCCACCTCCGCGGCCCAGAAGGGCCGCGAGGCACTGGAGATCAACCGTCGTACCGTGCTCGCCGCCGCCGGAGCCGTCTCGCTCTCCGCGGGCGTCGGCTACGCCCTGCGCCCCACCGACAGCCAGGCCGCGCCCGCCGCGACCGACGAGCCGCAGCCGGTCGCCGAGGGCCGCCAGGCCGCCGCGGCGCCCCTCGCGCCGTACACCAAGGGCACCACCCTCGCCTCCGTCGCCGCGCCCCGCACCGGCTCCGGCTACCGGCGGCTCGGCGACGGCGCCGGCTGGTCGCGCGTGGTCCGCTCCGACCTGGCCGCCGCCAAGTCCGGCCGGGCGAGCCGCCGTACCGCCCTGGCCGCATTCGTGCAGTTCACCGACCTGCATCTGATGGACGTCCAGCACCCGCTGCGCCTGGAGTACCTGCGCGCCCACGACCCGCACGCCTGGCGCCCCCACGAGGCGCTCACCGTGCCCGGTGCCATCTCCCTCGTCGAGCGCGTGAACGCGCTGCGCGGCGCCCCCGTCACCGGCTCCCCGCTGCACTTCGTGATGACGACCGGCGACAACACCGACAACAACGCCCACTCCGAGCTGGAGTGGTTCATGAAGGTGATGAGCGGCGGCCGGATCACCCCCAACAGCGGTGACCCCAAGCACTACGAGGGCGTGCAGAACAGCGGCCTCAAGCTGTACTGGCAGGCGAGCTCCACCGTCCGCGACGGCGACAAGGCGCTCGGCTTCCCGCACCTGGCGGGCTTCCTCGCCGCCGCGATCCGCGAGGTGAACAGCCCCGGCCTCAACCTCCCCTGGTACTCCACCGTCGGCAACCACGACACGCTGCCGCTCGGCTGCTACGGCTCGCACGCCGACCCCTACCTGGCCGCGGCCGCGATCGCCGGCAAGAAGCTGATGACGGTGACCGACGCCGAGGCCAAGAAGCTCCAGGACTCCATCCGCACCGCCCGGGACCCCAAGGGCAGCGGCTACCGCGACTTCCTGAAGGCCCACGCCCGTTCGATGCGCTCGGTCACGGCGGACGAGAAGCGCGCCCCCTACACGGCGTCGGACTACCTCAAGGCCCACCTGGACCCGGCCCACCAGGGCCTCGGCCCGGTCGGCCACGGCTACTCCTCCGCGAACCTGGCCGCGGGCACCCAGTACTACGCCTTCCGTATCTCCGACGACGTCATCGGCATCAGCCTCGACACGACGGACGCCGGCGGCCACTACGACGGATCGATCGGCTCGGTCCAACTGGCCTGGCTGGAGCGGACCCTGCGGGAGAACAAGGACTCCTACGCGGTCGTCTTCAGCCACCACACCAGCCGGACGATGACCAACACCCGCCCCGACCCCGCCCACCCGAGCGACCGCCGCCACTCGGGCGCCGAGCTGGTCACCCTCCTCAACCGGCACGCCAACGTGCTGGCCTGGGTGAACGGCCACATCCACCGCAACCTCATCACCCCGCACAAGGCCTCGAACGGCAACTCGTTCTGGGAGGTCACCACCGCCTCGCACGTGGACTACCCGCAGCTGGCCCGGGTCGTGGAGCTGGCGGACAACAAGGACGGCACGGTCTCGCTCTTCACCACGCTGATCGAGTCCGCCGCCCCGCACCGCACGGACTTCTCCGACCTCTCCCAGACCGGCCTCGCGGCTCTTTACCGCGAACTGGCCTTCAACGCCCCCGGTTCCAGCAAGGTCCTGGGCGGCGACCCGGCGGACCGGAACACGGAGCTGGTCCTCAAGAAGGGCTGAAACTCACCCAACCGGCCCACAGCCGGGCAACCTCGCCGATCACGGCGGTGTCCCTCCCCCCGACCGAGTCCGACGACCACGTCGACTCGACCGGTGACCCAACTGGGGGAGAGACATGTACGTACGTACGACACTGGTGGCGGCCACGGCCCTGGCCGCCTCGGCGGCACTGGTGGCACCGGCGGTGGCGGCACCCGCCGCCGGCCACCAGGCCACCCGCGAGGCGGTGCGGGCCGCGGTCGCGGCCGGCGTGCCCGGGGTGACCGCCACGGCCCGCGACCCGCACGGCACCTGGTCGACGACGGCCGGGGTGGGCGACACCCGCACCGGCGCCCCGCGTTCCGCGTCCGACCACTACCGGGTCGGCAGCATCACGAAGACCTTCGTCTCCACGGTCCTGCTCCAACTGGAGGCGGAGGGCCGCCTGTCCCTGGACGACACGGTGGACAAGTGGCTGCCCGGAGTGGTCCGCGGCCACGGCAACGACGGCCGCCGCGTCACCGTCCGCCAGCTCCTCGACCACACCAGCGGCATCTTCAACTACACGGCGGACGAGGACTTCGGCCGCGCGTACTTCCTGAAGGACGGCTTCTTCCGGCACCGCTACGACACCCTGACACCCGCCGACCTGCTGGGAATCGCGATGAAGCACAAGCCCGCGTTCGCACCGGGGACGAGCTGGTCCTACTCCAACACGAACTACGTCCTGGCCGGCATGGTGATCAAGGCGGTGACCGGTCACTCGTACGCCCGGGAGATCACGCACCGGGTCATCGAGCCGCTCCACCTGACCGGCACGTCCCTCCCCGGCACCCGCACCACCCTCCCGCGCCCGAGCAGCCGCGCCTACTCGAAACTGACCGACCCGGCCGGCCCCACCTACGACGTCACCACCCTCAACCCCTCGATGGCCTCCTCGGCCGGCGAGATGATCTCCACCTCCGCCGACCTGACCCGCTTCTACGAGGCCCTGCTGCGCGGCCGCCTCCTCCCCGCGTACCAGCTGAAGGAGATGAAGACCACGGTCCCCGTCCCCGGCGACCCCAACAGCGCCTACGGCCTCGGCCTGATCGACCACACCCTCTCCTGCGGCGTCCACGTCTGGGGCCACGACGGCGGCATCCACGGCTCCACCTCCACGGCGGCCACCACCGCCGACGGCCGCCACGCCCTGGCCGCCAACTTCAACGGCGACTGGAAGGGCGACCCGGGCACGGTCCTGGACGCGGAGTTCTGCGGGGACTGACCGCCTTCCGCGAGCGCCCGAAAAGAAATCCGGCGGCGATGTCGAGAACGCGCGGTCCGCTCCGTCCCAGGGATGAGCGCGGCCACAATGGGTCGCACCAGCACCGAGGAGAACCACCATGGCCAAGTACCTGCTGCTGAAGCACTACCGAGGCGCCCCGGCATCGGTCAACGACGTGCCCATGGACCAGTGGACGCCCGAGGAGATCTCGGCCCACCTGCAGTACATGAACGACTTCGCGGCGCGGCTGGAGAAGAGCGGCGAGTTCGTCGACAGCCAGGCGCTGGCTCCGGAGGGGACGTTCGTCCAGTACGGCGGTGAGGGGCGGCCGCCGGTCACCGACGGACCGTTCGCGGAGACCAAGGACCTCATCGCCGGCTGGATGATCATCGACGTCGACAGCTACGAGCGTGCCGTCGAGCTGGCGGGGGAGCTGTCGGCCGCCCCCGGGGCCGGGGGCAGGCCGATCCACGAGTGGCTGGAGCTGCGCCCGTTCTACGGCGTGCGGCCCACGATCACGGAATGACCCCGGAGGTGAACGAGGCTCTGATCCGGAGCCTCACGCCGGGCGTGCTCGGGATCCTCGTCCGCCGCGGAGCCGATTTCGCGGCGGCCGAGGACGCCGTACAGGACGCGCTCGTCGAGGCGCTCCGGGTCTGGCCTGCCGACCCGCCGCGGGACCCGAAGGGCTGGCTGGTCACCGTGGCCTGGCGCAGGTTCCTCGACGCCACCCGGGCGGACACCGCCCGCCGCCGGCGCGAGGACCTCGTCGACGAGGAGCCGGCCCCCGGGCCGGCGCCCGCGGGGGACGACACGCTCCAGCTCTACTTCCTGTGCGCCCACCCGTCCCTGACCCCGTCGTCCGCGGTCGCGCTCACGCTGCGCGCCGTCGGCGGCCTCACCACCCGGCAGATCGCCCAGGCCTACCTGGTCCCGGAGGCGACGATGGCCCAGCGCATCAGCCGGGCCAAGCGCACCGTCTCCGGCGTGCGCTTCGACCGGCCCGGCGATGTCGCCACCGTGCTGCGCGTCCTCTACCTGGTCTTCAACGAGGGGTACTCCGGCGACGTCGACCTCGCCGCCGAGGCCATCCGGCTCACCCGGCAGCTCGCCGCCTCGATCGACCACCCCGAGGTGGCGGGCCTGCTCGCCCTCATGCTGCTCCACCACGCCCGCCGTGCCGCCCGGACCGCGCCCGACGGCAGCCTGGTCCCGCTCGCCGAGCAGGACCGCGGCCGCTGGGACACCCGCCTGATCGCCGAGGGCGTCGCGATCCTCCAGACGGCCCTCGCCCGCGACCGGCTCGGCGAGTTCCAGGCCCAGGCCGCGATCGCCGCGCTCCACGCGGACGCGCCCACCGCCGGGGAGACCGACTGGGTGCAGATCGTCGAGTGGTACGACGAACTCGCGCGCCTGACCGACAGCCCGGTGGTCCGGCTCAACCGCGCGGTCGCCGTGGGCGAGGCCGACGGACCCCGCGCCGGGCTGGCCGCGCTGGCGGCGCTCGACCCCGCCCTGCCCCGGCACACCGCGGTCGCCGCCTACCTCCGCGAGCGCGACGGCGACCTGGCGACCGCGGCCCGGCTCTACGCCGAGGCGGCCCGGAAGGCGACCCACCTCGCCGAACGCGACCATCTGACCCGTCAGGCCGCCCGGCTCAACGCCCGCCGCGACCGTCACTGACACCGTCGTACGTTCGGGTGGCGCGCTTGCCGATTTTTTGCCGTCCGCCGGGTCGGCCCCGTGCCTCCCGCCGCCCCGACAAGGTCCCGTAAAACCGCAGGTCAGAAGGGTGACAACGAGAGTCGTCGGACGATGCCGCGAGTGACGGTCCCAGTACCCGCCGTGTAAATGAATCGGACTCCGATACGAGACATACCGTTCATCCGAATGAAACGTCCGTACCGCCTCATATCGGCTAACCCGCGGTTCCCGGGGATGGCTCGATCTGGTGCAAGGCAGGTGGTCGTGTGGGCGCTCGGCTCGGACTTCGTGTGCTCTCGGTCTACGAGGGTTTTTTCTCCGGGGGAGCCCGGATCGTGCACAGTGATGTGCTGCTCGGCCTCGTCGAGGGCGGTCAGCAGTGGCATCGCGTGTTGAGTCTGCACGGTGAGGTCCACCGGGAAGCCACCACGCAACGGATGGAGGACGACGCCTGCTACCGCGCCCTCACCGCCGGCGGCATCGACGTCACCTCCCTCGGCCGTACCGCGGGCCTCGTCGACGGCACTGTCGCGGCGTCGGTTTTCAGCGGACCCGAGTTGGCCGATACCGCGCGGGCGATGGCCGGCGCGGACGTCATCCTCTCCCTGAAGGAGCAGCCGCTCGCGCTCCTCAACCAGGCCGGGCTGCCCCGTCGCCCCGTCGTCGTCTGCCTGCACCGGTCCGACCCGGAGAACCAGGGCCCGGCGCTGGACGAACTGAAGGCAGCCATCGCGGACGGCACGGTGGTCGCCTGCGTGTGCTGCGCCGAGTCGACGCGGGACGCGTACGAGGCCGCCGGCATCCCCGGTGAGCTGCTGCACCTCATCCCGAACGGGGTCGACCTGCTCCGTTTCCGCCCGGACGCGGCGGCGCGCCTCGCGTTCCGCGAGTCCGCCGGGATCCCGGCCACCGCCCCCGTCGTCGTCTTCGCCGCCCGGTACGCGGGCATGAAGAACGTGCCGCTCTTCCTGCGGGCGGCCCGGGCGTGGCTGGCCCGTGAGGGCGGTGGGCACGTGGTCATGTGCGGCGCCGGGATGACCGAGGACAACCCGGCCCTCTGGGCCGACATGGAGATCGCCTTCGGCGCCGACCGGGCCGCCCTCGGCGACCGCGTGCACCTCTTGGGCGTACGGCACGACATGGAGGCCGTCTATGCCGGCTCCGACGTCGTCGCCCTCACCTCCGTCTCCGGCGAGGCGGCGCCGCTCTGCCTGATCGAGGGCATGATGTGCGGCGCCGTACCGGTGACGACCGACGTCGGCGACAGCGCGTCGATCGTGGCGGGCCACGGTCTCGTGACGCCCTTCGACCCCGACGCGATCGCCTTCGCGTGGTCGGCGGCGGTGGCCGAGCGGGACGCGTTCGCACCGGCGCTGCTGGCGAGCCGCGAGCGGTTCAGCCGTACCCGGATGATCGCCGCGTACGCCGACCTGCTCGACCGCGTCGCCGGCGACGTGCGCGACGAACTGCGCCCAGGCGTCAGCGGGCAGTAGGAGAGCGGGCCGGTGAAGGGCCGCCGCGACGTGAGGAGGGGCCGCCGGTCCCCCTCCGACCGGCGGCCCCTCCTCTCCCCTCCTGGCGGCGACCCCCCTCGTTATCGGGGCAGCACCACGACATACGCGGCCGGGTCCCGGTCGTCGGCCGCCATCAGTGCCGTACGGATCACCGCCGCCTGCTGCTCCATCGCGTCGCGGAGCTTCTTCGGGGTGAGGTGGACGACGGTGATGCCCAGCCGCTCCAGGTGCTCGCGCTTGCAGGCGTATTCGGACCACAGGGCGTCGTCGTCCTGCCGGTCGCCCTGGCGCGGGGCCCGGGTGTCCAGTTCGACCGCCACCGCCTGCTCGGGCCAGTAGGCGTCCAGGCCGCCCAGGTGGGGGCCGCCGGGCAGGCGCAGGTCCACGTTCCACACCGGGGCGGGCAGGCCGTACTCGTGGACCATCCGGTAGAGGCGGTCCTCGGCGATGGCCCGGCCCTCGGCGACCAGTGAGTCGACGGCGTCCACCACGTGCGGGCGGGACAGCAGCTTCGCCTCGTTCAACGCCCTTACCACCGCGGCCGGTTCGCAGTGGTGGCCGCGGACCGCCTCCGTCAGCAGCCGTCGTACCGCCTCCGCGTCGGTCAGGTCCGCCACCGCGTCCGCGAGGGCGCGCGGGACCGGGGCGACGGGCAGGCCGGTCACCGGCTCGGGGGTCGGCAGGGCCGAGGTGCGGAGCACCCGGACGTAGGAGGTGGAGCGGATCCGGCGCAGGCGCGGGACCAGGACGTCCACGTGGTCCAGGGAGAGGAGCGGCGGGGTGGCGGAGAAGCCGTGGAGGGTCAGCGCCGCCAGACCCGTGATCATCGCCTCCGGGTAGACCGTGCGGTGCGGGGAGTCGGCGCCCGGCTGGACCGGGACGCCGGGGGCCGGCTCACGGGCGGCGAACAGCAGCGCTCCGTGCAGGCGTTCCTCGCTGGTCGGCGGGCCGGGGTGGAGCAGGATCACCCCGGGGAGCAGCTGCTGCCAGGGGCCGTCCGCCCGGCACTGCTCGGTGATCTCGGTGGCCGGGACGCCGTGGGAACGGAGTTGAGCCGTCGTCAGCACCCGGCGGTGGACGTCGGAGAGGTGGCGGAGGGGGCGGGGGGAGAGCGGGGTGTTGTGGGTCATGGACCGGAGATTCCCTTGTCCGGTCTGCCCGTTAACCGCTGTTACGTTCCTGTTGAAGAATGCGGACAGAATGATGCTAAAGGTCAGGTGTTCGAGTGCCGAGTAGGGGGCGAAAACCCCTGGTCCGATCGGGTGCGGACCAGGGGTTACGGTCATGATTGACTGAATTCCGTAACGGTCACCCGGCGGGAAACCCAAGGCCAAAGGTCAGCCGGTCACGGCCCGCGCGTCGCACTCCTGTCCGCGCAGCGTCCGGGCCAGGTCGTCGCGGGCCTCCAGGACCAGCCGGCGCAGCGCGGGCGGCGCGTCGGCGTGCGCCGTCAGCCAGGCGTCCGTCGCCTCCAGCGTCTCCGGGCGGTCCTGGAGCGAGGGGTACAGGCCCCGGACCACGTCCATGCCGATCTGGATCGAGCGGTCCTCCCAGATCCGCGCGATGACCTCGAAGTACTTCTCCGCGTAGGGCGCCAGCAGGTCCCGCTGCGACGACTGGGCGAAGCCCGCGATCGTCGCCTCCACCAGCGCGTTGGACAGCGCCTGCGACTCCACGACCTGCGCCCAGGCCTGCGCCTTCACGGCCGCCGAGGGCCGGGCGGCCAGGCAGCGCACCTGGTGGCGCTTGCCGGACGCGGTGTCGTCGCGGGTCAGTTCGGCCGTCAGCGCGGACTCGTCGGCCACGCCGTGCGCGGCGAGGGGTTCGAGGAACGCCCAGCGCAGCTCCTGGTCGACGTCCAGGCCGTCGATCGTGGCCGTGCCCGACAGCAGCTCCTGGAGCAGCCGGAAGTCGGCCCCGTCCGCCGCCGTCGACGCGAAGAACCGCGCCCAGGCCAGCTGGTGCTCGCTGCCCGGCTCGGCCTGCCGCAGCTCCCGCAGGGCGCCCTCCGCGAGCCGCCGCCCGGCCGTCTCCCGCCGCTCGGGCGCCACGTAGTTCACCAGCGCCGAGTTCGCCCACGCGTGCAGCATCTGCAGCACCCCGATGTCCGACTCGCGGCTCGCGAACCGCAGCACCAGGTCGACGAAGTCCCGGGCCGGCAGCAGCGCGTCCCTGGTCAGGTTCCACAGCGCCGACCAGCACAGGGCGCGGGCCAGCGGGTCGGTCAGGGCGCCCAGGTGGTCCCGGAGCGTCGCCAGCGAGGTGTCGTCGAAGCGGATCTTGCAGTAGGTGAGGTCGTCGTCGTTGACCAGGACCAGCTCCGGGGCCTCGGCGCCGGCCAGGTCGGCGATCACCGTGCGCGGGCCGTCGACGTCCGTCTCCGCGCGCGCGTACCGCTCCAGCTCGCCCTCGGCCGTACGGCGGTAGAGGCCGACCGCGACCCGGTGCGGGCGCAGCTCGGGATGCGACTCGGCGGCCTCCTGCACCACCGCCACCTCGGCCACCCTGCCGTCCCCGTCCAGCAGCACCTGTGGGGTCAGCGAGTTCACCCCCGCCGTCTGGAGCCACTTCCCGGCCCAGGCGCTCATGTCCCGGCCGCTGGTCTCCTCAAGGACCGACAGCAGATCACCGAGCCGGGTGTTGCCGTACGCGTTGCGCTTGAAGTAGCGGCGGGCGCCCTCCAGGAAGGCGTCCTGGCCGACGTAGGCCACCAGCTGCTTGAGGACGGAGGCGCCCTTGGCGTAGGTGATGCCGTCGAAGTTGAGCTTGGCGTCCTGCAGGTCGCGGATGTCGGCCGTGATCGGGTGCGTGGACGGCAGCTGGTCGGCGCGGTAGGCCCAGGCCTTGCGGCGGTTGGCGAAGGTGGTCCAGGCGTTGGTGAAACGGGTCGCGTTGACGTTCGCGAAGGTGCCCATGAAGTCCGCGAAGGACTCCTTCAGCCACAGGTCGTCCCACCACACCATGGTGACCAGGTCGCCGAACCACATGTGCGCCATCTCGTGCAGGATGACGTTGGCCCGCGCCTCGTAGGACGCCTGGGTCACCTTGCCCCGGAAGATGTACTCCTCCCGGAACGTGACCAGACCCGGGTTCTCCATCGCGCCGAGGTTGTACTCGGGCACGAACGCCTGGTCGTACTTCCCGAACGGGTACGGGTAGTCGAAGTGGTCGTGGAAGAAGTCCAGGCCCTGCTTGGTGACGAGGAAGACGTCGTCCGCGTCGAAGTAGGGGGCCAGGCCCTTGCGGCACATCGCGCCGAGCGGGATCTCCAGCGTCGTCCCGTCGGGGAGCGTGCGCGCGTACGCGTCCGTCACGTAGTGGTACGGGCCCGCCACCACGCACGTGATGTACGTCGAGATCGGCTTCGTCTCCGCGAACCGCCACACCCCGTCGGCGAGTTCACCGGCCCCGTTGCTCCACACCGTCCACTCCTCGGGCGCCCGCACCTCGAAGCGGAACGGCGCCTTGAGGTCCGGCTGCTCGAAGTTGGCGAAGACCCGGCGGGAGTCGGCCGGCTCGTACTGCGTGTAGAGGTAGACCTCGCCGTCCTCGGGGTCGACGAAGCGGTGCAGGCCCTCGCCGGTGCGGGAGTAGGCGCACCGGGCGTCCACCACCAGCTCGTTCTCCGCGGCCAGGTCCTCCAGGAGGATCCGGGTGCCGTCGAAGACCTCGCCCGGGTCCAGGTCCTTGCCGTTCAGTGTCACCGCGGTCACGCCCGGCGCGATCAGGTCGGCGAAGCTCGCCGCGCCCGGCTCGTTGCAGCGGAAGCGGATCGTGGTCACCGAGCGGAAGGTGCGTGGCTCGCTTTGGCCCTCGCCGACGGCCGACCGCACGTCCAGCGACACGTCGTAGCCGTCCACCGACAGCAGGGCGGCCCGCTCCCGGGCCTCGTCGCGGGACAGATTCTCACCGGGCACGGGCGGCACTCCCTCATGGTTGTCGGTACGCCGGAACAGCACCGATCCTCCCATGCGCTCCTGACCACGGGCACCCGGGAATGGGGTGGCCGTGGTCGGTGTTGCGGATCGAAAAGGACCGTATTCCGAGGAGAACCATGTCCGAGACCGTGACGAGTTCCGGCAAGACCCCCGTCGACTTCTGGTTCGACCCGCTGTGCCCCTGGGCCTGGATGACCTCCCGATGGGTCCTGGAAGTGGAGAAGGTCCGCGACATCGAGGTCCGCTGGCACATCATGAGCCTCGCGGTGCTCAACGAGCCCAGGCTCGACGAGCTGCCCGAGGAGTACCGGGAGCTGCTGGAGACCAAGGCGTGGAAGCCGATCCGCGTGGTCACCGCGGCCTGGCAGAAGCACGGCGCCGACGTCCTCGGCCCGCTGTACACCGCGCTCGGCACCCGTATCCACAACAACGGTGAGGGCCCGACCGTGGAGGCCGTCGCGGGCGCGCTCGCGGACGTCGGTCTGCCGGCCGACCTGATCGACTACGCCGACCAGGAGGACTTCGAGTTCGACGCGGAGCTGCGCGCCTCCCACAAGGAGGGCATCGACAAGGTCGGCCAGGACGTCGGCACCCCGGTCATCGCGGTCCCCGGCCCGGACGGCGAGCAGATCGCCTTCTTCGGCCCGGTCGTCACCCCCGCCCCCAAGGGCGAGGAGGCGGCCCGCCTGTGGGACGGCACCCTCGCGGTCGCCTCCGTCCCCGGCTTCTACGAGATCAAGCGGACCCGCACCAAGGGCCCCGACTTCAGCAACCTGTAGACGTCGGCGCGCCCGCGACCTGATCGGCGCCCTGCCGTCCGGCCCGGTCGCGGGCCCTGACGAACCCCTACGGGAAAGCCCCCGCGAGTCACGTCCTCGCGGGGGCCTCCTTTTTTCCGCCTGCCCCCGTGAGCGGTGAGAAGACGATCACGAGGCAGGGCGCATCGGTGGCTCAGGGAGCCGGCAGCAGCACATCCGCGCGGGACCTGGCGGCCGCGAGACGGCGGGCCACGTCCTGCCAGTTGACGACGGCCCACATGGCGTCGATGAAGTCGACCTTCTGGTTCTTGTACTGGAGGTAGAAGGCGTGCTCCCAGGCGTCGAAGACCAGGATCGGGATGGCGCCCTGGCCGACGTTGCCCTGGTGGTCGTAGACCTGCTCGACGATCAGCCGGCCGCTGAGCGGCTCGTGGGCGAGGACCCCCCAGCCCGAACCCTGGGTGGTGGCCGCGGCCTTGGTGAGCTGGGCCTTGAAGCCGGCGAAGGAGCCGAAGGACTCGGTGATCGCGTCGGCCAGGTCGCCCACGCCGTCGGCGGCCAGCGGCTCGCCGCCGCCGTCCTTCGGGCCGGTCATGTTCTGCCAGTAGATGCTGTGCAGGATGTGGCCCGAGAGATGGAAGGCCAGGTTCTTCTCCAGGCCGTTGACGGAGCCCCAGGTCTCCTTGTCCCGTGCCTCCGCGAGCTGCTCCAGCGTGTCGTTGGCGCCCTTGACGTAGGCGGCGTGGTGCTTGTCGTGGTGCAGCTCGATGATCTCGGGGCTGATCACGGGCGCGAGCGCGGAGTAGTCGTAGGGCAGTTCAGGGAGCGTGTAGACGGGCATGGGAGTGAGTCCCCTCCGGACCTCTTATTGCAACAGACTTGCAACTACACGTTAGCAACAATAAGCCTGGTGCGGGCAAGAGGCGAGGCCCCCACGTGTCGTCACGTGAGGGCCTCGAGGGACGGGCGGGGAGTCAGGCGCCGGCGCTCCGCCGCTGCCGGACGTAGCCCACCGCCGCGAGCACGGCGGTCATCCCGCCCGTGTAGTACAGCTGCGCACGGGTGTCCGCCTCACGGGCCATCAGGACGAAGACCGCCGTCATGCCGGCCAGCGCCAGCCACGTCAGATACGGGAACGCCCACATCCGGACGACCGGCTGCCGGGGGGTCTCCCGCTCCTGGCGGCGGCGGAGCAGCAGTTGGGAGACGGCGATGAAGACCCAGACCACCAGGATCACCGCGCCGATCATGTTGAGCAGCCAGGGGAAGACGTCGTCCGGACGCCAGTGGCTGAGCACGACACAGACGAAACCGAAGACGCAGGAGGTGAGGACCGCGAGGCGCGGCACGCCGCCGGAGACCCTGGCCAGCGCCCTGGGGCCGTGGCCGCGCTCCACCAGGGAGTGGGCGATGCGCGAGGAGCCGTAGACGTTGGCGTTCATCGCGGAGAGCAGGGCGACCAGGACGACCACGTTCATCACCTGGCCGGCGCCGGGAATGCCCAGGTGGTCGAGGGCGGCGACGTACGGGCCCTTCTCGACGACCTCCTTCGAGTCCCAGGGGACCAGGGTGACGATGACCGCCATCGAGCCGATGTAGAACAGGGCGATGCGCCACATGGCGGTGCGCACCGCGCTCGCCACGCCCCGCACCGGGTCCTCCGACTCGGCCGCCGCGATGGTGACCGTCTCCAGGCCGCCGTAGGCGAAGACCGAGGCGAGCAGGCCGACGATCAGGCCCTCGCCGCCGTTCGGGAGGAAATCGGTGAGATGGGTGGTGCCCGGGGAGTCCGTGCCCGGGAGCACGCCGGCGATCGCCAGGACGCCCAGGATCAGGAACAGGCTGATCGCGCCGACCTTCAGCGCCGCGAACCAGAACTCGAACTCGCCGAAGTTGCGCACCGCGGCCAGGTTCGTGACACAGAAGACGACCATGAAGAGGGCCACCCAGGCCCACTCCGGGGTCCCCGGCAGCCAGCCGGTCACGATCTTCGCGGCGCCGATGCCCTCCAGGCCCACGGCCGTGCAGAGCAGGACCCAGAAGGACCAGCCCGCCGTGAAGCCCGCCCAGGGGCCGATCGCCCGTTCCGCGTGCGCCGAGAAGGAACCCGACGACGGATGGGCGGCCGACATCTCGCCCAGCATCCGCATCACCAGCATCACGAGCAGGCCGGAGAGGGTGTAGGCGATGACGACCGACGGGCCGGCGGCGGCGATCCCCGCGCCGGAGCCCACGAACAGACCCGCGCCGATGACACCCCCCAGGGCGATCATCGAGAGGTGGCGCTGTCTGAGGCCGTGGGAGAGGGAGGCGTCGGCGTCCCGTGCGGGCGGCTTCTCGACCTGGGTGGTGCTGTGCGGCATGGGCGCGGCTCGTCCAATGCGTGAGATGGGCAAAAACGCCCACAGTCTGGGCGGCCGCTCCGCTCACGGGGAGCGGCCGCCCACTATCCGGACGACCCGCTAACGCACCGCGGTCACGCGGCTACGGTCGTGTAGTGCGAGGCGTCGCCCGCGATCGAGTAGCTCTCCTTGCCCTCGGTGCCCACCGGGACGTCACCGGCGAGGGTCACCCGGTGCAGCCGGCGCGGCAGGCCGTCGTAGTTGTCGATGGCGTAGTGCTGGGTGATCCGGTTGTCGAAGATCACCAGCTGGTTCGGCGACCAGCGGTGCCGCAGGATGTTCTCCGGCCGGGTGACGTACGCCTGGAGCAGGTCGAGGATCTTGCGGGACTCCGACGGCGAGAGGCCCACGATCCGCTGCGCGAAGCCGCCGATGAACAGACCGCGTTCGCCGGTCAGCGGGTGGACCCGGACCACCGGGTGGACCGTGCGGTAGGTGATCGAGGTGAACTGGGCGCGCTGGGCGGCCTGCTCCTCGTCGATCTCCTCGTCGGACACGGCGTAGTCGTAGTCGTTGGTGTGCTCCGCCCACAGGGTGTCGGCCAACTGGCGCAGGGGTTCCGGGAGCTGGCGGTAGGCGGCGGCCGAGCTGGCGATCAGGGTCTCGCCGCCGTACGGCGGGACGGTGACCGAGCGCAGGGTGGTGGCCTGCGGCGGGTTGAGGACGAAGGTCACGTCCGTGTGCCAGTGGTTGGCGGCCCGGCCGCGCTCGCTGTCGACCGGGAGGACGTTCGGGACGCCGGCGATCGAGGAGACCGTCGGATGGGCGGTGGTGACCTCGCCGAAGTGCCGGACGAACGCCTGCTGGGCGTCGTCGTCGAGGTTCACGTCGTCGAAGACGAGCGCCTTGTGCGTGCTGAGGGCCTCGCGGATCGCGGCGGCGGTCTGAGCGCCGAGCGGCCGGGAGATGTCGACGCCGGAGACCCGGGCGCCGATGTTCGCGGTGATCTTGGTGATCTCGAGGGACATCGCGGTTCCTTTCGGATGAGCTTCAGACGAGCACGGGGCCGACGTACTGGTTGGCGGGGCGGGGGAGGCCGTAGCGCTCCCGCAGGGTGCGGCGCGGGCCGTACTCCGTGCGCAGCAGTCCGCGGGCGCGCAGGATCGGTACGACGTGGTCGACGAAGGCCTCCAGGCCGGAGGGCAGCACCGGCGGCATGATGTTGAAGCCGTCGGCGGCGCCCTGGGTGAACCAGGTCTCGATCGCGTCGGCGATCTGCTCGGGTGTCCCGGCGAAGGTCAGATGGCCGCGGCCGCCGCCGAGCCGGCCGATCAGCTGCCGCACGGTGAGCCGCTCGCGGCGGGCCAGCTCGACGACCAGCGTGTAGCGGCTCTTGGCCCCCTCGACGGCGTCCTCGGACGGCAGGTCGGCCGGCAGCCGCGCGTCCAGCTCCAGGGTGCCGGGGGCCAGTTGCAGGAGCCGCTCCAGGCGGTCCACCCCGTGCCGGTGCACGATGTGGTCCTCCAGCAGCCGCTCGTTGGCCTGGGCCTCGGCCTCCGTCGAGCCGATCACCGGGACGATGCCCGGCAGCACCTTGACGTGGTCCGGGTCCCGGCCGGCCGCGGCCGTGCGGGCCTTGAGGTCGGCGTAGAAGGCGCGGGCGTCCTCGATGGTCTGCTGCGCGGTGAACACCGCCTCCGCGTACCGGGCCGCGAACGCCTTGCCGTCCTCGCTGGACCCCGCCTGCACCAGCAGCGGGTAACCCTGCGGGGAGCGCGGCACGTTGAGGGCGCCCTCGACACTGAAGTACGGCCCCTGGTGGCGGGGCGGGTGGATCTTCGCGTCGTCGCCCCAGACGCCGGCCGCCTTGTCGGCGACGATCGCGTCGTCCTCCCAGCTGTCCCAGAGCTTCAGGGCCACGTCGAGGAAGTCGGCGGCCCGCGCGTACCGCTCGGCGTGTGCGGGCTCCGCGTCCAGACCGAAGTTGCGGGCCGCCTCCGCCCCCGCCGTGGTGACGATGTTCCAGCCCGCCCGGCCGCCGCTGACGATGTCCAGGGAGGCGAACCTGCGGGCCAGGTTGTAGGGGGAGTTGTAGGAGGTGGAGGCGGTGGCGATCAGGCCGATGTGCTCGGTGGCGGTCGCCAGCGCGGTCAGCAGGGTGAGGGGTTCGAGCGCCCCCGAGGGCCGCTGCTCGACACCGCCCCACAGGTGCGGGCCGTCGGCGAGGAACAGCGAGTCGAAGGTGCCACGCTCGGCGGTCCTGGCCAGCCGTACGTAGTGCGCGAGGTCGGTGTGCGCGTAGGGGTCGCTCTCCGGGAGGCGCCAGGAGGCCTCGTGGTGACCGGTGTTCATCAGGAAGGCGTTGAGGTGGAGCGGGCGGGTCATGCGGGGTCCTCCGTGACACCGAGGGCGGCGAGCAGCCGCTTCCGATAGAGGGCGCTGGGCTGGGTGCGGTCGACGGTCAGGTCGAGGCCGATCCGGCCGTTCTCCAGGACCAGGACGCGGTCGGCGAGGACGATCGCCTCGTCGACGTCGTGGGTGACGAGCAGCACGGACGGCCGGTGCCGCTTCCACAGCTCGCGCAGCAGGTGGTGCATCTTGATGCGGGTGAGGGCGTCCAGCGCGCCGAACGGCTCGTCGGCAAGGAGCAGTTCGGGCTCGCGGACCAGGGAGCGGGCGAGCGCGGCACGCTGTGCCTCGCCGCCGGACAGCTCGCCCGGCCAGGCCCGCTCCCGGCCGCCGAGACCGACCTCTTCGAGCGCGGAGCGGCCCTTCGCGCCTGCGTCCTTGCCGTCCAGTCCCAGCACCACGTTGTCCAGCACCCGGCGCCAGGGCAGCAGCCGGGAGTCCTGGAAGACCACCGACACCCGTTCCGGGGCGCTGAGTTCCCCGCTGCCGGTGACCCCGTGGTCGAGTCCGGCGACCGCCCGCAGCAGGGTGCTCTTGCCGGAGCCGCTGTGTCCGAGCAGGGCGGTGAACTGCCCGGCGGGCAGGTCGAGGTCGATGCCGTCGAGGACCGTACGGCCCCCGAACGACCTGGTCAGCCCCCGGAGCCGGACGGCGGGGCGGGTCAGTTGCTCAGTGTGCGGCGCCATGACAGCACCCTCCGTTCGATGCCGCGGACCACGGTGTCGGAGACGAGGCCGAAGACGCCGTAGATCAGCAGGCCGACCAGGATGATGTCGCTGCGGCCGTAGTTCTGGGCCTGGAACATCATGTAGCCGAGGCCGCTGGTGGCGTTGATCTGCTCCAGGACGACCAGGCCGAGCCAGGATCCGGTGACACCGAGCCGGAGTCCCACGAAGAATCCGGGCAGCGCGCCGGGGATCACGACCTGCCGGATGAACTGGACCCTCGACAGGTCCAGTACCTCGGCGAGTTCGACGTAGCGGCTGTCGATGGCGGACAGCGCGGCGTGCGTGTTCAGGTAGACCGGGATGTAGACGACGATCGCGATGATGGCGATCTTGAAGGTCTCGCCGATGCCCAGCCAGAGGATGAACAGCGGGATCAGACCGAGGGTCGGGATCGCCCGGTTGATCTGCACGGTCCCGTCGATCAGCGCCTCCCCGGTCCGGCTGAGCCCGGCGGCCAGGGCCAGCAGCACCCCGGCGGTCAGCCCGATCGCGAAGCCGTACCCGGCCCGCTCCACGGAGGTCAGGACGTCGGTGCGCAGCGTCCCCGCCGTCCACAGGTGGACGGCGGTGTCCAGGACGGTCCAGGGCGCCGGGACGGCGCCCGGGTCGAGCTGTCCGGCGGCGGACGCGATCGCCCAGGCGGCGAGGAGGACCAGGGGTCCGGCCAGCCGGGCGGCGGGCAGCCGGCGACCGGGGGAGAGGCGGCGGCGCGGGCGGACCCGGCGGGCCTCCTCCTCGACGGGAACCGGCACGGTGCCGGTGGCCACGGCGGTCATTTCCGGTACTCCGCCGGCACGGCCTTCGCGGCGATGGACTCGAAGCGGTGGTCGAAGAGCGAGGAGACGTCGGTCCTCTTCACGAAGCCGCCCTCCGCCAGCAGATCGGCGGTCTCCTGCTCCCACTTGATCGCCTCGTCCCAGGTCGGCGGGAACAACGGCTTGTTGGCGAGCTTCGTGATGCCCTGGGCCTGGGCGAGGGTCAGGTTCTGGGTCTTCACGTAGAACTCCTCGTTCCAGGTGTCCGGGTTCTCCCACTGCCAGACCAGGCCCTTGGCCCACTGCGGGATGTACGCGGCGACCGCGGCCGCCTTCGCCCGGTCGTTCAGCACCGCCTGCGGGGCCCACAGCAGGTTGAGCAGGTCGACGACGTCGGTGGCGATGGTGTGGGCGCCCTTCGCGCCGTACTGCTGGAGGTAGGCCGGCGCCTGGGTGTTGCCCAGCGGGGCCACGTCCACCTGGCCGGACTGCAGGGCGGTGAGGAACTGGTTGCTGGTCAGCTGCACCAGCCGCACGTCGTCGTAGGCGAGCCCGGCCTCCTTCAGCGCCCGCAGCAGTACGACCCCTTGGGCCTGCCCCTGTGAGAACGCCAGCTTCTTGCCCTTGAAATCGGCGACCGTGCGGATGTCGCTGCCGGGCTTCGTGGCGAAGAGATAGTTGGGTTTGCGGGTGATGTTGATCGCCACGATCTTCGTCGCGAAACCCTGGAACTGCGCCTGGATCGGCGGAATTCCCGCGTTGTTGGCGAGGTCCAGCGACTTGGCGCGGAACGCGTTGATGACATCGGGACCGGCGCCGATGTTCAGCCAGCTCGACACCGTGAACGGCAGCTCGGGCAGTTTCGCCAGCTTGAACTGCAACTGCTGGGTGTTCAGGTAGGAGGCGATCTTCAGGCTGGTACCGGCCGGGACCTTGGCGGCCAGCGGGGCGGTGGACGCGCCCGCCGTCTCGGCGGCGGCCGTGCCGCCGGCGCAGCCGCTGAGCCCGGCCACGGCCGCCGAGGCGCCGAGCAGCGAGGTGAGGAAGAGCCGGCGGTCGATGCCGGAGGGGGACGCAGAGGGCATGGGAGGGCTCCCGGGAGAAAAGCAGCTGAGAAGCAGCAGAAAGGCAGGGAGAATTACCGGCGACAGAAGGCCGGAAAGAGAGATCTCACGCAGCGGGAAATGCGCGCTCGGGGCGCGTCAAGACGTCAGCAACAGAGGGTGCGACAGGTCATGAGAAGGATGTTCCTTGCCGTGGACGACGGCTGTCAATATTCCGAGTTTCTGAATTAAATAAGCCGTGGTGACGCGCTCAACGGGTCCCGGTACAGCACGTCGAGGACCACCGAACCGCCCGCCACCGCCAGTACGGAGTCCCCGAAACTGGTCGGCGCGACCACGGCAGCCCGCTCCGGTCCGACCGCCTCCCGCAGCGCGGCCAGACAGTCCTCGCGGTTCAGTACGCCGACCTCGGTGACCACCACGCTCTCCGGGTTGAGCACGTCCAGGAGCAGCCCCGCCGCCCGCCCGGTCAGCCGCGCCCGCTCCACCAGCAGCCGCACCGCCACCGGGTCACCTGCGCCGGCCGCCGCGAGGACGTCCATCGGATTGACACCGTCGACGACCCCGGCCGCCCGGGCCCGGCGCACCAGCGTCCGCTCGCTCAGCTCCACCTGGAGACAGCCGGTGCGCCCGCAGTCGCACGGCTCGGTGCCGCCCGGCACCGGGAGATGGGCGATCGTGCCGGCCTGCGAGCGCGGGCCGTGGTGCACCTCGTCGCCGGTGGCGAAGGCCGCGTCGACCACGTTCCCGACGAACAGGTGCAGCACGCTCCGGCTGCCCCGGGCCCGCCCGAAGAGCCGCTCCCCGTTGACCAACGCCCGGGCGTGCCCGTCCACATGGACCGGCAGCCCGGTGCGCGCGCCGAGCAGCTCGCGCACCGGCACCTCGCGCCAGCCCAGCAGCGGGTGCTCGACGACGGTCCCGGAGTCCCGGTCCACCCAGCCGCCGACCGCGACCCCGACGCCCAGCGGCCGGCTGCCCGGCACTCCGTCGAGCAGCGCGGCCAGTCCGGCGGCGGCCCGCTCCAGCACCCCGCGTGGCTCGGTGTCCCGGTGCTTCAACTCCCGCCGTACGAGCACCCGTCCGCGCAGGTCGAGCAGTGCGACCGTGGTGTACGGCACGGCCACGTGCACCCCGCCGACCACGAACCGCGAGTCGTCCAGGTCGACGGGAACATGCGGCCGGCCCACCCCGGCCCGGCGGGGCGCCTGCGCCTCCCGGATCAGGCCGAGTTCGGTGAACCGGGCGCAGTAGTCGGTGACCGAGGCCGGGGAGAGCCCGGTCAGCCGGGCGATGGTGGAGCGGGCCACCGGTCCGTGCTCCAGCACCGACCGCAGGACCACGCTGGCGCTGGCCCGCCGCCGGTCGCCGGGGGGAGAGATGAGCGGGGGTGCCGCGGTACGGGGCATGGGAACCGTCCTCGGGAACGGGGGCCGACACGTCTCGGAGAGCGAGGCGCGCCGGGTCCGGTCCCTGCCGCGCGGCCTCAGACCGGGCGGCGACAGGTGGCAGCCCCTTGTCGTCGCAGGTCGACATAGCGACGCGACGTGAAGTTCCGGGACTGGGCGACCATGTCCGAAAGCGTAGGCCAGCAACGAGGAATCCCACCAGACCACTGGGATTCGATTGGTGGAACTCCACAGGCCTGTTCAACGCCGTTGACGTGACTGAAACATCTCTGCCTCAGTGATCGGCGTCACCTCGAACCGTGTGTAGCCCGCATCCTTTGTGGGGAGCCCACCAAGCGCCCGTTCCGGCCTTTGTCGACCGCTGACGTGTTCGGCTCAGGCGGGCCGGGATAGCGTCACGGTGTTCCCTGCTTGTCTGTCCACCCTCACCTCGCGGAGTCCCCATGAGCACCGCCACCGCAGCCGCGTCGACCCGCACCGGCACCGTCCTCGCCGACCTCCTGCCCGCGTCCCGGGTACGCGACGTGGCCCTCGTGGTCGGCGGCGCCGCGCTCACCGGCCTCGCCGCCCAGATCGCCGTCCCGGTGCCGGGCTCCCCGGTCCCGGTCACCGGCCAGACCTTCGCGGCCCTGCTCGTCGGCACCGCCCTCGGCGCCCGCCGCGGTCTGCTCTCCCTCGCCCTGTACGCGCTGGCGGGTCTGGCGGGCGTGCCGTGGTTCGCGAGCGGCACCTCCGGTGTCTCGGTCTCCTTCGGCTACATCCTCGGCATGATGCTCGCCTCCGCCGTCGTGGGCTCCCTGGCCCGCCGCGGCGCCGACCGCAACGTGCTGCGGATGGCGGGCACGATGCTGCTCGGCGAGGCGATCATCTACGCGATCGGTGTGCCGTACCTGGCCTACGCCGCCGACCTGTCCGCGTCCGCGGCGATCGCCGCCGGCCTCACCCCGTTCCTGATCGGCGACGCGGTGAAGGCGGCCCTGGCGATGGGCGCGCTGCCGGCCGCCTGGAAGCTCGCCGACAAGAGCTGACGCAACCGCATACGGGAAAGGGGCCCGGGGCGCGTACGCGCCCCGGGCCCCTTTCCCGTGCGTGTCCCGCTCAGCCGGTCCGCCGCCGCGACCACCACACGCCCGCAGCCCCGGCCGCGATCAGCGCCGCGCCGGCCGCGCCGAACGGCAGCACGTCACTGCCCGCGCCGGTCTTCGGCAGCTGGTCGCCGCTCGGCCCCACCGGCTTGTTGTCGGTGCCGAGCAGCAGCGGGGTGGCCGGGGCGTTCGGCGACGGGTTCGTCGTACCGAACGGCACCGGGCCCTGCTGCCAGAAGGTCTTCTTCCCGTCCGCGCTCTGCACGGGCAGACAGATCTTCCCGGTCCTGCCCAGGTCGAACGTGGCGGCCACCGGGTACGACTTCGACCCGCCCGCGCCGAGCGCGCCGACCGGGCAGCTGAAGCCGCTGTTCGAACCGGCCGGCAGATCCTTCGCCGCGATGGCGTCGCAGCCCTGCACGTTCGTGACCTTCAGGCCGTCGAAACCGACCACCAAAAGCCTGATGTCGGCGCTGTCCTTGGTTCCCTCGTTCTTGACGGTGGCGGTAATCGCCGTTTTCTGCGAACTGTTGTCGACCGAGATCTTCTCGGGCAACGTGGTCGTCAGCTTCACACCCGCCGGTGCCTGGTCAACCGCCTTTCCCCCCTTGCCGCTCGCCGGTCCCTGGTCATCGGCGGTCGCCGTGAACGGAAGGATCATCACGGCCGAGAAAGATGCCGTGACCAGCGATCCCATGACGACTGCCATACGACGAGAACTCATGTTCGTCCCCCTTGCAACCCCCTGGACCGCGCCTGAATTCGCGGTCACTTGAAGAGGTACCACAAGATTTCTCCGCACTATGCTGGTATGGCCGTAAGTGTGACCATTGTGTGTCAGCAGGGGCGGTCGTTGAGGGGGTGCAGCGAATTGCCGGAGAATTCAGGGAGTTCAGGGATCGCAGGGAATTCCGGTAGTCCAGGGAATTCGGTTGGTCCAGGGGGCGCGGTTGGTCCAGGGAACGCCGAGAGCGCGGGGCGCGGTGGGGTTCCGGGGCTGCTGGTGACCGGTCGATACCGGCTGGCCGAGAGTATCGGGCAGGGGGGAATGGGGCGGGTGTGGCGGGCCGCCGACGAGACGCTCGACCGGCAGGTCGCCGTCAAGGAGATGCGGATCGACGGCCTCGACGCCGAGGACACCCGCACCCGCCGTGAACGCACCCTGCGCGAGGCCAGGGCGACCGCCCGGATCGACCACCCCAACGTCGTACGGGTCTACGACGTCGTCGACGAGGGCGAACGCCTGTGGATCGTCATGGAGTTGGTCAACGGCCGCTCGCTCGAGTGGATCATGGCCGAGGAAGGGGCGCTGAGCCCGCGCGCCGCGGCCCGGATCGGCCTCGGCCTGGTCGCGGCGCTGCGCCAGGTGCACGCCGGGGGAGTGCTGCACCGCGACATCAAACCCGGGAACGTCCTGGTCGAGAACGCCGCCGGCCGGGTCGTCCTCACCGACTTCGGCATCGCGGCGATCCAGGACGCCAAGGCGCTCACCATGGTCGGCATGCTCGTCGGCTCCCCCGACTACATGGCGCCCGAGCGGATCTCCGGGCGCCCGCAGGGCCCGCCGTCCGACGTCTGGTCGCTCGGCGCGACCCTGTGCGCGGCCCTCGGCGGCCGTTCCCCCTTCTCCCGCGACACGACCCTGGCCACCCTGCACGCGGTCCTCTACGAGGAGCCCGAACTCCCAGCGGCGGCGGGCCCGTTGCACGACCTGCTGGCAGCGCTGCTGGCGAAGGAACCGACGGCGCGGCCCGGCCTGGCGGAGGTCGAACAGACCCTGCGCCCGGTGGCATACCCGCCCCAGACCCCGACAGAGACCTACCCGGCTCCGGCTCCGGCTCCGGCCCCGTCCCCGGCTCCGGCCCCGGCCTCGGCTCCGGCTCCGGCTCCGGCTCCGGCTCCGGTTTCGGTGGAGCGCCCGACACCGGCGTACGTGGACCTGACGGGACTGCGCATTCCGGAGCCCGAGGACGCACGCCCGCAGTCGCAGCCGACGGAGGTGCGGACGTCCCCGCCGGTGAGTGCTTCGACGGAGGCGGCGACGGAACGCTCCGAGGTCCGCTCGGAGACTCCGCCCAGCAATTCAGCGGGCCCGCCCCTCCCTCAAGCAGGCTTCGCATCGCGGCGCCCCGAACCGGAGCGCCCCGTCAGGGGCGTGGGGAACGGCGCGCCCAGCCCCCACACACCCGCAGCGCCCCACCGCCGCAAAGTCCCCCAACGCACAACTCTCCTGGCCGTGCTGGGAACCACAGCGGTAGCCACCGCCGTCGCCGTCCTCCTCACCACCACAACAGGCGGCGGCGACAACGACACAGCAGCCGGTACCTCCCCAACCCCCTCGACCGCGACGCCCACCACATCGGCGCCCACGGTGGCCGGCACCGCCCGCCCCCGCAGCCTCCCGCCCGGCGCCCACGAGGAGGCCGGCGGCTTCGCCTGGGTGACCCCGAAGGGCTGGCGCAGGGACGTGAAGACCGGTGCCGAGGTGCACTACACCTCCCCCGACGGTGGCCAGGAACTCGTCGCCAAGTCCTCCCTGGCCCACGGTGACCTCATGGACAGCTGGAGCGCCTCGGAACGCAGCGCCCACCAGGGCCAGGACTACAGCAAGATCCGGCTGGTCGAGACGAGGTTCCGCGGCTACCCGGCGGTGGTGTGGGAGTACACCTTCACCCTCAAGGGCGTCCGCTGGCACGCACGGCTGCTGGGCTTCGACGCCGACGGCAAGTCGTACCAGATCAACACCTGGTACCAGCCGGCGATCGAAACCCAGGCCGTGCGGACGTACGAGCAGGTCAAGGAGGGCTTCACCCTGCTGTGACCGGCGGTCGGCTCAGCCGACGGACACCTTGTCGGCGGGCTCGCCCGCCTCCGCGGCGGTCGCCGCCCCGCGGCTCCCCGTGAGCTTCTGCTTCACCAGGGCGACGGCGATCACGAGCGCCGCGATCAGCAGGGACAGCAGCACGGTCGTACGACCGCTGCTCGCGCCCTCCGTGTCGGTCAGCATGTAGGCCAGGACGAGCACGATCAGACCGGCAGTCGCCCAGGTCAGATACGGGTACAGCCACATCTTCACGACGAGCTTCTCCGGCGCCTCGGCCTGGATGATCTTCCGCATGCGCAGCTGCGAGAAGCAGATGACCAGCCAGACGAACAGGGCCACCGCGCCGGAGGAGTTGACCAGGAAGAGGAAGACGGAGTCCGGGAACCGGTAGTTGAAGAAGACGGCGACGAACCCGAAGACGACGGAGGCGACGATCGCGGCCATCGGCACACCGCGGGAGGTGGTCCGGGCGAACGCCTTCGGCGCGTCGCCGCGCTGTCCGAGCGAGAACGCCATCCGGGAGGCCGTGTACAGACCGGAGTTGAGACAGGACAGCACCGACGTCAGCACGATGAAGTTCATGATCTCGCCGGCGTGCGCGATGCCGAGGGAGTCCAGGGCGGCGACGTACGAGCCCTTCTCCTTGATCGACGGGTCGTTCCAGGGCAGCAGCGCGACGACGATGAGGATCGAGCCGAGGTAGAAGACGCCGATCCGCCAGATGATGCTGTTGGTCGACTTGGTGACCGCGCGCTGCGGGTTCTCGGACTCGCCGGCGGCCAGGGTGGCGATCTCGCTGCCCATGAAGGAGAAGACGACCAGCAGTACACCGGTGAGGATGGCGCCGGGCCCATGGGGCAGGAAACCGCCGTGGTCGGTGAGGTTGCCGAAACTCGCCTTGTCCGCGTGCACGCCGGGCAGCACACCGAAGACGGCCAGCAGGCCGACGACGATGAACGCGCCGATCGCGACGACCTTGATCCCGGCGAACCAGAACTCGAACTCGCCGTACGAGCCGACCGAGACCAGGTTGGTGGCGGTGAGGACCATCATCACGATGAGGGCCCAGCCCCACTGGGGCACGGCCGGGATCCAGCCCTCCAGGATCTTGGCGCCGGCGGTGGCCTCCACCGCGAGCACCACGACCCAGAAGAACCAGTACAGCCAGCCGATGGAGAACCCGGCCCAGCGGCCGAGCGCGCGGTCCGCGTGCGCGGAGAACGAGCCGGAGGTGGGATTGGCGGCGGACATCTCGCCGAGCATCCGCATCACCAGGACGACGAGGGTGCCGACGAGGGCGTACGACAGCAGGATGCCGGGTCCTGCGGTGGCGATACCCGAACTGGATCCGACGAAGAGACCGGCGCCGATGACGCCGCCGATGGCGATCATCGACAGATGACGGTTCTTGAGTCCTGCGTGCAGACCGTTGCCGGGATCGCCGGCCGGGGGCGGGGCAGTCGTGGTCGGCTGCGAAGTCATGGGGGGAATTCCTTTGCGCCGTTGAGCGGGGTCCCGTACGAGCGGCGTACGAGTTGGTCCAGTGAAACGGAGGCAGGCGAATTCCTGAACCTTTGATTCCAGATCGTTACTTGAGGTTTTCCTGAGGTTCTGTAGTGTTACTCACACTTTCCGGGGCGTGGCCCCCCGCACTGCCGGGCGTTTACGGCCATGTCACACTCATCCCATGCGCGTGTATCTCGGCTCCGACCATGCGGGCTTCGAACTCAAGAACCACCTCGTCGAGTGGCTGAAGGAAGCGGGTCACGACCCCGTCGACTGCGGCCCCCACATCTACGACGCCCAGGACGACTACCCGCCCTTCTGCCTCCGTGCGGCCGAGCGGACGGCCGCGGACCCCGAGTCCCTCGGCATCGTGATCGGCGGCTCCGGCAACGGTGAGCAGATCGCCGCGAACAAGGTGAAGGGCGTGCGGGCGGCGCTCGCCTGGAGCGAGGAGACCGCGTCGCTCGGCCGGCAGCACAACGACGCGAACGTCGTCGCGGTGGGGGCGCGGATGCACACGCAGGAGGAGGCGACGAAGTTCGTCGAGACCTTCCTGAACACGCCGTTCTCGCAGGGTGAGCGCCATGTCCGCCGCATCGACATGCTGACGGAGTACGAGACGACGGGCACCCTCCCGCCCATCCCGCCGCACCACCCCCAGCCGTGACATTCCCCCCGCCCACCCCGGCTCGGCACGCCCGGAGGCGAGGCCGGGGGTGGGCCGCGGTCCCATGCCCGCGGCCCGGCGGGGGCTGACCGCGCAGTTCCCCACGCCCCTCACGGCGCGCTCCTCCCGGCGTGTTGGGCGGGGCGTTCTCCGTCTCCTCGGGATCTCCCGCCTCCTCGACGTTCTCCTCGTTCACTGAGCGAGTCGGGTGGGTGGGTGGGAAAGGAATGGCTTTCGTGCCGGAAGGGCACACGATCCACCGGCTCGCGCTGGACTACCGTCGGCTCACCGGACCCGTACGGGTCAGCAGCCCGCAGGGCAAGTTCTCCGACGCCGCCCAACTGATCGACGGCGCCCCCCTCACCCGTACCGAAGCACACGGCAAGCACCTCTTCCTCGGCTTCCGCGACAGCGACTGGGTCCACATCCACCTCGGCCTCTTCGGCAAGGTCACCTTCGGCGACGCCCCCGCGCCCCCGGCCACCGACACCGTCCGGCTCCGCCTCGCCGACGCCACCTCGTACGTCGACCTGCGCGGCCCCACCACCTGCGCCCTGATCACCGACGCGGAGAAGAACGCCGTACACGCCCGGCTCGGCCCGGATCCGCTCCGTGCCGACGCCGATCCGAGCGTCGCGTACCGGAAGATCTCCCGCAGCCGTACGACCGTCGCCGCGCTGCTGATGGATCAGAAGATCATCGCCGGGGTCGGCAACGTCTACCGCGCCGAGGTGCTGTTCCGGCACGGAATCGATCCCTACCGCGCCGGAAAGGAGATCGGCCCGGCCGAGTGGGACGCCGTCTGGGCCGATCTCGTCGGGCTCATGCGGGAAGGCGTGCGGAACAACCGCATCGACACCGTCCGCCCCGAGCACACCCCGGAGGCGATGGGCCGCCCGCCGCGCGTCGACGACCACGGCGGCGAGGTGTACGTCTACCGCCGGGCCGCCCTGCCCTGCCACCTCTGCGGCACCGAGATCCGTACCGCGGACCTCGCCGCCCGCAACCTCTTCTGGTGTCCCCGCTGCCAGAACCGCTGAGCGGCACGCACCGGAGGGCGCACTAGAAACCGTGCGGCAGCCACGGCAGCGTCGCCGACCCGAACGCCGTCGACGCCTCCGCGAGCGCCCCCGGCCGCAGCTCCCGCACCCGGCCCGCCCGGGCCAGCGACACCAGGGACACGCCACCGAGGTACGCCGCCGCCAGCTCCCGTACGGACAGGGCGAGTTCGGCCGTGTCCGTCGTACGTTCGCAGGACGCGCCCTTGGCGTCGCCGGTCAGCCGCCAACGCCCCTCGTTCCAGGGGCAGAAGGCGTCCGCCACCTCCAGCACCAAGTCCACCGGCGCCTGATAGGTCCGCGCCGCGAGCGCCCTGCCGACGTCGACGAGACGGAGGTACCCCATGTCCCGCACCCGCGTCAGACAGCGCCGGATGTCGGAGACCAGGTACTGCCAGGCGTCGTCGACCGGCCGCCCCCGCAGCGTCAGCTTCGACATCAGGTCGATGCCGAACAGGAACCGCCACAGCGCCGCGTCGCTCGCCGCGTCCACCGCGGCCAGGTCCTGCAACGCCACCGTGCCGTCGTGCCCGCTCGGCGACCAGCCCAGCTTCGTACGGAACCGGGCGTACCCGGTGACCCGCCCGTCCCGCTCGGCGACCACGCACTGCAGTGCCGACGCCCCGTCCCGGTCGCTCTCCGGGTCCACCAAGGCCACCCGCTCCCAGCCGGGCTGCCGGGCCAGCATCCCGGGCCGCAGCGGCACCAGCTCCGCGTACACCGCCTCGCACGCGTCGAGCACGTCGGCCGGCCTGGCGTAGCGCAGCCGTACGTCGTCGGTGCCGGCCGGCACGGCCAGCGTCACCCGGCTCGTGTCGATCTCGGCCTGCAGCTGCTGGGTCGCGGTGTCGTACCCGAAGCGGCCGTAGATCGCCGGCTCGGAGGCGGTCAGCGCGGCGAGCACCTCGCCCCGCTCCCGTACGTCGTCCAGCTGGCGCCGCATCATCGCGGTCAGCACCCCGCGCCGCCGGTGCGTCGCGGACACGCTCACCATGGTGACGCCGGCCACGGGCAGCACGGCGCCGCCCGGCACGGTCATCCGGAAGCTGAACGCCCCGCCCGTCCCGACGAGTTCGGTCCCGTCCCAGGCGGCCAGCGAACGCTCGAACTCCGTGAGGGAGCGGTCCAGCTCGCGCTCCTCGGCCGACGCCGGACCGGCCCCGAAGGCCCGGATCAGGTGGTCCCACCACCCGTCGAACTCCTCGGCACGCAGCACCTTCAACTCGGTCGCACGGTCGGTCGCCATACGCCATGCCTACCAGGGGCAATGCGGGACGAGCCAGCGAATTTCTCCCGGACGGCGACGCGGGGGCTTCCGGTGAAGTTCACTGTGAAGTCGCACTCGAAGGTGAACCTCGGACGGGGGACAAGTGGGACCTCCCGTGCCAAGCAGCTGGTCCGATGGATAGGGTCCCGAACTAATGGCAGTAGACGGAGAGCGGCGCGGGAAGGCCGAGACGTTCACGGCCCGGTGGAAGATGCAGTGGCACCGGGCCCGCGTCGGGCTGCGCAGAAGCGCCGTGGACTACTTCCGCGGCGACGGATCTGACTGGATCGCGCTCGTCGGACTCCTGCTGACCGTCCCGGTACTGGCGGCCATGACCCTCGCCAACTCGGTGTGGTTCTCCCCGGCCTCCCTGGTCCTGCCGATCATCGCGGGCGGCCTGCTGCTGCGCCCGGCGAGCCTGCTCGGCCTGTACGCGGCGGCGGCCACGGCGCTGATCGTGGAGTCGGTACGGCTCGGCCCCTACACGGAGGGCCCCTCCCGGGTCACCCCGGGCGTGGTCCTCGTCGTCGCCGCCTGCGGTTTCTTCGGCCTCCTCACCGCCCAGTTCCGCAGCCGGGTCGGCGTGCCCTGGCGGCGCGGCGGCACCATGCTCTTCGACCTGCGCGAACGTATCCGGGTGCAGAGCAAGCTGCCGAAGCTGCCGCCGGGCTGGCACCGCGAGATGGCCCTGCGGCCGGCCGGCGGGCAGTCCTTCTCCGGCGACTTCGTGGTCGCGGCCCGCACGAACAACGGGCGCACGATGGAGGTCGTCCTCACGGACGTCTCCGGCAAGGGCATGGACGCGGCGTCCCGCGCCCTGCTGCTGTCCGGCGCGTTCGGCGGCCTGCTGGGGTCCCTGCCCCCGCACGCCTTCCTCACCGCCGCCAACGGATACCTCCTCCGCCAGGACTGGGACGAGGGCTTCGCCACCTCGATCCACCTGGTCCTCGACCTGGACTCCGGCGACTACGAGCTCTACTCCGCCGGCCACCCCCCGGGCCTCCAGCTCAGCGCGGGCAGCGGCCGCTGGGAGGAGAAGGCCGCGGAAGGGCCGCTCCTTGGCGTCTACGACGGCGCGCAGTTCGACTCGGTCAAGGGCTCGCTGCGCCCGGGTGACGTCCTGATGCTCTTCACGGACGGCCTGGTGGAGACGTCGGACCGGGACATCGTGGAGGGCATCGACCGCCTCACGGGAGAGGCCGACCGCTATGTCGCCGGCGGCTTCCACGGGGCGGCGTGGCACCTGATCGAGGCGGTGGCGAGGGACGTGAACGACGACCGCGCGCTGCTCCTGATCTGCCGGGAGGCGGTGAGATGAGCGCGGACCGGGGTGCGGCCGCGGACCGTCGGCGGCTCACGGGGCGCTGCCCAGCCGTCCGTCCCGGCCACCCGGCTGCGGGCAGGCGTGCCGCAGGGCGGCACGGGCGGGCGCGGCGGCACCCGGCCGCCGCCGGTAAGCGTCCCCACCCCCGCCACGGGATACTCGCACCGTGACCCCGACCCCGCTCTCCCTTCCCGAAGTGGAGGCGCTCGCCCGGGCCGCGCACGCCACGCAGACCGACAAGGCCGGCCGCCCCTACGCCGAGCACCTCGCCGCCGTCGCCGAAGGCGTCCGCGTCCGCGGCGGTGACCCGGAGCAGATCGCCGCCGCCTGGCTGCACGACGCGGTCGAGGACCACGCCCTCACGGCGGACCGGCTGGCGGCGGCCCCTCTCACCGCCCGCACCAGGGCCATCGTCCTCGCCGTCACCAAACACCCCGGCGAGGCCCCCGAGGCGTACGCCCGCCGCATCCTCGACACCCCGGGCGCGCTCCTCGTCAAACAGGCCGACCTCGCGCACAACGCCGACCCCGGCCGGCTCGCCGTACTCGACGAGGACACCCGGAAACGGCTGACCGAGAAGTACGCCAGGATGCGCGCCCTCCTCGGTCTGCCCGCGTAGGCGGAATCACACGTTGGCCATCTCCCGGCCTTCCTTGCTCTGCCGCCCCCGCGCCAGTTCCGCCGCGTCCTGCCGGAACGCCCAGGCCATCCGCGGCTCCATGGCGAACCGGAACACCCGCTGGACGGGCCGGGAGCACAGCAGCGTGACAACGGCTCCGGCGAGTGCGGTGACGAAGATCTCGCCGAGCGGGCGGTGCAGCCAGCGCGGGTCGAACCAGCCCGCGTGGTCGGCGTACTTCACGACGAAACCGTGCAGCAGATAGCCGTACAGCGTGCCCGCGCCCAGTGCCGTGAACCACATCCGCCGGCCCGGTACCCAGGACAGGAAGCCGGCCGTCAGCACCATCGAGCAGCCGAACATCGCGAGCACCATCACCGGCCCGCACCACCACGGCACACCCAGCTCCTGCGCGGCGTCGCGGTGGTAGAACCACGCGGTGTTCATCCGCGGCACCGACCACCAGGAGAACACCAGCGCGACCGCGAACACCGGTACCGCGGCGATCCGCACCGGCCACCGGCGTACCAGCCGGAAGTGCTCGGGCCGCAGGCACAGGCCGAGCACGAAGTACGGCAGGAACTGCAGGACCCGCTGGAGGTCCAGGTCGTCACCGATGCTGGGGGACACGGACGCCAGCATCGCGATGGCGAAGGCGACGGGCAGCGGGTGCCGGACCGCCCGCCAGATCGGTGTGGTCAGCCGCCAGACGAACAGCGCGCACAGGAACCAGGTCAGGTACCAGGGGTCGAGCAGGCTGATGTCCTGGCCGGGGGAGTGGTCGACGTACCGCTCGAACAGTGAATAGGCGGTCTCGAACAGGACGTACGGCACGACGACACCGGTGACCAGCCGCTTCAGCCGGTCCGGGCGCATGTCGAAATTCCGGGAGAAGTAGCCGGAGATGATGATGAAGGCCGGCATGTGGAAGGCGTACACGACGCAGTACAGCGCTTCCAGGACGCGGCTGTCGCCCTTCAGCGGCTCCCAGGAGTGACCCATCGCGACGAGCACGATCGCCAGGTACTTGGCGTTGTCGAAGAACGCGTCGCGCTGTCTGTCCGCCGGCGGCCGGGCCGGGGGACGCGGTGCTGGGTTCTGGCCGGGGGACGTGGCGGCGGCAAACATCTGAGGCACCCTAGCGTCGCCTGTGGGATTTCGTAAAACCGCCGACGTGAATGCTGGATATCTTCCGTGATCACTTGTGAACCGCCGGTCTATTTACCCGGGTCGACTCCTATGTCCATGCGGTTTCATGGGGCACTTATACCCGCGATGTCCCTATTCATCCTGACTAATTGGTGCATAACGACTGCGTGTGACCCTGCCTTGTGGTGTCTGTGTCAACAATTCGAATTGGCTGCGCAGGCGTTGTGTGGACACCGAAACCAAGTTGGTCAATTGCCTTGGATCTACGGCTGGGTGGGGCGTCGAATTACTGTGCGGGCGGGGGCCGGTGGGCGGTGAGTTGTCGACGTTGTGTCACGGGCCGCATAGTGCGGCCGGGTTGGTGGCACGATGGTTCTGGCGGGGGTGCGGGGCAGTACCCCCGGGCCGGGAGAGCGGAACCGACCGAGGGCGTGATCAGTTGTGGCCATTTCACTGTCTGTGGTGCTGCTGTTGGCGATCATCCTGGTAGTGCTGATCAGAGGGGGGAACATCAAGGCCGGCCCCGCGATCGTCGCCGTCCTTTTCGGCTTCTTCCTCGCGTCGACCGGGATGGCCCCCTCGATCCAGCGCTTCCTCGACTCGATAGCGCAGACCATCAACTCGATCAACTTCTGATCGCGCGGGCGCGCGCGAGCGCACGCCCGCGCGACGGAGCGCGATCCGTGGACACGATCGGCGGACACGATCCGTGGGCGCGATCGGCGGACGCGATCTGTGGGCAAAAGAGCACGAGACGTAGATTCCGTACGCCCTGTACGGCGTCCGCTCCGTCCGTGCGGTCGGCGTGTCGGACCCGCGCCGGCGAGCGGTGGCCCGGCCCCGGATGCGCCGAAGGCCCAGGCGACGAGGTCGGAACCTCTCACCTGGGCCTTCGCCACGCAGAGCGGGCGACGGGAATCGAACCCGCGTAGCCAGTTTGGAAGACTGGGGCTCTACCATTGAGCTACGCCCGCACAACACGCGCCGCAGGTCCGTGACCGCGGCACAGAAGGCATCGTAGCGGGTCGTCCGCCGCGTAGGCCAACGTGTTGGTCTGCATGGATGTGATGCCGACGCGGGTGAACAAAGCGGCCGACGCGGGCGGCCCGGGCATGTACCCTACGTGTCGCACCGAAACGGGGTGTGGCGCAGCTTGGTAGCGCGTCCGCTTTGGGAGCGGAAGGCCGTGGGTTCAAATCCCGCCACCCCGACCATCGAATGACGGCGTCCGTCTTGATCGCCTTTTGGGGCGCTGAGCGGCTGCGGTTACTATGCAAGCTGCGCGCCCGCGTGTCCCGGCCCCCACTCGGCGGCTTACGAACTCCTCCGGGCGGCGAAACTCCGCCGGGCCTCTCTGGTCCCGGCAGAACCCAAGCAGTCAGCCACAAGGAGACCGAACCGTGAAGAGCGCCGTGGAGACCCTGAACCCGACTCGGGTTCGGCTCACTGTCGAGGTGCCCTTCGAGGAGCTCAAGGACAGCCTCGACGCGGCGTACAAGAAGATCAACCAGCAGGTCACGGTGAAGGGCTTCCGTAAGGGCAAGATCCCGGCCCGCGTCATCGACCAGCGGTTCGGCCGCGGTGCGGTGCTGGAGGAGGCCGTCAACGACGCGCTCCCGAAGTTCTACACCGAGGCGGTCAACGAGGCCGAGCTCAACCCGCTGGGCCAGCCCGAGGTCGACATCACCGAGCTGAAGGACGGCGAGACGCTGAACTTCACCGCCGAGGTCGACATCCGCCCCGCCCTGGAGATCCCGGACTACTCCGGTATCGAGGTCGAGGTCGACGCCGTCGAGGTGACGGACGAGGACATCGAGAAGTCCGTGGAGCAGCTCCGCGAGCGCTTCGCCTCCACCTCCCCGGTCGAGCGGGCCGCCGAGGACGGCGACGTCGTCACCATCGACCTGGTGGCCAAGGTCGACGGCGAGGTGCTCGAGGACGGCATCGCCGACGGCGTGTCCTACACCATCGGCTCCGGCGAGCTGCTGGACGGCATCGACGACGCCGTGAAGGGCCTGGAGGCCGGTGGCGAGGCCACCTTCACCTCCGAGCTCAAGGGCGGCTCGGCGGCCGGCCAGGAGGCCGAGGTCACCGTCAAGGTCACCCAGGTCGCCGCCCGCGAACTCCCCGAGCTGGACGACGAGTTCGCGCAGCTCGCCTCCGAGTTCGACACCCTGGACGAGCTGAAGGCCGACAGCCGCAAGCGCCTGGCCGACATGAAGACGTACGACCAGGCCACCCAGGCCCAGGAGCGCGTCCTGGAGAAGCTCCTGGAGCTCGTCGAGGTGCCCGTCCCCGAGAAGCTGCTCGAGGACGAGATCAACACCCGCAAGCACAACCTGGAGCACCACCAGCTCGGCCAGATGGGCCTCGACCTGGAGAAGTACCTCGAGATCCAGGGCAAGACCGCCGAGGAGTTCGAGGCCGAGACCAAGGAAGCCGCGGTCAAGGGCATCAAGACCCAGTTCGTCCTCGACGAGCTGGTCAAGGTCGAGAAGCTGAACGTCAACCAGGAGGAGCTCACCGAGCACCTCATGCGGCGCGCGGCCTCCTCCGGCATGTCCCCCGACCAGTTCGCCCAGGCCGTCGTCGAGGGCGGCCAGGTTCCGCTCCTGGTCGGCGAGGTCGCCCGCGGCAAGGCCCTGGCCGTCGTGGTCGAGGCCGCCACGGTGAAGGACACCAACGGCGAGCTCGTCGACCTGGACGACGAGGACGAGGACGCGACGGAGGCCGCCGAGGCCGCCGCCGAGTCCACGGACGCCGCCGACGAGGAGAAGTCCGAGGGCTGAGCCCACGGCGCCCGTTAACGGCATACAGGGGCTCCTGGGACCATCCCGGGGGCCCCTTTGTCATACGCCCCGGGGGGTAGCGCCCCCGAAGGCGGCGCAGCCGCCGCCTGGGGGCGCGGGGAACTGCGCGACAAGCCACGATGGCGCCGCACGCGCCCACCTCCCGCTACGGTCACGGCCGGTTGACAACGGCCCTTCCGCCGGAGGCAACCGCGCTACGCCCCCGGCGAACAGCCCTGTTACCGGGATTCCCCGAAGGGACCATCGCGTTAGGGTCCATGAGTACGAGGGCAGCCAAGCCCCCGGCTACGGAAACGTGAGACGGCCCGGCGCCGTCGTAAGACGAGCAGGTGGATACGTGACGAATCTGATGCCCTCCGCCGCCGGCGAGCCTTCCATCGGTGGTGGCCTCGGCGACCAGGTCTACAACCGGCTGCTCGGCGAGCGGATCATCTTCCTCGGCCAGCAGGTCGACGACGACATCGCGAACAAGATCACCGCGCAGCTGCTGCTGCTCGCGGCCGAGCCCAACAAGGACATCTTCCTCTACATCAACAGCCCCGGCGGCTCGGTGACGGCCGGCATGGCGATCTACGACACCATGCAGTTCATCCCGAACGACGTGGTCACCATCGCCATGGGCATGGCGGCCTCGATGGGCCAGTTCCTGCTCACCGGCGGCACCGCCGGCAAGCGCTTCGCCCTGCCGCACACGGACATCATGATGCACCAGGGCTCCGCGGGCCTGGGCGGTACGGTCTCGGACATCAAGATCCAGGCCCAGTACCTGCTGCGCACCAAGAAGACCATGTCCGAGCTGACCGCCCTGCACTCCGGCCAGACCGTCGAGACGATCGTCCGCGACGGCGACCGCGACCGCTGGTTCACCCCGGCAGAGGCCAAGGAGTACGGTCTCATTGACGGGATCATCACGCATGCCTCCGGTGTTCCGGGAGGCGGCGGCACCGGCGCCGTCTGAGCGCGGCGACGCCACGCTCCGCCGAGACTCCAGCCCCCCGAACGCCACCAGGACGGTGAACACCCTCATGAGCAACTTCCCCGGCGCCGCCGACGCCCGTTACGACGGTCCCCGGCCCGACGCCCGCTACGTCATCCCGCGCTTCGTGGAGCGCACCTCGCAGGGCATCCGCGAGTACGACCCGTACGCGAAGCTCTTCGAGGAGCGCGTGATCTTCCTCGGCGTCCAGATCGACGACGCCTCCGCCAACGACGTCATGGCGCAGCTGCTGTGCCTGGAGTCGATGGACCCCGACCGGGACATCTCGATCTACATCAACAGCCCGGGCGGCGACATGACCGCCCTCACGGCGATCTACGACACGATGCAGTTCGTGAAGCCGGACATCCAGACGGTCTGCATGGGCCAGGCGGCCTCCGCCGCGGCCATCCTGCTGGCCGCCGGCACGCCCGGCAAGCGCATGGCGCTGCCGAACTCGCGCGTGCTGATCCACCAGCCGGCCGGTTCCACCGGCCGCGGCCAGCTCTCCGACCTGGAGATCATCGCCAACGAGTTCACCCGGATGCGCGAGCAGCTGGAGGACATGCTGGCCAAGCACACCAACCGGCCGATCGAGAAGATCCGCGAGGACATCGAGCGCGACAAGATCCTCACGGCCGAGGAAGCGCTGGAGTACGGCATCGTGGACCAGATCATCTCCACCCGGAAGATGAACAACGCTGACGTCCGCTGACAGAGGATGTAGTCTCTGCCGCCCTTGGCCCGGTTTGACCGTGGGCTCGGTAACGTGCACGTCAAAGTGAACCGTGCCAAGGGGGGCCCGTACGGGGGGCCCGGCAAGGTACCGTCGACATAAGGCAGCACCAGGAGCCGCTGGATTCGAAAGAGTCCAGGCGTCTCCCAGGCGAAGGGGAAGCACACCGTGGCACGCATCGGTGACGGCGGCGATCTGCTCAAGTGCTCGTTCTGCGGCAAGAGCCAGAAGCAGGTCAAGAAGCTCATCGCAGGGCCCGGTGTGTACATCTGCGACGAGTGCATCGACCTCTGCAACGAGATCATCGAGGAGGAACTCGCCGAGACGAGCGAGGTGCGCTGGGAGGAACTCCCCAAGCCCCGCGAGATCTACGAGTTCCTGGAGGGCTACGTGGTCGGACAGGAGCCCGCCAAGAAGGCCCTCTCGGTCGCGGTGTACAACCACTACAAGCGGGTCCAGGCCGGTGAGAACGGCGGCGGCCAAAGCCGCGAGGACGCCATCGAGTTGGCGAAGTCCAACATCCTGCTGCTGGGCCCCACGGGCTCCGGCAAGACGCTCCTGGCGCAGACCCTGGCCCGCATGCTGAACGTCCCGTTCGCGATCGCCGACGCGACCGCGCTGACGGAGGCCGGCTATGTGGGCGAGGACGTCGAGAACATCCTCCTCAAGCTGATCCAGGCGGCCGACTACGACGTCAAGAAGGCCGAGACCGGGATCATCTACATCGACGAGATCGACAAGGTCGCGCGGAAGAGTGAAAATCCGTCGATCACGCGGGACGTCTCCGGTGAGGGTGTCCAGCAGGCGCTGCTGAAGATCCTCGAGGGCACCACGGCCTCCGTCCCGCCGCAGGGCGGCCGCAAGCACCCGCACCAGGAGTTCATCCAGATCGACACGACGAACGTGCTGTTCATCGTGGGCGGTGCGTTCGCGGGCCTGGAGAAGATCATCGAGTCCCGGGCGGGTGCCAAGGGCATCGGCTTCGGCGCGACCATCCGCTCCAAGCGCGAGCTGCAGTCCAAGGACCAGTTCGAGGACGTCATGCCCGAGGACCTGGTGAAGTTCGGCATGATCCCCGAGTTCATCGGCCGGCTGCCCGTCATCACCTCGGTCCACAACCTGGACCGCGAGGCCCTGCTCCAGATCCTGATCGAGCCGCGCAACGCGCTGGTGAAGCAGTACCAGCGTCTCTTCGAACTCGACGGCGTGGAGCTGGACTTCGAGCGCGAGGCCCTGGAGGCCATCGCCGACCAGGCCATCCTCCGCCAGACCGGCGCGCGCGGCCTGCGCGCCATCATGGAGGAAGTCCTCATGTCCGTGATGTACGAGGTGCCGTCCCGCAAGGACGTGGCCCGCGTGGTCATCACGGCCGACGTCGTCCACTCCAACGTCAACCCGACCCTGATCCCGCGCGACGCGCGCGGCCGGGGATCGGGCGAGCAGAAGTCGGCGTAACCACGTCAACGCCGAAGCGCCGGGCCCTCCTCGGAGGAGCCCGGCGCTTCGGCGTTCGCACCGTTCACACGTCCTACAGGTCTACTTGGCCACGCGCGCCTGCGCGCGGACATCGGCGGCGAGCTTCGCCGACTCGTCGACGCTGTACGTCTTCACACCCGCCGTCGGCTCCACCATGCCGATCGTGCTGTAGTCCGCCCAGATGCAGAGGTACGCCGTCTGCTGCTTGCCGGTGAGCTGGCTCTTGCCCTGCGCCTGCTGGCACTTCATCACCGCGCCGTCCAGCCCGTCGGGGGACACCGACTGCGCGTCGCCGACCAGCTTGACGCTGTCGTCGTCGGAGGTGCCCTCCTTCTTCATCTGCGCGAAGGTGGCGTCCAGCGCGGCCTGCGGGTCCTTCACCGAGCCGTAGACCCCGAACAGGGTGAGGTTCTCGGCGGTCTGCGCCTTCGCCAGATCCGTCGGGTCGGTGGCGTCGAGGGACTCCAGGTCGACGGTCGAGTAGATCGCGGTGACCGAAGTGGCGTCGGTGACACCGGACTTGGCGAAGTCCTTGGCGTCGCTCGAACTCGCCTTCTCCTCGCTGGGGTCGCCCACCCGCTTGTACTTGGCGGACAGCAGCGAGGCCGGCGCGGTGAGCTTGTGCGGCCCGTCGTCCTTGAGCCCGCCGCTCCCGCCCCCGGCGAGCACGAAGTACGCGCCCACCGCCACGGCCGCCACCACCGCCACCGCGCCGATGACCAGGCCCGTCTTCTTCCGGCCGCCCGGAGCCGGCGGCTGCGGAACGCCGTAGGGCTGCTGGCCGTACGGGGGCTGGCCGTAGGGCGGCTGCTGCTGACCGTACGGGTTCTGCTGCGGCGGGACGGGAGGGACGCCCTGGGGCGGGTAGCCGTAGCCCGGCTGCGGCGGCTGCGGCGGGGCCTGCTGAGGGTAGCCGTAGCCGGGCTGGGGCGCCTGCGGCGGCTGGCCGTACGGACCCGGCTGCTGTCCGTACGGTCCCGGCTGCTGCGGCGGCCCCCCGTACGGGCCCGGCTGGTTGTAGCTCATCTCTGGGTTCCCCTCCAGATGCTTATGTGTTCCTGACATCCTGGCTCAGCCACCGGGGACTCATGGCACGAGGGTGCTCACCGTTACAGAACAAACGCGTTTCGGGACTGGCCCGTGACACCTCTAAACTGAGCCCCGTGACCGAGAACGCTCAGCAGCAGCCCACAGCGCCCAGCACCGAACTGCCGACCCAGTACGCGCCGGCCGACGTAGAGGGGCCGCTGTACGAGCGTTGGGTAGAGCGGGGTTACTTCGCGGCCGACGCCAAGAGCGACAAGCCCGCGTACACCATCGTCATCCCGCCGCCGAACGTCACCGGCTCCCTGCACCTGGGCCACGCCTTCCAGCACACGCTGATGGACGCGCTGACCCGCCGCAAGCGCATGCAGGGCTTCGAGGCGCTCTGGCTGCCCGGCATGGACCACGCCGGTATCGCCACCCAGAACAAGGTCGAACAGCAGCTCGCCGAGGAGGGCAAGTCCCGCCAGGACCTCGGCCGCGAGGAGTTCGTCGAGCGCGTCTGGCAGTGGAAGGAAGAGTACGGCGGCAAGATCCTCGGCCAGATGCGCCGGCTCGGCGACGGAGTCGACTGGGACCGTGAGCGCTTCACCATGGACGAGGGCCTGTCCAAGGCCGTCCAGACCATCTTCAAGAAGCTCTACGAAGACGAGCTGATCTACCGCGCCGAGCGGATCATCAACTGGTGCCCGCGCTGTCTGACGGCCATCTCGGACATCGAGGTGGAGTACCAGGAGGACGACGGCGAGCTGGTCTCCATCAAGTACGGCGAGGGCGACGAGACGCTGGTCGTCGCCACCACCCGCGCGGAGACGATGCTCGGTGACACGGCCGTCGCCGTCCACCCGGACGACGAGCGGTACCGGCACCTGGTCGGCAAGCGCATCAAGCTCCCGCTGACGGACCGTACGATCCCCGTCGTCGCCGACACGCACGTCGACCCGGAGTTCGGCACGGGTGCCGTCAAGGTCACCCCGGCCCACGACCCGAACGACTTCGCGATCGGCCAGCGGCACAACCTCGAGTCCATCACCGTGATGGACGAGCGGGCCGTCATCACGGTCCACGGTCCCTTCGAGGGCCTGGACCGCTTCGAGGCGCGTTCCGCGATCGTCGCGGCGCTGCGTTCGCAGGGCCGGATCGTCGCCGAGAAGCGGCCGTACGTCCACAGCGTCGGCCACTGCTCGCGCTGCAGCACGACCATCGAGCCGCGGCTGTCCATGCAGTGGTGGGTCAAGGTCGGCCCGCTGGCGAAGGCGGCCGGTGACGCGGTCCGCGACGGGCGGGTCAAGATCCACCCCGAGGACATGTCGAAGCGCTACTTCGACTGGGTCGACAACATGCACGACTGGTGCATCTCGCGCCAGCTGTGGTGGGGCCACCGGATCCCGGTCTGGTACGGCCCCGACGGCGAGGTCGTCTGCGTCGGCCCCGACGAGCAGCCGCCCGGCACCGAGGCGGAGGGCTGGAAGCAGGACACCGACGTCCTGGACACCTGGTTCTCCTCGGGCCTGTGGCCGTTCTCCACCCTCGGCTGGCCCGAACAGACCGCGGACCTGCGGAAGTTCTACCCGACCGACGTCCTGCTGACCGGCCACGACATCATCTTCTTCTGGGTCGCCCGGATGATGATGTTCGGTCTCTACGCGATGGACGGCGAGGTCCCCTTCCGCACCATCGCGCTGACCGGCCTGGTCCGTGACGAGCGCGGCAAGAAGATGTCGAAGTCCTTCGGCAACGTCGTCGACCCGCTGGACTGGATGGACAAGTACGGCTCCGACGCCGTCCGCTTCACCCTGGCCCGCGGCGCCAACCCGGGCACCGACGTCCCGATCGGCGAGGACTGGGTCCAGGCCTCCCGCAACTTCGCCAACAAGATCTGGAACGCGACCCGCTTCGCCCTGATGAACGGCGCGACCGTCGAGGGCCCGCTGCCGGACGCGTCCGAGATGTCGGCGACGGACCGCTGGATCCTGTCCCGCCTCAACAAGACGGTCGCCGAAGTCGACGCGTTCTACGACGACTTCCAGTTCGCGAAGCTGTCCGACTGCCTCTACCACTTCGCGTGGGACGAGGTCTTCGACTGGTACGTCGAACTGTCGAAGACGACGTTCCAGGCCGGCGGCCGGGGCGCCGAGGTCTCCCAGCGGGTCCTCGGTGAGGTCCTCGACGTCACCCTGAAGCTGCTCCACCCGGTGGTCCCCTTCGTCACGGACACCCTGTGGACGACGCTGACCGGCGGCGAGTCGGTCGTCATCGCTGACTGGCCGTCCGACAGCGGCTTCCGCGACGACGCGGCCGAGCGGGAGATCGAGAGCCTCCAGTCCGTCATCACCGAGGTCCGCCGCTTCCGCGCCGACCAGGGCCTGCAGCCTGGTCAGCGGGTCCCGGCCCGCCTCACCCTCGACGGCACGGCGCTCGCCCCGCACGAGGCGGCCATCCGCCAGCTGCTGCGCCTCCAGCCGGAGGGCGACGCCTTCGCGGCCACGGCCACCCTCCCGGTCGCCGGCGCCACGGTCGCCCTCGACCTCTCCGGCACGATCGACGTGGCGGCGGAGCGCAAGCGCCTCGCCAAGGACCTCGCGGCCGCCGAGAAGGAGAAGGCCCAGGCGACGGCGAAGCTGGGCAACGAGGCGTTCCTGGCGAAGGCCCCGGACAACGTGGTGGACAAGATCCGCGGCCGGCTGGCCAAGGCGGACGAGGACATCGCCCGCATCCAGACCCAGCTGGACCGCCTTCCGCAGGCCTGACCCGCACGTCCCCGCACGTCTCCGCAGGCGTCCGGCAGCCCGTTCCCCGGGCCGCCGGGCGCCTGCGCGTATTTCTTCCGTCATCAAGCGCGGACCGGCCACCGCCCTACAATCCAAAAGTAGGAACATGACCTGATTGTTCTGTTTTGATGCTTCGTGGCGGAGGGAACGCCCGCATGCTGCGCAGGGGCCGGACGAGGACACCTCCGCACAGGGGACTGGTTCCCCTGACGGCTGTCACGGGCGCCCTGCTCGCCGTGCTCATCGGGCTCGTCTTCCTGATGCTGCTGTGGGCGATCCAGGACGCGCGCGGCTCCCTGCTGACCGCTCGCGGCGGCCGGCCGGCACTGGACCAGGCCACGGCGGTCCAGAAGGCCGTGCTCGACATGGAGGGCGGTCAGCTGAGCTACGTCATCACTCGGCAGGACGAGTTCCTCAAGCCGTGGCGGGCGGGACGGGCCGCGTTCCCCGTGCAGGCGCAGCGGCTCGTGGACATGAGCCCCTCCTCCTCCCAGCGGCGGCTCGCCCGGCAGATCCGGGAATCCGGGCAGTCCTTCATCCACGACTACTCGATCCCGCTCGTCGACGCGGCCCGGCGCGGTGATCCCGATGCGAGCAGCAGTACCCGCACGCGGGAGGGCAGGCAGCGCGTCGAGGCGCTCCGCGGCCAGCTCGGCAACTACCTCGGCGACGAACGCGTCGTCATCGACAAGCGCGAGCACGCCCTCGAGCACCGGATGGACCGGCTGACCTTCGCGGCATCCGTCGGTGTCGCCGGGGCGGTCCTGCTGATCGTCGGCTACGGCGCCTATGTGACCCGAGTGATCGTCTGGCCGGTGCGCAGGATGGCCGTCACCGCGACCCGGCTCGCCGCCGGTGATCTCAGCGCACGGGTGCCGCCCTCCGGCAGACGGGAGATCGGGCAGCTGGAGACGGCGTTCAACAGCATGGCCGCCTCCCTGGAGAAGAGCCACCGCCGGCTCAGACTGCTCTACGACGCCGGTACGGCCGTGGGCACCACCCTCGATGTGCGGCGGACCGCCGACGAACTCGTCCGGGTCGCGGTCCCCCGCTTCGCCGACCACGTCACCGTCGACCTGGCGGCAGCCGTCCTGACCGGCGGGGAGCCCGCGAACGACGACGGCGCGGGCCTGCAGCGGGTCGCCCGGGGCGGCATCCGCGACGAGTCGCCGCTGGCCCCGGTCGGCGCACCGGCCGCACCCTGCCGGTCCGTCCCCGGCACCGGCCCGGCCCTCCACTCCGACCTGCGCGCCGCTCCGGCGGGATGGGCCACCGACAGCCGGTGCGCGGACCGGCTGCTCGCCTACGGCATGGGCTCGCTGATCACCGCGCCACTGTCGGCGCAGGGCATCCCGCTGGGGGTGATCGCCTTCTGGCGGACCCGGCACTCCCCGCCGTTCGAGAAGGACGACCTGTCCGACGCCGAGGAACTGGCCGCGAAGACCGCGGCCGCCATCGACAACGCGCGGCGCTACACCCGGGAGCGCGAGACCGCGCTGGCCCTCCAGCACAGCCTGCTGCCGCACGACCTGCCCGCCCGCCCGACCGTCGACATCGCCTACCGCTACCTGCCGACCGGCACCCGGGCCGGAGTCGGCGGCGACTGGCTCGACGTGATCCCGCTGTCGGGCACCCGGGTCGCCCTGGTCGTCGGGGACGTCGTCGGCCACGGCATCCAGGCCTCGGCCACCATGGGCCGGCTGCGTACGGCGGTCCGTACCCTCGCCGACGTCGACCTGCCGCCCGAGGAACTCCTCACCCACCTCGACGACCTCGTCCTCCACCTCGACGACGGCGCCCCGGAACCGGCCGGAGAGGTCGGCTCGACCTGCCTGTACGCCGTCTACGACCCGATCTCGCGGCGCTGCTCCCTGGCCAGCGCCGGCCATCCGCTGCCCTTCGTGATCACCCCGCAGGGCGCGGTGGAGAAGGCCCCGGGCCAGGCCGGACCGCCGCTCGGGCTGGGCGGACTGCCGTTCGAGACGACCGAGCTGGACCTCGCCGGAGGCACCACCCTCGCGCTGTTCAGCAACGGCCTGGTGCACTCCCGCAACCTCGACCTGAGCCAGGGCCTCGAGCGGCTCCGCCGGGCGCTGGCGACGCCAGGGGAGCCGCTGGAGGCCACCTGCGACCGCGTGGTGGCCGCGCTGCGCACCGGCGAGCCCGCCGACGACGTCGCCCTGCTGCTCGCCCGCACCCATGCCCTGCCCTGCGACCGGGTGGCCACCTGGGAGGTCCCCGCGGACCCCGAGCACGTCGGCCGGGCCCGGACCCTGACCACCGACCAGCTCGGCGCCTGGCAGCTGGAGGACCTGTCCTTCACCACCGAACTGGTGGTCAGCGAGCTGGTCACCAACGCCATTCGCTACGGCGGCTCCCCGATCCAGCTGCGGCTCATCCGGGACACCGCGATGCTGATCTGCGAGGTCTCCGACGGCAGCAGCACCGCACCCCACCTGCGGCGGGCCCGGGTCTTCGACGAGGGCGGCCGGGGCCTGCTGCTGGTCGCCCAGCTCACCCAGCGCTGGGGCACCCGGCAGACCTCCGCCGGCAAGACCATCTGGTGCGAACAGGCCCTGCCCACCACCGAGCCAACCGAGCCCACCGGGCCTGCCTAGCCTGCGGGGCTTGCGGGGCTTGCGGGGCCTGCCCGGGCCTTCCTGGCTTCCTGGCCCGCCGGGCTCGCCGAGTCCTCCTGGGCCGCCGGGCCCGCCGAGTCCGCGAGCCTTCCTGGCCCGCCGGGCCCTCCTGGGCCGCGGGGCCGGTGCCGGGCTCCGTAGACTGGTGCCGTGAGTGATCTGCCCCCGCGCGACCCCCATGACAGCTTCGACGAGAACTTCGACGACATCGTCGAGGCCGAGACGGAACGCGACCCCGATCTCGCGGTGATCGAGGCCGGCAGCCGGACCCTGCGTACCCAGGGCGGCTCGGCGCAGGCCGACGTCCCGGGCCGCCCCGAGGACCCCGAGGTCGACCGGGCCCTGCGTGAGGTCGAGGCGGAGCTGGCCACCCGCTGGGGCGAGACCAAGCTGGAGCCGTCGGTCACCCGGATCACCGCCCTCATGGACGTGCTGGGCGAGCCCCAGCGGGCGTACCCCTCGATCCACATCACCGGCACCAACGGCAAGACGTCCACCGCCCGCATGGTCGAGGCCCTGCTCGGCGCCTTCGACCTGCGCACCGGCCGCTACACCAGCCCCCACGTGCAGTCGATCACCGAGCGCATCAGCCTCGACGGCGCCCCGATCGACGCCGAGCGGTTCATCGAGACGTACCAGGACATCAAGCCGTACGTCGAGATGGTCGACTCCCGGCAGGAGTACCGGCTCTCCTTCTTCGAGGTGCTCACCGGCATGGCGTACGCGGCCTTCGCGGACGCCCCCGTAGACGTCGCCGTCGTCGAGGTCGGCATGGGCGGCTCCTGGGACGCCACCAACGTGATCGACGGTGACGTCGCCGTCGTCACCCCCATCGACCTCGACCACACCGACCGGCTCGGCGAGACCACCGCCGAGATCGCCGGCGAGAAGGCCGGGATCATCAAGCAGGACGCCACCGTGATCATGGCCCAGCAGCCGGTGGACGCGGCCCAGGTGCTGCTGAAGAAGGCCGTCGAGGTGGACGCCACGGTGGCCCGCGAGGGCCTGGAGTTCGGCGTGGTCGCCCGCCAGGTCGCCGTCGGCGGCCAACTGCTCACCCTGCGCGGCCTCGGCGGCGAGTACGAGCAGGTCTACCTCCCCCTGCATGGCCCCTACCAGGCCCACAACGCGGCCGTCGCGCTGGCCGCCGTGGAGGCGTTCTTCGGTGTCGGCTCCCAGCGCCCGGAGCCCCTCGCCATCGACACGGTCCGCAAGGCCTTCGCGGCGGTCACTTCGCCGGGCCGGCTCGAAGTCGTACGGCGCTCTCCCACCGTCGTCCTGGACGCCGCGCACAACCCGGCCGGCGCCCGCGCCACCGCCGAGGCGGTCGGCGAGGCCTTCGACTTCAGCCGGCTGATCGGCGTGGTCGGGGCGAGTGGCGACAAGAACGTCCGGGGCCTCCTGGAGGCCTTCGAGCCGATCTTCGCCGAGGTCGTGATCACCCAGAACTCCAGCCATCGCGCGATGGACACGGACGAACTGGCCGCGGTCGCCGTCGAGGTGTTCGGTGAGGACCGCGTCCAGGTCGAGCCGCGGCTGCCGGACGCCCTGGAGGCCGCGATCACGCTGGCCGAGGAGGAGGGCGAGTTCGCGGGCGCGGGGGTGCTGGTCACCGGCTCGGTCATCACGGTCGGCGAGGCCCGGCTGCTGCTGGGGAGGGCCTGACCATGCGGACGCTCTGCTCCTCCACCCTGATCGGCGAGTTCTTCGTCATCGGCTTCGCCGCGCTGGTCGCCATGAAGGCCCCGGACCTGTCCACCGCCACGGTGTGGCTGGTCAGCGGCATCGCGATGTTCCTCTGCGTGGCCCTGTGCGGTGTGATCACCCGCCCCGGCGGCATCGCCCTCGGCTGGGCCCTGCAGATCGCGCTGATCGCCTCCGGCGTCTTCGTGCCGACGATGTACTTCTTGGGCGCGGTCTTCGCGGCCCTGTGGTGGGCGTCGGTGCACTACGGCAGGAAGATCGACGAGGCGAAGGCCCGCTTCGCGGCGCAGGCGGACCGGTCCGCGACCTCGGGAGCTGACACTGCGTGACGGCCGCCCGGACCTGCCCTGTAGCCTCTCCTCACCGCACACGTAAGTACCGCGAAGGAGCCCTCACGTGACTCAGCGCACCCTCGTCCTGCTCAAGCCCGACGCCGTCCGTCGTGGCCTGACCGGCGAGATCATCGGCCGTATCGAGCGCAAGGCCGACTGGCGGATCACCGCGCTGGAGCTGCGCTCCCTGGAGCGGGCGACGCTGGAGCAGCACTACGCCGAGCACGTGGGCAAGCCGTTCTACGAGCCGCTGGTCGAGTTCATGGCCTCCGGCCCCGTCGTCGTCCTGATCGCCGAGGGCGAGCGGGTCATCGAGGGCGTCCGCGCACTGGCCGGTCCCACCGACCCGATCGCCGCCGCGCCGGGCTCCATCCGCGGCGACTTCGGCGTGATCGTCCGCGAGAACCTGATCCACGCGTCCGACTCCGAGGAGTCCGCCGAACGCGAGATCAAGATCTTCTTCCCGGGCCGCGCCTGACTCCCCGGGGCGGGGCCCCGTAGAGTTTCCGTAGAATTTTCTGACGGGTGGTCAGTCCACTACTCCGTCTGGCCTGGGACGGTCGAATGATTTCGACCGTCCCTCGGCATATGCGTGCCGATCGGGGGAACGAGTGCCCCCGTCGGACCGTCTCCACAAGCGAGGCGGCCCTGTACGTGATGACAATGGCGAAGACCCTCGCGCAGTGTTCGTGCAGGCGCGTCTACGATGTAAGCCTTCACGTCACAGCACCCACTTCGCCGACCTGAAATGCCCTCAAAAGCTCCCGGGAAGGCCAGACGAATCCTGATGGGGAACTCAATGTCGTTCATCGGCCGTGACATGGCTGTCGACCTCGGGACCGCCAACACGCTGGTGTACGTCAGGGGTCGCGGGATCGTACTCAACGAGCCGTCCGTTGTCGCGATCAATACGAACACCGGTGGAATTCTCGCGGTCGGCGCGGAAGCGAAGAAGATGATCGGGCGCACGCCCGGCAACATCGTCGCCGTGCGGCCGCTGAAGGACGGCGTGATCGCCGACTTCGAGATCACCGAGCGGATGCTCCGCTACTTCATCCTGAAGATCCACAAGCGGCGCTACCTGGCGCGGCCGCGGGTCGTCGTGTGCGTGCCCTCCGGTATCACCGGGGTCGAGCGCCGCGCGGTGATCGAGGCGTCGTCGCAGGCCGGTGCCCGCCAGGTGCACATCATCGAGGAGCCCATGGCCGCCGCCATCGGTTCCGGCCTGCCGGTCCACGAGGCCACGGGCAACATGGTGGTGGACATCGGCGGCGGCACCACGGAGGTCGCGGTTATCTCGCTGGGCGGCATCGTCACCGCCCAGTCGATCCGCGTCGCGGGCGACGAACTGGACAACGCGATCATCCAGCACATCAAGAAGGAGTACAGCCTCCTCCTCGGTGAGCGGACGGCCGAGCAGATCAAGATCACGATCGGTTCGGCGTACGACCTGGACGCCGACGAGCACACCGAGATCCGCGGCCGGGACCTGGTGTCCGGGCTGCCGAAGACCGTGGTCATCTCGGCCGCCGAGGTCCGCAAGGCGATCGAGGAACCCGTCAACGCGATCGTGGACGCCGTCAAGACCACGTTGGACAAGTGCCCGCCGGAGCTGTCCGGTGACATCATGGACAGGGGAATCGTTCTGACCGGCGGCGGAGCACTGCTGCGCGGTCTGGACGAGCGGCTGCGCCGGGAGACCGGCATGCCGATCCACATCGCCGAGGACCCGCTGGACAGCGTGGCGCTCGGCTCCGGCAAGTGCGTCGAGGAATTCGAGGCGCTCCAGCAGGTCCTGGACGCCCAGCCGCGCAGATGACGTAACTCTTCGATTCCGCCGTACGAGATGATCCCCTCTCGTGCGGCGGATCGTTGATATGGAGGCATAGGCTCGCAAGATCGAGCTCCGCCCCCCGACTTCCCCCGACCAACAAAACAAGCTCCCGCAAGTTCCTATCGAGGAAGGCACGGCCGCCGCACGTGAGGGACACGAAAGAGAGCCGGCTGCTCCTGGTGCTGCTGATCGCCATCGCGTTCGCGCTGATCACGGTGGACATCCGAGGTGGCAGGAACTCCCCGGTCGACGGCGCCCGGCAGGCCGCGGCCGCGGCCTTCGGCCCGATCGAGAACGGCATGTCGACGGTGGTGGACCCGGTGGGCAACGCCGTCTCCGCCGTCCGCGACTCCGGTGAACGGCACGACCGGCTGGCCCGGCTGGAGAAGCAGAACGCGACCCTCAAGGCGAAGCTCGGCAGCGACGACCGTAACCGCAGCCGTCTCAACCAGCTCGACAAGATGCTGAAGATGGCCGGCGAGGGCCAGTACGGCATCAAGGGCGCCCAGGTCATCGCCATAGGGTCGGCGCAGGGCTTCTCCTGGACCATCACCATCGACGTCGGCGCCAACGACGGCATCAAGCGGGACATGACCGTGCTGAACGGCAACGGCCTGGTCGGCCGCGTCACCACCGTCGGCCCGGACGCCTCCACCGTGTTGCTCGCCAACGACCCCGACTTCACCGTCGGCACCCGCATGGAGGGCAGCGACGAACTCGGCTTCGCCTCCGGGCAGGGCGACCGCCCGCTGCGCGTCGAACTCCTCAACGGCAAGGCCGAGGTGAAGAAGGGCGACCGGCTCGTCACCTTCGGCTCCGAGGCCGACCGGCCCTTCGTGCCCGGCGTCCCGGTCGGCACGGTCTCCAGCGTCGACCCGTCCAACGGCGGCCTCACGCGCACTCTTTACGTCACGCCGTTCGCGTCCTTCACCAAGCTCGACATCGTCGGCGTGGTCGTCGAGGCACCGAAGAAGGACCCCCGCGACGAGGTGCTCCCGGCCAAGCCGAAGCCGACGCCGACCCCGACGGTGACCGTCACGGTCACGCCGTCCGCGAGCGCGAACACGGGATCGGACTCGGGTACGAACTCGGGCACCGACTCGGGTACGAACTCGGGCACGAACGAGACCGACACCAACGACCAGCAGCAGCGGTAGGAGCTGAATCCCTTCATGCGTGTCAACCGGATCCTGCTCTCCTCCGCCCTGGTCGTCGTCGCCCTGGTGATCCAGGTGAGCGTCCTCGCCCGCCTCCACCTCCCGGGCGCCGTCCCCGACCTGATGCTGCTCACCGTCCTCGGCCTCGCCATGGTCTACGGCCATGTCGGCGGCGCCCTCGTCGGCTTCGGCGCCGGACTCCTCGCCGACCTCGCCCCGCCCGCCGACCACGCGGCCGGGCGTTACGCCCTGGTGCTGTGCGTCGTCGGCTACTTCGCGGGCCTGATCAAGCCGGAGAACGGCCGGCTGAAGTCCGCCACCGGGCCGATGCTCGTCGTGGTCGCCGCCGCCGTCGGCTCCACCCTGCTGTACGCGGGTGTCGGCGCCCTCGTCGGCGACACCGCCGCCCGGCACGTCGGCATGACCAGCCTGCTGATCAGCGCCGCCCTCTACGACCTGCTGCTCGCCCCGTTCGTGGTCCCCGGCATCATGTGGCTGGCCCGCCGCGCCGACAGCGACCCGCTCACGGAGGCCAACTCCGGCACCAAGGCGGGCGACATCTCCTCCGGCTGGCTCTCCTCCGGCACCGGACTGCGCGTCGGCGGCCAGCGCGGCGGTCTCGGCTCCCTGCGGGCCAGAGCCCGCACCCGCAACGTCCGCGTCGGCCGCATCAAGGGGGTCAAGCGCCTGTGAGCGTGCGGGAGTTCACCCGGCGACCCGGCGGCGCGGCCCACAGCTTCGTCGTATATGACACCTACGTACAGCACTGAGAGGGGGAGGCAACCCAGTGACCAACGCCCACCCGTCTCCCACCACCACCCTTGAAGGAATGGGCTTCGCCCATGACTAATATTCCGGAGACCGGACGGACCCCACGGGTCCAGATCCGTCTCGTCGTCATCCAGATCCTGGTCCTCTCCCTGCTCGGCACCCTCGGCGGCCGCCTGTGGTACCTGCAGATCCGTGAGGGCGCCGAGTACCAGAAGGAAGCCTCCGGCAACCACGTCCAGCAGGTCGTCGAGCCCGCCGTCCGCGGCTCGATCCTGGACGCGCGCGGAGTCCCCATCGCGGACAACGAGACCCGGCTGGTCGTCTCCGCCTCCCGTACCGACCTGCTCAAGCAGGCGGACGACGGCAAGGCGGTCCTCACCAAGCTCGCCGGCGTCCTCGGGTTGAGCCCCACCGAGGTCATGCAGAAGGTCCGCCTCTGCGACTCCAAGACCCCGCAGCCCTGCTGGAACGGCTCCCCCTACCAGCCGATCCCGATCACCGACGAGGCCACCGCCAAGCAGGCCCTGCAGATCCGCGAGCGCGCCGAGGACTTCCCCGGCATCACCGCCGAGCCCGAGGCCGTGCGCCGCTACCCGGCCCCCGGCAAGTCCAACACCTCCCAGGTCCTCGGCTACCTCTCCCCGGTCACCGACGACGAGATCCAGCAGGCCCAGAACACCACCTCGCCCTACCTGCGTTCGGACATGGTCGGCCGCTCCGGCCTGGAGCGCGAGTACGACAAGGAACTGCGCGGCAAGGCCGGTGTCACCCGCTACGAGGTGGACAACCTCGGCCGGGTCATCGGCAAGGCCAAGTCGGATGCCGCCGAGCCCGGTTCGAACCTGGTCACCAGCATCGACTCGCGCGTCCAGCGGGTCGCCGAGAACGAGCTGGACAAGGCGATGAAGGCCGCCCGCCAGCAGTACGACAAGATCACCAGCGAGAACTACAAGGCCGACTCCGGTGCCGTCGTCGTGATGGAGGCCAAGACCGGCCGGATCGTCGCCATGGCCTCCGCGCCGACCTACGACCCGAACGTCTGGGTCGGCGGCATCTCCGCCAAGGACTACAAGGCCCTCACCGGCAAGAACTCCGACTACCCGCTGCTCAACAGGGCCATACAGGGTCAGGCGGCGCCCGGTTCGACGTTCAAGGTGGTCTCCACGGCCGCCGCGGTCCAGGCCGGCTACGTGTGGGACGGCGGCTACCCCTGCACGAGTTCGTACTCGGTGGGCGGCCAGGTCTTCAAGAACTTCGAGGGCGAGAACTTCGGCCCGATCTCGCTCGGCCGGGCCCTGGAGGTGTCCTGCGACACCGTCTTCTACGGCCTCGCCGACCGCGAGTGGAAGAGGGACGGCGGCATCAACCCGAAGAAGGGCGAGCCCAAGGACTGGTTCTTCAAGACCGCCCACCAGTTCGGCCTCGGCAAGGAGACCGGCGTCGACCTCCCCAACGAGGTCACCGGCCGGGTCCCCGACCGCCAGTGGAAGCTCGACTACTGGAAGGCCAACAAGGACGCCTGGTGCAAGTCCGGCAAGAAGGACGGCACCTACGTCGAGAAGATCGAGTACGAGAACTGCCTCGAAGGCAACAAGATGCGCGAGGGCGACGAGATCAACTACTCCATCGGCCAGGGCGACACCCTCGTCACGCCGATCCAGGAGGCGATGATCTACGGCGCCGTGGCCAACGGCGGCACCGAGTACCAGCCGACCATCGGCAAGGCCGTCGTCAGCGCCGACGGTAAGTCCGTCCAGGAGATCAAGCCCAAGGCGCTGCGCAAGCTGCCCGTCAGCCAGGCCACCATCAAGGGCATGGACGACGCCTTCGCGGGCGTCATCACCCGCGGTACCGCCGCCTGGAAGTTCGGCGGCTGGCCGCAGGACAAGATCGCCCTGCACGGCAAGACCGGTACCGCCGAGGTCTACGGCAAGCAGACCACGTCGTGGCTCGCGACCTACAGCAAGGACTACACGGTCATCATGACCATCGCCCAGGCCGGTACCGGTTCCGGTGCCTCCGGTGAGGCGGTCCGCAACATCTACAGCGCGCTGTACGGCGTCGGTGCCGACGGCTCCATCGACAAGAACAAGGCGCTGCTCTACACCCCGCAGCAGGGCCTGCCCAAGGTCCGCACGGACGGCACCATCGCCTCCCCGAAGATCTCCAAGGACCCGGCGAAGGACTTCGAGGCGAGCCAGAAGAGCGACAAGGGCGACGACGGCCAGCAGACCCCGGCCACCACGGCGTCGCCGTCGACGGGCAACCGCGACACCCGAAGGCGGACGCGCAGGAGGGGAAGCCGGAGGATGCTGACGTGACGAGCGTTTGTGGCGGGAGGTTCCCGGCATGACCGGAGCCAACAGCTTCTCCGTCTCCGGATACGGTCCCGCGCGGGCCGGCTGGACCCGGGTCTTCGCCCGTGACTCGCTGGCCCGCCGCCTGGACTGGCCGATGCTGATGGCGGCCCTGGCGCTGTCCCTGCTGGGCTCGCTGCTGGTGTTCTCGGCGACCCGCAACCGCACCGAGATCAACCAGGGCGACCAGTACTACTTCCTGTTCCGGCACCTGATGAACACCGGCATCGGACTCGCCCTGATGATCGGCACGGTCTGGATCGGCCACCGCCAGCTGCGCAACGCGGTGCCGATCCTCTACGGCCTGTCGCTGCTCGGCATCCTGGCCGTGCTCACCCCGCTGGGCTCCACCGTCAACGGCGCGCACTCCTGGATCGTGCTCGGCGGCGGCTTCTCGCTCCAGCCGTCCGAGTTCGTCAAGATCACCATCATCCTGGGGATGGCGATGATACTGGCGGCCCGGGTCGACGCCGGCGACAAGAAGTACCCCGACCACCGCACGGTCCTGCAGGCCCTGGGCCTGGCCTCGGTACCGATCCTGATCGTGCTGCTGATGCCCGACCTCGGCTCGGTCATGGTGATGGTCATCATCATCCTGGCCGTGCTGCTGGCCTCCGGCGCCTCCAACCGCTGGGTCTTCGGCCTGCTGGCGACCGGTCTGCTGGGCGCGATCGCGGTCTGGCAGCTGCACATCCTGGACGAGTACCAGATCAACCGCTTCGCGGCCTTCGCCAACCCGGACCTCGATCCCGCGGGCGTCGGCTACAACACCAACCAGGCCCGGATCGCCATCGGCTCCGGCGGCCTCACCGGCGCCGGCCTCTTCCACGGCTCGCAGACCACCGGCCAGTTCGTCCCCGAGCAGCAGACCGACTTCGTCTTCACGGTGGCGGGGGAGGAGCTGGGCTTCGCCGGCGCGGGCCTGATCATCGTGCTCCTCGGTGTCGTCCTGTGGCGCGCCTGCCGGATCGCCCGCGAGACGACCGAGCTGTACGGCACGGTCGTGGCGGCGGGCATCGTGGCGTGGTTCGCGTTCCAGGCGTTCGAGAACATCGGCATGACCCTCGGCATCATGCCGGTCACCGGCCTGCCGCTGCCGTTCGTGTCGTACGGCGGCTCGTCGATGTTCGCGGTGTGGGTGGCGGTGGGGCTGTTGCAGTCGATCAGGGTGCAGCGTCCGATGTCGGCGTGACGGGACCGGTGCCGGCGTGACGGGTCTGATGCCGGCGTGACGGGACCGGTGCAGGCGTCACGGGTCCGATGCCGGCGCAGCCGGACACCTGAGGGTGAGGTGCACATGTCGTTTCCGATGTGTTCACCTCACCCTCATTCAGGATTTTCCTCCGATTCGCCTCGGGCGCCCGCTGTCCCTGTGCGGCGATGGACACTAGATTCGGTTCATGGCGGATACGAAGCGTGAGATCGAGCGCAAGTACGAATCCGACGAGAGTGGACTGCCCGACCTGACCGGCGTCGCCGGCGTGGCGAACGTCGTGGACAAGGGCACCGCCGAACTCGACGCGACCTACCACGACACCTCCGACCTGCGCCTGGCCTCGGCCCGGGTCACCCTGCGCCACCGCACCGGCGGCACCGACGCCGGCTGGCACCTCAAACTCCCGGTGGCCCCCGGCATCCGCGACGAGATCCACGCCCCGCTCTCCGACACGATCCCCGACGAACTGGCCGGTCTGGCCCGCTCCCGGGTCCGCGAGGGCCAGCTGGTCCCGGTGATCCGGCTGCGCACCACCCGTGACATCCGCCACCTCGTCGACGCGGACGGCGCCCTGCTCGCCGAGGTGAGCGTGGACCGCGTCCGCGCCGAGCGGCTCTTCGGGGGCGCGGGCAAGGCCCAGTGGACCGAGATCGAGGTGGAACTCGCCGACGGCGGTGACCCGGCCTTCCTCGACAAGGTGGAGAAACGGTTGGGCAAGGCGGGCGTACGGCCGTCCGAGTCCGCCTCGAAACTGGCCCGGGCCCTGGCCGAGACCAAGGGCGGCAAACCGCACCCGCCGAAGCCGGACCTGGGCGCACCCGTCACGGCCGGCGACCACGTCCTGGCCTACGTCCGCGCCCAGCGGGACGCGATCGTCGAGCTCGATTCCGCCGTACGCCTGGACACCGAAGAGGGCGTGCACGACATGCGGGTGGCCACCCGCCGGCTGCGCAGCACCTTCCGCTCCTTCGGCAAGGTCCTCGACCGGCAGGTCACCGACCCGGTCGCGGACGAGCTGAAGTGGCTGGCCGGGGAGCTCGGCCTGGGCCGCGACCAGGAGGTCCTCGCCGAACGCCTGATGACCGCCCTGGACGAGGTCCCCGGCCCCCTCGTCTCCGGCCCCGTCCACGACCGTCTGCACGCCTGGGCCGAGGCCGGCGAGCGCGGCTCCCGGGGCCGGCTCCTCGGCGTCCTGGACTCCCGGCGCTACCTCGCCCTGCTGGACACCCTGGACACCCTGATCGCCGACCCGCCGCTTCGGGAGGCGGCCGCCGGGAACCCGGAGAAGGTCCTCGCGAAGGCCGTGCACAAGGACTTCGCGAAGGTGACCGACCTGATCGAGGCCGCCATGGCACAGCCTCCCGGCCACGACCGCGACCTCGGCCTGCACGACGCCCGCAAGAAGGCCAAGCGCACCCGCTACGCGGCCGAGGCGGCCCGCCCCGCCCTCGGCGGCCCGGCGAAGTCCCTGGCCAAGTCCATGAAGTCGCTCCAGTCCCTGCTCGGCGAGCACCAGGACAGCGTGATGGCCCGCGAGACCCTGCGCGAACTGTCCGCGGTGGCCCACGCGGCCGGGGAGAGCGCGTTCACCTACGGGCTGCTGTACGGCCGTGAGGAACGGCGGGCGGCGGCGGCGGAGGCGAAGACGCCGGGCGCCTGGCGGGAGATCAAGAAGGATGCGCCCGTCTGAGCGGGCGTACGGGGGACACCGCCGGGCGCGCTAGGCTGGATGACCACCCTCCCCCCAGCCTCCGGCCGGGGGTGCCCCCAGTCAGCTCACAAAGGTCCGCGAGATGCCTGCCGAAGCCGCCGCTCAGATCGCCGAGTCTGTGTTCCCGCAGCTCGAAGCTCTGCTCCCGCATGTGCAGAAGCCGATCCAGTACGTCGGCGGAGAGCTCAACTCCACGGTCAAGCCGTGGGAGGACTGCGACGTCCGCTGGGCGCTCATGTACCCGGACGCCTACGAGGTCGGCCTGCCCAACCAGGGCGTCATGATCCTCTACGAGGTCCTCAACGAGCAGGCGGGCGTCCTCGCCGAGCGCACGTACAGCGTGTGGCCGGACCTGGAGGCGCTGATGCGCGAGCACCGCGTCCCGCAGTTCACGGTGGACAGCCACCGCCCGGTGGGCGCCTTCGACGTGTTCGGCCTGTCCTTCTCCACGGAGCTGGGCTACACCAACATGCTCACCGCCCTCGACCTGGCCGGGATCCCCCTGGAGTCCAAGGACCGTGGCCTGGACGACCCGATCGTCCTGGCCGGCGGCCACGCGGCCTTCAACCCGGAACCCGTCGCCGACTTCATCGACGCGGCGATCATCGGCGACGGCGAGCAGGCCGTCCTCGACATGACGAAGATCATCCGTGACTGGAAGGCGGAGGGCCGCCCCGGCGGCCGCGAGGAGGTCCTCTTCCGCCTCGCCAGGACGGGCTCCGTCTACATCCCGGCCTTCTACGACGTCGAGTACCTCCCCGACGGCCGTATCGCCCGCGTGGTCCCCAACAAGTCGGGCGTGCCGTGGCGGGTCAGCAAGCACACCGTCATGGACCTGGACGAGTGGCCGTACCCCAAGCAGCCGCTGGTCCCGCTCGCCGAGACGGTCCACGAGCGCATGTCCGTCGAGATCTTCCGCGGCTGCACCCGCGGCTGCCGCTTCTGCCAGGCCGGCATGATCACCCGCCCGGTGCGCGAGCGCTCGATCACCGGCATCGGCGAGATGGTCGACAAGGGTCTCAAGGCGACCGGCTTCGAGGAGGTCGGCCTCCTCTCCCTCTCCTCCGCGGACCACTCGGAGATCGGCGACATCGCCAAGGGCCTGGCCGACCGTTACACCGAGGACAAGATCGGCCTCTCCCTCCCCTCCACCCGCGTCGACGCCTTCAACGTCGACCTGGCGAACGAACTGACGCGCAACGGCCGCCGCTCCGGCCTCACCTTCGCCCCCGAGGGCGGCTCCGAGCGCATGCGCAAGGTCATCAACAAGATGGTCTCGGAGGAGGACCTGATCCGCACGGTCGCCACCGCCTACGGCAACGGCTGGCGCCAGGTGAAGCTCTACTTCATGTGCGGCCTGCCCACGGAGACCGACGAGGACGTCCTGCAGATCGCCGACATGGCGATGAACGTCATCCAGAAGGGCCGCGAGGTCTCCGGCCAGGGCGACATCCGCTGCACGGTCTCGATCGGCGGCTTCGTCCCCAAGCCGCACACCCCCTTCCAGTGGGCCCCGCAGCTGAGCGCCGAGGAGACGGACGCGCGCTTGGAGAAGCTGAGGGACAAGATCCGCGGCGACAAGAAGTACGGCCGCTCGATCGGCTTCCGCTACCACGACGGCAAGCCCGGCATCGTCGAGGGCCTGCTCTCCCGCGGCGACCGCCGCGTCGGCGCCGTGATCCGCGCGGTCTACGAGGACGGCGGCCGCTTCGACGGCTGGCGCGAACACTTCTCCTACGACCGCTGGATGACCTGCGCCGACAAGACGCTGCCCGCCTTCGGCGTGGACGTCGACTGGTACACCACCCGCGAGCGCACCTACGAGGAGGTCCTCCCCTGGGACCACCTCGACTCCGGCCTCGACAAGGACTGGCTCTGGGAGGACTGGCAGGACTCCCTCGACGAGACAGAGGTCGAGGACTGCCGCTGGACCCCCTGCTTCGACTGCGGGGTGTGCCCGCAGATGGACACGGCCATCCAGATCGGCCCGACCGGGAAGAAGTTGCTGCCGCTGACGGTCAAGAACGCCGCGTCGGCACCGGGTGGGCACGCGCACTGAGGTGAGCCACGCGCTCGACCGGGTGGTTGAGACGTGGCAGGGGCGTGTCGGCGACCTCCTTTCGCGTCCGTGCCAAGGCCGTTGACAAGCCGTCGGGTTCACCCGTCCGTCGTCCGGGACGAGTTCAGCGGGCTCCCGGGCCGTAGAGCGCGGCGATGTTCTCGGACGTCGCCCACCGGCTGTAGGTGGGGGACCGGGGCCAGCCCTCGGGCGAGTTCTGCCATTCCTCCTGACGTCCGTACGGCAGGAGATCGATCAGCGCGAAGCTGTGGCTGAGCTGCTCGGTGCCCCGGCCGTCGGTGTGCCAGGTGCGATAGACGGTGTCGCCGTCGCGCAGGAACACGTTGACCGCGAATCCACCGTCGGGCGGCGCGCCGACGTCGGACCCGAACGGACTGTTCGCGGTCGAGTACCACGCCATCCGGTTGCCGACCCGCTGCTTGTAGTCGAGCGCCTCCTTGATCGGGCCCTGGGTGACGATGACGAATCGGGCGTCGTAGTTGTCCAGGAACTCCAGGCGGGTGTACTGCGAGGTGAACCCCGTGCAGCCCGGGCACTGCCATTCCTTGCCGGTGAACCACATGTGGTTGTAGACGATCAGCTGCCTCTTGCCCTCGAAGACGTCTGCCAGCCGAACGGGGCCGTCTTCGCCCTCGAGTGTGTAGTCGGGCATCTCGACCATCGGCAGGCGGCGACGCTCGGCGGCGATGGCGTCGAGCTCCCGCGTTGCGGCCTTCTCCCGGGCACGCAGTGCCTCGAGCCGGTGTTCCCAGGTCGCGGCGTCGACGACGGGTGGTAGCGGGTGGTCGGTCATGGTTCCCTCACGGATCTCGTGCGCGGCTTCGGCTCTCGTGCGCGGCCTGTGCGCGGCTTTGGCTTGTGCGGAGGCAGACCGCACAGGGCTCGGGAACTCATCGGTCGGCCCGCGAACGCGGCGGAAGACGCCCGTCCGGAGCAAGCTCCGGGGAAGGCAGGGACGTCGCGGCGGGTCGGGTAGTTCGGCAGGGGCGCCTCGGACGGGGGCTCGTTGGTGTCCGCGGGGGGTGCGCCGGGCGCTGACCGGACGTGATTTCGCGGGGCTGGAGTGATTCGCGCGCCGCCGCGGGATCCCTCAAGGTCGCTCGTCCGCACACCGATGGACTGGGCAGGAACGAAGACTCGGGAAGGGCTGGTTCCTTTGACGTCAGTTTCGGTGCCGCGTCCGGATGCGGACCTCGGCACGGTGGCCGTCGCCCTTGCGGATGTGCGGGCCGGCCGGCCCGTGATCGTGGTGGACGACGCGGACCGTGAGAACGAGGGCGATCTCGTCATGGCGGCTCAGTTCGCCACGGCCGAGGCTCTGGGATTCTTCGTGCGCTGGACCAGTGGTCTGATCTGCGTGCCCATGGCACCCGAGATCGCCGACCGGCTGGAGCTGCCGCTGATGGTTCCGGCTGCCTGTGGTGTGGAGGCCACCGCGTACACCGTTTCCGTGGACGCGGTCGGTGCCGGCTCCGGTATCTCGGCCGCAGACCGGGCGTTGACCGTCCGGACGCTGGCCGAACCCGGCTGCCGTCCCGACAGACTGGTCCGTCCCGGGCATGTGTTTCCGCTGCGGGCCCGTGCCGGAGGGATCGGGGAGCGGCGCGGGCACACGGAGGCCGGTGTCGACCTCATGCGCCTGGCGGGACTGCTCCCGGTCGCCGTGATCAGTGAGATCTGCGAGGACGACGGGTCCGTGGCCCGGTCCGATCGGCTGCGGGCGTTCGCCGGTGAACATGGGCTGACCCTGCTGTCGATCGAGCAGTTGTCGCAGGCGCTGCCGCTGCGCCCGGATGCGGCGCCGGCGTGACGCCGGCGCGGCGGGCGACGATTTTCGACCTGGACGACACATTGATCGACAGCGGCGCGGCGTGGTCCGGGGTGTGCGCCGCTTTCACCGCCCGTCACGGGCACCGGTGGCGGGCCGAGGACGACGCCGCACTGCACGGCAACGGCGGCTGGGCGTCGTATGTCGCGGGGCTGTGCCACGGTGCGGTCAGCAGCGCGGAGGTGGTGGAGACCTGCACCACCGCGATGGTCGACGCATGCGCCGAGGGGCGTGTGCGGGCGCTGCCGGGAGCGGTGGAGCTGGTTGTCGAAGCGGGACGACACGGGCCCGTCGGTGTGGCGACCGCCAGTCCTCGGCGGTTCGTGCTGGCGGTCCTCAAGGGGCTGCGCCTGTACCCGGAGTTGAGCGCTGTGGTGTGCGGAGAGGACGTGGTGCGGGTCAAGCCCGCGCCGGACCCTTATCTGCGGGCGGCGTCCGCCGTCGGCATCCCGCCGTCCCGATGTGTCGCTGTCGAGGATTCACCGAACGGCATCCGCTCGGCGGCAGCCGCGGGCATGACCGTTCTCGCCGTCCCCCGTGGCGGAATGCCCCTGCCGGTCGACGTCAGCGCCCTGTCCGCGGCGCAGGCGGGCAGCGCGACCAGCGCCGTCCCTGTGCTGAGGCGGCTGCTCGCACCCCAGCACCTGGTCCACGGAAGCACTCCGTGAGGTGCGGGCCGCACCTGCTCCGGCCCGCACGTGCTCCGGCCCGCACGTGCTCCGGGTCGTTCCTGCTCCGGGTCGTTCCTGCTCCGGGTCGTTCCTGCTCCGGGTCGTTCGTGCTCCAGGTCGTTCCTGCTCCGGGTCGGAGGTCGCGGACGCGAGATCCCGGTCGCCGTCAAGGGCGTCATCCGGGAGCGGCGCGGAGTGGAACTCTCCCGGCCGCGGGCCTGAGAGGTGCCCGGCTACCAGTCGATCTCGGCCGGCAGGGCCTATCAGCGGGAGCACCATCCGGCCCTGGATGCTGGAGACGAAGACCAGGCGGCCCGCTCCCCTCTCCCGCATCGCGGGAAGCACGGCCTGTGCCACGCGCAGCGCGCCCAGGGTGTTGAGCTGGAAGAGCTGGTCGACCTCCGGGAGCGGGACGCTCTCCAGCGGTGCTCGGATGGTGGTGCCGGCGTTGCTACGTCGCCGTCATCGTCGCCCTCGCCCTCGCCGTCGCTCGGCTGACGTGTCCCTTCCTCGGCTGGTGCCGTCGCCGGTGAGGGGCCGGTGGCCCGGATGCCGTTGGGCCGGGGGAGTGACAGACTGGGATTTCTGAGCCGGCGGGCCCGTGACGGAGTGTTACGCGGGGCTTGGGGCGCGGAGGGCTTGCGGGCGGCCGTCGGCTGTACTGTCCGGTGCCGTGTCCCGGCAGCGAGCGATCCGGTCGCTGACCAGTTGGGAACCGTCCATGACTGCTGAGACCTCCGTAGCGCGGTACTCCCCGTATTACCCGGACGAAACCGCTCTTCTGATCGTCGACCCCTACAACGACTTCCTGTCCGAGGGCGGCAAGTTGTGGCCCCGGGCGAAGGAAGTGGCGGAGGGCGTGGGCCTGCTCGACCATATGCGCACCGTGCTCGCCACGGCCCGCGCCCACGGCTTTCGCGTCTTCGTCGTCCCGCACCACCGGACGACGCCGAGCGACTACGTCACCTGGGACCACCTGTCCCCGACCCAGCGGCGCGTCGTCGCCCAGCAGATCTTCGCCGAGGGCAGCTGGGGTGCCGAGTGGCACCCCGACTTCCAGCCGCGCGAGGACGAGATCGTCGTACGGCAGCACTGGGCGTCCAGCGGGTTCGCCAACACCGACCTCGACTTCATGCTGAAGCAGCACCACATCCGGAAGATCGTGCTGATCGGTATGCGGGCCAACACCTGTGTGGACACCACCGCGCGCTTCGGCCAGGAGCTGGGGTACCACGTGACCCTCGTCCGCGACGCCATCGCGTCCTTCAGCTGGCCGGAGATGACCGCGACCTTCGAACTCAACGCTCCCCTGTACGCCCATGCCGTCGTCACCACCGAGGAGTTCGTCGGGATGGTGGACGCCGGGGCCGGTGAGGGCGCACGGCAGAGCGGAGACGGCGCTCATGAGCGGTGACGAGCGGAGCGGAGCGCACGGGGAACTGGCCGGGCAGACGGTCGTGGTGGTGGGCGGCAGCGCGGGCATCGGTCTGGAGACCGCGCGGCAGGTACGGGCGGCCGGCGGCGAACTGGTGCTCGTGGCGCGCAACGCCGAGCGTCTCCAGCGGGCCGCGGACGAGCTGCACCCGCTGAGCACGGCCGTGTTCGACGCCCATGACACCGCGCGCATGGAGCGCTTCGTCGGGGAGCTGCCCGGGCAGGTCGACCATGTGCTGGTGACGGCGGGCAGCCCGTCGTACGCCCCCCTCGACGAAGTCGACCTGACCGACGCCGGACGAGACTTCGGCGGGCGTCTGGCGATGGTGCTGGCGGTGGCGCGGGCGAGCCGGGGGAAGGTCAGGGCCGGCGGGGCGCTGCTCTTCATCGGCGGCACCGGCGGCCGGCGGCCCGCGCCCGGGATGGCGGTGACCGGCGCCCTCACCGCGGCGCTGCCGGCGCTGGTCGCCAACCTGGCGCTGGAGGTCGCCCCGGTCCGGGTCAACCTCATCGCGGCCGGGTTCGTGGACACTCCGCTGTCGGCCTCCCTGCTGGGCGACCGACTCGAAGCGCGGCGCGAGGAGTTGAGGAAGACGTTGCCCATCGGGCGCGTGGTCGGTCCGGCCGACGTCGCCGCCCTCGCGGTGCACCTCATGGTCAACGACGCCCTCACCGGCGCCACCTACGACATCGACGGCGGTCAGCAGCTCCTCGCTCACTGAGCCCCTGCTCGGCCCTGTCGCGGATCCGGTCGTCGCCGGTGTCCCCTCCGAGACGGGAAGTGCAAGCCATGGACATGAAACTAGAGGTCGTCGTGGTGCCGGTGTCCGACGTGGACCGGGCCAAGGACTTCTACACGGCGCTGGGCTGGCGGCTCGACGCGGACGTCGCCACCGACGGGGAGTTCCGGGTGGTGCAGATGACCCCACCGGGTTCGCCGGCCTCCGTCATCTTCGGTGAGTCGGTCACCGAACAGACGCCCGGGTCGGCCCGGGGGCTGCACCTGGTCGTCGACGACATCGACAGCGCCCATGACGAGCTGGCACGGCACGGCGCCCACCCCAGCGAGGTGTTCCACGACTCCGGTGGTGTCTTCCACCACGCCAACGGCGACGCCCGGCTGCCCGGTCCCGCACCACAGCACGGCAGCTACGGCTCCTTCCTGTCGTTCAGCGACCCGGACGGCAACGGCTGGCTCCTCCAGGAGATCACCGACCGGCTGCCGGGGCGGCTGGATCCCGCGGCCACCTCGTTCGCCTCGGCCGAGGACCTGGCGAGTGCCCTGCGGCGGGCCGCGGCCGCCCACGGCGAGCACGAGGCGCGCATCGGCGCGGAGGATCCCGGCTGGCCGGACTGGTACGCGCGGTACATGGTGAGCGAGCAGGCCGGGACCGAACCGCCCACGTGAGCCGGGAAGCCGGGGGAGCCGACCGCTGACCGCCCACGTGAGCCGAGAGGCCGGGGGAGTCGACCGCTGACCGCCCACGTGAGCCGGGAAGCCGGGGGAGCCGACCGCTGACCGTCCCCGTGGTCGGTGGCCGCGCCGACCCTTCGAATCTGCCCGCGTCGCCGGGCACGCTTCCGGACCCGGCGGTCACTCCACGGAGTCCCGCCGCGCCGATGACCTGCGACGACCTGCTGTGATGTGCCCCACGGGCTCTTGTCGCGGGAAGGCTCGCCTGCCTAGATTCGGTCATATGTCCAGTTCTGATGCCGCCCTTCCCGCCGAACCGGTCGACTTCAGCGTCGATCTCACCGGCCACGAGATGACCCGGCGCGCCCATGTCATGGCGGCCCTCGGTGACGGCTGGGACCCCGTCGAGGCGATGCGGGGCGAGGAGGAGGCGTTCGACATGCTGTACTCCGGGCTCGACGAGGAACAGCAGCGGCTGTACGACTCGCTCGTCGCGGCCGGGGTACTGCCCCGCCGCTGATTCCCGGGCCCGCGCCACGGCCGCGCCACGGCGTCGGCCCGATCCGGCCGGCCGCCTCCCGTGAACGGACAGGTCCGCCGGGAGGGCAGGACGCCGGCCGTGGACCCGCGAAACCGTGACACGACCGCCATGGAAGGCGCACCGGGCCGGCCGCACAATCGGGGAGAGCGAAGGCCGGTACGACACGGGGGAGTTGGCGGGCATGGAACTGGAACTGGGCTACGACCTGCTGGGCAGCAGGCTCCGCACCATCGGGGACGTCCCCCTCACCTACGGCAGGTGGGGCGGCAGGCCGCACGCGCTCGGACCGTATCCGCTGGGGTACGACATGCTCGGCGGCCGGCTGCGGCGGATCGGCGACATCGAGATCGGGTACGGCCGCCTCGGCAGCGTCCCGAGAACGTTCGGGACCTGGGACGTCGACTGCGCCGCCTGGTCCGGGATTCCGCGCCGCATCGGGCCGTACCCCGTGGAACACCCCAGGTTCAGCGGCCGGGCGAGGGCGATCGGCCCGCTCGTCCTGTCGTACGACGCCCTCGGCACCCGCCCCCGCCGCGTCACCCTCCCCAAGGACCTGCCCGCCCTCCCCGACGACCTTCTCCGGGTCCTCTTCCTGGTCCTGCACCTGCAGGCCGAACGCAACAAGAGTTCGTCCGCGGCCTCTTAGACGGGCGAAGGCCCGCCGGACGGATCCGGCGGGCCTTCCAGGTGATGACAGGTCAGACGGCGGGCGCGTGCTTCGGGTTGTCGCCGTACTGGTTCTGCTCCGGCTTGCCCTCGGAGGCGAGCCAGACCAGCACGATGATCCAGCCGACCAGCGGGATGATCGAGACCAGCACCGCCCAGCCGGAACGGCCGGTGTCGTGCAGTCGGCGGACCGCGACACCCAGGCCGGGCAGGAGGACCGCCAGGCTGTAGATCGCGCCGAGGGCGGCGAACCCGATGACCCGCCCGATGACCGCCAGCACGATGCTGATGATCAGGTTGAACAGGAAGAACATCCAGTATTCCTGCCGGCGCGCACGGCCGCTGAACACCGCGTACTTCTTCAGTACGTCCACGTACCAGTTCATTGCTCGTCCCCCAAGGACCCAAGAAAGGCTCAAGATTTGGCTGGCGCCCAGCAAATCAAGCCGTCGTGGCCGGTTCCATCCAGATTGGCGTGTGCGGGTCAACCGTTACCGTGTCGCCGCCGTTCGGTGATCAATGTCGGCCGATCGCATCCGCGCGGCACGCGATAACGTCTCTGTGGCCATGGACATGCAGAAACAGCCACAGCGGCAACCGCAGACACATTCGCAGACACAGACGCAGCCCCCCGAGGGGTGTCTCGTCGTCGGGATCAGGATCCCCGTCCGTGTCTTCGTGTTCCTGGTGGTGCTGCCGATACGGCTGCTCTGGGACGCCTTCGCCGCCGTCGCAGGGTTCCTGTGGCGGTACCTCGTCGTCCCCGTCGCGCGATTCCTCTGGCGGTACGTCCTCGCCCCCGTCGGTCACGCCGTCGCCTGGCTCCTCCACGTCCTCCTCGTCGTCCCGCTGATCTGGCTGTACCGCTACCTGCTCACCCCCCTCGGTCACGCCCTCGTATGGCTCTACGCGCGCGTGCTCACCCCGATCGGCCACGCGGTGCTCTGGCTCCTGGCGCCCGTCGCCAAAGCCGTCGCCTGGGTGTTCGAGCAGCTCGCCACCGCCCTGTACTGGATCGTCCGGGTGCTCCTCGTGCTGCCCGCCGTCGCCCTGTGGCGCTGGGTCCTCGCCCCCGTCGGCCGGGTCCTCGGCATCGTTCTCAGAGAGATTTGGGACGCTCTCGGCCACGCCTGGCGGGCCGCCGGACACGTCGCGCGGGCCGTCGGACGGATTCTCGGGACCCTCTTCCGGTGGATCTTCCTGGAGCCCGCGCGCCTGCTCTACCGGACCGTCCTCACCCCGGTCGGACACGTCGTACGCGACCTGGTGCTGCGCCCCGCCGCCCAGGTCGCACGGGCCGTCGGACGCGCCGTCCGGCAGGCCCGCGCCGACCTGCGCCGCGCCCTGTTCGGCGAGCCCGCCCGGCCGGCGGCCGTGGAACGGCGGGAACCGGCCGGCCGCGACACACGTACTCTTGATGGATAGCAGCACACGGCAGCACGGCCCCCGCGGCACGGCTGCTCTCACCAGAAACACGAAGGACTGACGACACTGGGCAAGCGACAGCCCGAAGGCCCGCCGCCCGCACCGGCGGTGCAGCGCATCCGACTGCGCTACACCAAGCGCGGCCGCCTCCGGTTCACCAGCCACCGTGACTTCCAGCGCGCCTTCGAGCGGGCGCTGCGCCGCGCCGAGGTGCCCATGGCGTACTCGGCGGGGTTCACACCGCACCCGAAGGTGTCGTACGCCAATGCCGCACCCACCGGCACCGGCAGCGAGGCCGAGTACCTGGAGATCGCGCTCACCGCGACCCGCGACCCGGAGCGACTGCGCGTCCTCCTCGACGAGTCCCTGCCCACCGGGCTCGACATCGTCGACGCGGTCGAGGCCCGCACGTCCGGACTGGCCGACCGGCTCACCGCCTCCGTGTGGGAGCTGCGGCTGGTCGGCGTGGACCCGGCACAGGCTGAACAGGCCGTCGCCGCGTTCAACCAGGCCGACGCCGTCGAGGTCCAGCGCATGACCAAGAACGGCGTACGGACCTTCGACGCGCGCCCCGCCGTCGTACAACTTGAAACGCACAATGAAACGGCTGATAGGCCGAGCGACCAGCCCTGTGCGATACTGCGGCTGGTTGTTCGGCACGTGACGCCTGCCGTACGACCCGACGACGTCCTGTCCGGTCTCCGCGCCGTGGCCGACCTGGCGCCGCCGGTCCCCGCAGCGGTGACCAGGCTGGCGCAGGGGCTGCTCGATGAAGAGACCGGCACGGTGACCGACCCGCTCGCGCCCGACCGCGAGGCAGTGGAGGCCCTTTCGAAGGCCGAACCCGCTGCCGCCGCGACGGCGCCGGCGTAGGGAAGGTCCCGCGAAGGACGGACGTCGTACGCGCAGCCCTCGTACTCGGGAGCCACCTGGGTCGGGCAGCGCACCGACCAGAAGACTTTCGCCAGGCCGTCCGCGACAAGGCGTACGGAACCGGCGAGACAGGACACAGAGAGCTCCTGTGCGGCGCCCGCGCCCCACACGGCGGCACCGCGCATCGCGCGAGCCGTGGACGTCACCGGCGGTCGCTCGAAGCGAACGACGCCGGATCAGGCGCGGCGCCCGGGAGCCTGACGGGAGAACCGCCCGCATGCTCGAACCGACCGAGCCCACCGAGGGCTCCGAACTGAACACGCCCAGCGACACCCTGCCGCCGCGCAGGCGTCGCCGTGCGGCTTCCCGCCCCGCGGGACCGCCCGCCGCGGCCGAGGCCGTGGCCGAGATCACCACGCCGGCCATACCGGCCGCCGAGTCGTTCTCCTCCGAGCCCGAAGAGGCCGACGAGGAGACGGCAGAGACCCTGGAGGCATCCGAGGCCGCCGCGGTCACCGAGGCCGCCGCGGTCACCGAGGAGGCCGCGCCCGCCGCGCGGACCCGCCGTCGGGCGACCCGCCGGGCTTCGGCGCCTGCCGGTGCCCCGACCGGAGCCGAGGCCGTCGAGACGGCCGAGACCGTGCTTCCCGCGACCACCACCGAGCCCGCCGAGGCCGCTGTGGCCGCACCCGCGGCCGAGGTTGTCGAGACCGCCGCACAGAGCGACGAGGAGGCCGCGCCGCGCCGGACGCGTCGGCGTGCCACGCGTCGCGTCTCCGCGCCCACCGAGGCGGCCGAGCAGGAAGCGGCTGTCGAGGCCTCCGCGGTTTCCGAGGCCCCTGAGGTCGCCAAGACCGCTGAGGTCACCGAGGCCGCTCCGGCCGTCGAGGCCGTCGTAGCCGCCGAGGAGGCCGTGCCGGCTCCGCGTACCCGCCGTCGGGCGACCCGCCGGGCGTCCGCGCCCACCGGTGCTCCGGCCGAGACCGCCGCCGAGACCGCACCCACGGCCGCCGTCGCGGACACCGCGGACACCGCGGAGGCCGCGCCCGCCGCCGAGACCGGCCAGACCCACGGGGGCACCCCCGCCCCCGAGGCGGAGCCCACCGCGCCCGCGCCGCGCGCCCGGCGCCGCGCCACCCGCCGGGTCGCCGCGCCCGCCGGTGCGCCCGAGGCCGCCGTCGAGGCCCCCGCCGCGGCGCAGCCGCAGGCCGTCGAGGCCCCGGCCGTCACCTCCACCACCGAGACCCCCGCCGTCGAGGAGCCGGAGACCGAGTCCCCGCGACGCCGGCGCCGGGTCGTACGACAGGCCGCCATCGGCTTCTCCGAGCCCGCCGCCGCGGCCACGTCCGCCGAGGACGAGTCGCAGCGCCGCCCCGCCCGGCCGGCCGTGGCCGTGTTCCAGGCGCCCGTGTTCACCGAGCCGAAGTTCCAGACCCCGGAGCGGGCCGCCGCCGAGGCGGCCGCCGTGGCCGCCGTGACGGAGGAGCCCGAGGAACTCGCCCCGTACCGGCCGGAGCCGGCCGAACAGGTCGAGCAGGCCGAGCCGGTCGAGCAGGCCGAGACCGGTTCGCGCCGCCGGCGCCGGCGCCGGGGTGCCCCCGAGGAGACCCCGGCCGCCCGGCCCGCCGCCGAGGACGAGGTCGAGGAGCCGGAGGAGCCCGCCGAGGAGGCCGAGGACGCCGCCGACGGTGACGACGAGGCCGAGGAGGCCGGGTCCCGCCGCCGTCGCCGCCGTGGTGGCCGCCGTCGCCGCCGTGGTGACGCCGGTGACGGCGACGCCGACAGCGACGAGCTCGCCGCCGAGCAGGCCGAGCAGGACGCCGAGGACACCGCCGAGCAGGAGGAAGAGGACGACGAGGACGCCCACGACGAGGCGGGCGGCTCCTCCTCCAGCAGCCGTCGCCGCCGTCGCCGCCGGCGTCGCGCCGGGGACAGCTCCTCCGACAGCGAGCCCGGCGAGAACGACCCGGAGCGCACGGTCGTCAAGGTCCGCGAGCCCCGCAAGCCGTCCGAGCCGTCCGACGAGGTGCAGTCCATCAAGGGCTCCACGCGTCTTGAGGCCAAGAAGCAGCGCCGCCGCGAAGGCCGCGAGCAGGGCCGCCGGCGCGTCCCGATCATCACCGAGGCCGAGTTCCTGGCCCGCCGCGAGGCCGTCGAGCGCGTGATGGTCGTACGCCAGCACGGCGACCGCACCCAGATCGGCGTCCTGGAGGACGGCGTGCTCGTCGAGCACTACGTCAACAAGGAGCAGGCCACCTCGTACGTCGGCAACGTCTACCTGGGCAAGGTCCAGAACGTGCTGCCGTCCATGGAGGCCGCCTTCATCGACATCGGCAAGGGCCGCAACGCCGTCCTGTACGCCGGTGAGGTCAACTTCGAGGCGCTCGGCATGGCCAACGGGCCGCGCCGCATCGAGGCCGCCCTCAAGTCCGGCCAGTCCGTCCTCGTCCAGGTGACGAAGGACCCGATCGGCCACAAGGGCGCCCGTCTGACCAGCCAGGTCTCCCTCCCGGGCCGCTACCTCGTGTACGTCCCCGAGGGCTCGATGACCGGCATCAGCCGCAAGCTGCCCGACACCGAGCGGGCCCGGCTGAAGACCATCCTCAAGAAGATCGTCCCCGAGGACGCGGGCGTCATCGTGCGCACCGCCGCCGAGGGCGCGAGCGAGGACGAGCTGCGCCGCGACGTCGAACGGCTCCAGTCGCAGTGGGAGGAGATCCAGAAGAAGTCGAAGAACGGCGGCAGCTCGAACGCGCCGACGCTGCTGTACGGCGAGCCGGACATGACCGTCCGGGTCGTCCGCGACATCTTCAACGAGGACTTCTCCAAGGTCGTCGTCAGCGGCGACGAGGCCTGGGAGACCGTCCACGGCTACGTCTCGCACGTCGCCCCCGACCTCGCGAGCCGGCTGTCGAAGTGGACCTCCGAGGTCGACGTCTTCGCCACCTACCGGATCGACGAGCAGCTCGCCAAGGCCCTGGACCGCAAGGTCTGGCTGCCCAGCGGCGGGTCGCTGGTGATCGACCGGACCGAGGCGATGGTCGTCATCGACGTCAACACCGGCAAGTTCACCGGCCAGGGCGGCAACCTGGAGGAGACGGTCACCAGGAACAACCTGGAGGCGGCCGAGGAGATCGTCCGCCAGCTGCGGCTGCGCGACCTCGGCGGCATCATCGTCATCGACTTCATCGACATGGTCCTGGAGTCCAACCGGGACCTGGTGCTGCGCCGCCTGCTCGAATGCCTCGGGCGGGACCGTACGAAGCACCAGGTGGCCGAGGTGACCTCGCTGGGGCTCGTCCAGATGACCCGCAAGCGCGTCGGACAGGGCCTGCTGGAGTCCTTCTCCGAGACCTGCGTGCACTGCAACGGCCGTGGCGTCATCGTCCACATGGAGCAGCCGAGCTCCAGCGGCGGTGGCGGCGGCAAGCGCAAGAAGCGCGGCCGTGGCGGCGACGGGCACGAGCACGACCACGACCTGCACGACACCCACACGGTCGCGACCGACGGGGCCGTCGAGCACGCCGAGGCCGTCCAGGCCGTCGAGACCGCGGCGGAGGTCGCGGCCGAGGCCGCCGTCCCCGTCGCGCTGCCCGCCCCCGACTTCGCGCCGGACGAGGAGCTGTACAGCAGCGTCGCCGAGGCGGAGGCCGCGGCCGGTCGCGGCCGTAGCCGCCGCCGGGCGAGCCGCCGGGCCTCGGCTCCGGCCGGTGCGCCCAGGGAGCGCGCGGGCCGCAACCGGGGCGCGGAGGCCGAGACGCCGACCGCCCGGCCCGAGCACGAGGTGCTGCCTGAGCCGGCCGCCGAGGCGCACGCCGAGCCGGTCGCCGTGGAGGACCCGGTCGTCCAGGCCCCCGAGGCGCCGGAAGCCCCGGCCGCCGAGGAGACCGCACCCCAGGGCCGCACCCGTCGCCGGGCCACCCGGAAGGTGTCGGCGCCCGCCGGTTCCCCGGCAGGGGCCGAGACGGCCACGGTGACCGTCGTCGCCGAGACCGCCCCGGCGGCCGAAGCGGTGGCCGAGCCGGTGGTGGAGACGGCGGCGGAGCCCGAGGCGGCCGAGCCCGCCGAGAGCGCCGCCCCGGCCCGTCCGCGCCGCCGCGCGGTGCGCAAGGCCACCGCGCCGACCGCGTCGGAGGAGGCGGCCGTCGTGGTCGTGCCGTCGACGGAGGCCGCCGGGCAGCCGGAGGCGTCCGCCGCCGAGGCGCCGGTCGCCGGTGAGACCGTCGAGGAGGGCGTCGAGGAGGCCGCTCCGGCCAAGAAGACGGCCCGTAAGACGGCTGCCAAGAAGACCGCCGCGAAGAAGACGGCCGCGAAGAAGACCGTGGCCAAGAAGACGGCGGCGAAGAAGACGACGACGGCCAAGAAGGCGGCCAAGACCGCCAAGACGGCCGCCGCCAAGTCGACGGCGAAGAAGACCACCACGGTCACCACCGCCTCCGACGAGGGCTGACACCCGAGCGCGGGGCCGGCCGTTGGGCCGGTCCCGCGCTCTGTGGGGCCGGTCCACGCGGCCGGTCCCGCGCTCTGTGGGGCCGGTCCACGCGGCCGGTCCCGCGCTTTGTGGGGCTGGTCCACGTGGTCGGTCCCGCGCTTTGTGGGGCTGGTCCACGTGGTCGGTCCCGCGCTTTGTGGGGCCGGTCCTGGCGGCCGGTCCCGCTCTGCGTGGGGCCTGTTCCGAGTGATCGGCCCCACACCTCACGGGGCCCGGTTTGACCCCCTCGGCCACCGCCCCGTAACCTTGACCGTCGGCGTGTCCATGGATATGAGGACGTGCCACATCCCCGTAAACCTCTTCCTCCTGAGCACACGGTGTTCCGGAGAGGCCGCCCGCGTGCCGGACGGCTGGACTGCGGGGGTGCCGTTCCCGAGCGAGAGAGTGAGATCCGCGTGTACGCCATCGTGCGCAGCGGTGGTCGCCAGCACAAGGTTGCTGTCGGCGACATCGTTGAGGTTGACAAGATTTCCACTGCCAAGGTTGGCGACACGGTCGAGCTCTCGACCCTGCTCGTTGTCGACGGCGACGCTGTGACCAGCGACCCGTGGGTCCTGGCCGGCATCAAGGTCCAGGCCGAGGTCGTGGACCACCACAAGGGCGTCAAGATCGACATCCTTCGCTACAAGAACAAGACCGGCTACCGCCGTCGTCAGGGCCACCGCCAGCAGTACACGGCGATCAAGGTCACTGAGATCCCCGCGGCTGCGAAGTAAGGGACTGAGGAGAGATGGCACACAAGAAGGGCGCATCGTCCACCCGTAACGGTCGTGACTCCAACGCTCAGCGCCTCGGCGTGAAGCGCTTCGGCGGTCAGGTCGTCAACGCGGGCGAGATCCTGGTCCGTCAGCGCGGCACCCACTTCCACCCCGGCGCTGGCGTCGGCCGTGGCGGCGACGACACGCTGTTCGCGCTGCAGCCCGGTGCGGTGGAGTTCGGCACCCACCGTGGCCGCAAGGTCGTGAACATCGTTCCGGTCGCCTGAGTCCTGGTCTTCTGACTGGACGGCTCAGACCGAACGTTTCGCGAGGCGGACCTCACTTCCCGATCGGGAAGGCGGGTCCGCCTTTCGCGTGTTGACATAGGTATCACCCCGTAAGTAACTGGAGGCACCCCACCATGACCACCTTCGTGGACCGCGTCGAGCTGCACGTCGCCGCGGGTAACGGAGGCCACGGCTGTGCCTCCGTACACCGGGAGAAGTTCAAGCCGCTCGGCGGCCCCGACGGCGGCAACGGCGGCCGTGGCGGCGACGTCATCCTGACTGTCGACCAGTCCGTGACGACCCTCCTCGACTACCACCACTCCCCGCACCGCAAGGCCACCAACGGCAAGCCGGGGGAGGGCGGCAACCGGGCCGGCAAGGACGGACAGGACCTGGTCCTGCCGGTACCCGACGGCACCGTGGTGCTGGACGGGGCGGGCAACGTCCTCGCCGACCTCGTCGGCCACGGCACCTCGTACATCGCCGCCCAGGGCGGCCGTGGCGGCCTCGGCAACGCGGCTCTCGCCAGCGCCCGCCGCAAGGCCCCCGGCTTCGCCCTGCTCGGCGTGCCCGGCGACCTCCAGGACATCGTCCTGGAGCTGAAGACCGTCGCCGACGTGGCCCTGGTCGGCTACCCCAGCGCCGGCAAGTCCTCGCTGATCTCGGTGCTGTCCGCCGCCAAGCCGAAGATCGCCGACTACCCGTTCACCACCCTGGTACCCAACCTCGGTGTGGTGACCGCCGGTTCGACCGTCTACACCATCGCCGACGTCCCCGGCCTCATCCCGGGCGCCAGCCAGGGCAAGGGCCTCGGCCTGGAGTTCCTGCGCCACGTCGAGCGGTGCAGCGTCCTCGTCCACGTCCTGGACACCGCCACCCTGGAGTCCGAGCGCGACCCCATCTCCGACCTCGACATCATCGAGGAGGAGCTCAAGCAGTACGGCGGCCTCGACAACCGGCCCCGGATCGTCGTCCTCAACAAGACCGACATCCCCGACGGCAAGGACCTCGCCGACATGGTCCGCCCCGACCTGGAGGCCCGCGGCTACCGCGTCTTCGAGGTGTCCGCGGTCGCCCACCTCGGCCTGCGCGAGCTGTCCTTCGGGCTGGGCGAGCTGGTCGCCCAGGCCCGCGCCGCCAAGCCCAAGGAAGAGGCGACCCGGATCGTCATCCGGCCCAAGGCCGTCGACGACGCCGGTTTCACCGTCAACCAGGAGGAAGACGGCCTGTTCCGGGTGCGCGGCGAGAAGCCGGAACGCTGGGTCCGGCAGACCGACTTCAACAACGACGAGGCCGTCGGCTACCTCGCCGACCGCCTCAACCGCCTCGGTGTGGAGCAGGAGCTGATGAAGGCGGGTGCCCGCAGCGGCGACGGCGTCGCCATCGGCCCCGAGGAGAACGCCGTCGTCTTCGACTGGGAGCCGTCCATGATGTCCGGCGCCGAGATGCTCGGCCGCCGCGGCGAGGACCACCGCTTCGAGGAACAGCGTCCCGCCGTGCAGCGCCGCCGCGACCGCGAGGCGGAGCGCGACGAGTCGCTGCGCGCGTACGGCGACTTCGACCCGTTCGAGGAGTGACGGGGGCGGGGCGGCGGCCGGGCCGGGGGCGCGGGTGGCTGTGGGTGTTCAGCCCGTCATGGCGGGCTTGAGCACCTCCTCGCACCACTGCCGGAACGTCGTCGGTGTCGTCGACCCGGCGGTACGCGGCTCGGCGTTGTCCAGTCCCCTGTTCTTCGCCTCGAACATGTCGACCAGCCCCTGTGCCATCCCCTCGGTCATCCCGAAACCGGTCATGCGCTCCTTGAACGCGGCGCCGCCGATCTGCCGGTAGCCGACCTCGGTGCCGAGCACCTCGGAGACGATCCGGGCCATGTCGTTCGGCGACAGATCCTCGGGACCGAGGCAGGCGACCTCGCCGGACCTCGTCCAGGTGCCGTCGAGCAGCAGGCTCACGGCGGTCGCGGCGATGTCCCGGGCGGCCACCGTCGGAGCCTTCAGATCCGGGTCGGCCATCATGAAGAACAGGCCCTGTTCCCTGATCGACCGGACGTGGTTGAGCAGGTTGTGCATGAACGACGGGCAGGCCACCGCCCGGAAGTTCACGCCGGAGGCGGCGATCAGGTCGCACATCGCCCGGGACGAGGTCACCGCACCGGCGTGCTCCGCGAGCGGCGTGCCACGGCCCAGCGCCGTGACGGCGACGACCCGCCGGACGCCGTGCCGGGCGAACGCCTGCGCCGCGGGACGGGTGAAGTTGACATAGGCGGCCTCGGTGCTCGGCGCGTCCCCGTCGTCCGGCGCCAGCCAGAAGACGGCCTCGGCGTCCGCGCAGGCCCGGTCGATCACGGCCTCGTCACCGTGCGAGCCCTCGACGATCTCGGCCCGCTCCCGGACCCCGGGGGCGAGCCGCGAGGCGTCCCGGGTGACCAGGCGCGGTTTCTCCCCGCGGTCGAGGAGGTCGTCGACGACCAGACGGCCGATGGTGCTGGTGGGTGCGGTGATGACGTACACGTGCGTGCCTTTCTTTCGGGCCGGTACGGCCGGGGTCTTTCGGGCCGGTCCGGCCGGGGTCGGTCTCGCCGGCGACAACCACTTTCCGCGGCGCACCGCCTCCGCAGCCATGCAAAGATGGGCACCGAATCCTTGCCGTAGACGCAAAGACGCAGCTCAGGAGGGTATTTTTGATCGACCTCAACCTGCTGCGCGTCCTGGACGCCCTCCTCCAGGAGAACAGCGTGACCCGGGCCGCCGAGCGGCTCGGCACCTCACCCGCCGCCGTCAGCCGTAGCCTCGCCCGGCTGCGCCGAGCCGTCGGCGACCCGCTGCTGGTGCGTGCCGGACAGGGCCTGGTCCCCACCCCACGCGCCCTCGAACTCCGGGATCAGGTAGCCGAGTTGCTGCGCGGCTGCGACGACGTCCTGCGGCCGGGCGCGGGATTCGACCCCGTCCATCTCCAGCGCGCCTTCACCGTGCAGAGCACCGAACTGCTCCTCGTGGGCCTCGCCGGCACCCTCACCGACCACGTCCACGCACAGGCCCCGCACGTGGACGTCGTCTTCGTGCCGGAGGCGCTGGAAGGCGGCCCGGCGCTCCGGCAGGGCCTGGTCGACGTCGAACTGGGCGTCCTCGGCCACCTGGACCCCGAGATCCGCACCCGCCGGCTCACCCGCAAGACCCTGGTCGGCGTCGCCCGCGCCGGACACCCGCTCCTCCAGGGGCGGATCACCGCCCGACGGTTCGCCGCCGCCGGTCACATCGGCATCTCCCGGCACGGCAGACGCCTCGGCCCCATCGACCACGCCCTCGACGGACTCGGCCTCCAGCGCCGTATCGCCGTCGTCGTACCCAGCCACACCAGCGCGATGATGCTCGCCCGCACCACAGACCTCGTCGCACTCACCGTCGCCGACTGGCTCGACGACACCATCGAGGCGCTGGGCCTGCGCACCTTCCCGATCCCGCTCGACCTGGCGCCCCTCGACTTCGGCATGGCCTGGCACCCGCGCAACTCGGCCGACCCGGGCCACCGCTGGTTCCGCGACCGGCTGGCGGCGGCGGTCACGGCTCCGGCGGACACCACTCCGGCGGTCACCACTCCCACGGAGGCCGGCCCGTCCCAGGGCCGAGGCGACTGACCTGCCGTCAAGTGCGGGGCCTCAGCGGTCTGATCCTCTGCCGGCGGAGGGCGTCCGTTGTCTCCTAGTTGTCATGCGCACGAATGCTCTCGTTCAACGCACGGACCGTCCGGCCGTGGGAGCTTCCGAAGGTCAGGCCGTTCAAGAGGCCACAGTGGCAAGGGAGTCCGCGTATGACCGGAGCACCATCGCCCGACCGACGCCGCTTTCTGACCGTCGGCGCCGCCGTCCTCACAGCCGCCGCGTCCGCCCAGCTCTGGCTGCCCGCCTCCGCGCAGGCGGCCGAAACCCCGCTGCCCGACGGCGTGTTCAGCCTCGGTGTCGCCTCCGGCGACCCGCTCCCCGACGGCATCGTGCTCTGGACCCGGCTGGCCCCCGACCCCCTCGACGGCGGCGGCATGCCCGACACCGTCGTCCCCGTCGCCTGGGAGATCGCCGAGGACGAACGGTTCCGCAAGGCCGTCCGCCGGGGCACCGCCCACGCCCGGCCCGAGTACGGGCACAGCGTTCACGTGGATGTACGAGGACTGCGCCCCGACCGCTCCTACTGGTACCGCTTCCGCGCCGGCGGCCGCATCTCCCCGACCGGCCGCACCCGCACCGCACCCCACCCGCACGCCAAGGGCGGCTCCCTGCGCGTGGCCCTGGCCTCCTGCCAGAACTGGCAGCACGGCTACTTCACCCCGTACGCCGACATGCTCGCCCAGGACCCCGACATCGTCCTCTTCGTCGGCGACTACATCTACGAGTCCACGCCGTCCTCGGCCGGCCCGCGCCGCCACGAGGGCACCGGGGAGCCGTACACCCTGGCGCAGTACCGCAACCGCTACGCCCAGTACCGCAGCGACCCCGACCTCGCCGCCATGCACGCGAACGCGCCCTGGGTGGTCACCTTCGACGACCACGAGGTCGACAACGACTGGGCCGGCCAGGTCCCGCAGGACCCCGACAAACAGTCCCACGACGCGTTCGTCGCCCGGCTGACCGCCGCCTTCCAGGCCTACTACGAGCACATGCCGGTCCGGGCGAGTGCGATCCCGGACGGGCCGCACATCCAGATGTACCGCCGCCTGGAGTTCGGCCGGCTGGCCCGGCTCAACGTCCTCGACACCCGGCAGTTCCGCAGCGACCAGGTCACCGGTCAGACGGCCGCCGAGGACCCCTCCCTCACCATGCTCGGCGCCGGGCAGAAGCAGTGGCTCCTCGACGGACTGCACCACTCACCGGCCCGCTGGAACCTGATCGCCTCACAGATCATGATGGCCGAGACCGACATCCTGCCCGGCGACGGAAAACTCTGGTACTACGACGCCTGGGACGGCTACCAGGTCGAGCGCAACGCCCTGCTGGACGAGTTCGCCTCGATCCGCAACCCCGTCGTGCTCAGCGGCGACCGGCACCTCACGATGATCAGCGACCTGAAGCAGGACTTCGCCGACCCGTCGTCAAACGTGGTCGGCGCCGAGTTCGTCGGCACCTCCATCTCCAGCAACGGCGACCAGGACCAGGCCGCCTTCCACGCCCAGTTCGACCCGCTGAAGCCCGACAACCCGCACTGGAAGGTCATCGACGCCCACCGCGGCTACCACCTCTTCGACATCCGCCGCGACGGCATCGACGCGCGGGTGCGGGTCGTGGACACCGTCGTCAAACCGCAGGCCACCGCGAGCACCTTCGCGACCCTGCGCGTCGAGGCGGACGAACCGGGCGTACAGGTCGTCTGACGAGCGAATCAGGCGCACCGAAAGTCAAGTCCGTGTAACGGGGGCCTGGGACTCATCTGTGTCCCAGGCACCTCTCAGGTGAACCTCAGGCAAACCTCTTACCTTCCGTTAACCATGGAGACGGACTGTACGAGAAGCGAAGCCCCGGTGGCCAAGGCCCCCCTAGGCCCCATGAGCCCCATGAGCCCCACGGGTCCCCTCGCCGCCCTGCCCGCCGGCACCCGCCTGCTGCACATCGGCCCGCACAAGACCGGTACCACGGCCATCCAGGGCGCCCTCTTCGCCGCGAAGCACAAGCTGCCCGAACACGGCGTGGAGTTCCCGGCGACCAGCCGGCACCCCATGGAGGCCGCCCTCGCCGCCTGCGCCCGGCCCGCGATGATCGGCGACACCGTGCCCACCGAGAAGCACTGGACCAGGCTGCTCAAGCAGGTCGAGGCCACCGGTTCCCGGGCCTCGGTGATCAGCAGCGAGTTCTTCGCCGACGCCCCCGACGACGAAAGTGTCGCCCGCATCGTCGAGCAGCTCGGCGGCGACCGCGTCCACGTCCTCGTCACCCTGCGCCCGCTCGCCCGGATCATGCCTTCGCAATGGCAGCAGTACGTGCAGAACGGGCTGCGCATGGGGTACGAGGAGTGGCTGGATCACATGCTGCGCAAGGCCCCCTACGAGAAGCCCAACCCCAGCTTCTGGCGTCGGCACCGGCACGACCGGCTCGTCGAACGCTGGATCCGCGCGGTCGGCGCCGACCGGATCACCGTCGTCGTGGTCGACGACCGGGACCACGACGGCCTGATGCGCACCTTCGAAGCGCTGCTCGGACTGCCCGAAAACCTCCTCAGGTCCGCACCGGACGCGGCGAACCGCTCCCTCACCCTCGCCGAGACCGAAATGCTGCGAAAGCTCAACGTGGAATTCCGCGGCAATGGACTGCCGGACGAGCTCTATTCGAAGCTCGTCCGCAACGGCGCCGTCATGCATATGAAGAACACGTGCAGTCCCGCCGCCGACGACGTGAAGATCTCCACCCCCGACTGGGCCGTCGAGGCCGCCGGCCGTATCGGCGCCGAGATGGTGGAACGCATCGGCACCATGGGCGTCCGCGTGGTCGGTGACCCCTCCCTGCTCTCCGCCGTACCCGAGCGGCGTCAACCGGCCACCGGCCCGGCCGCCCCTGCCGCCGCAGAGGTCCGCATCGCACCGGAGGTCGCCGCCCAGGCCCTGTACGGCGCACTCGCCGCCGCGGCCGCGGTACCGATAGGTCACACTGTCGAGGCGAAGACCCGCACGGTGCACCAGACGTCGTCGAAGGAGCTCGTGCGGGTACTGGGTCACCGATGTCTGAAGAAGCTGCGACGGCGCTGAGCCGGTTCTGCGCAGGGGACGGCTCGGCTGCGTCAAGCCGTCCCCGCGGGGACGGCTTAGCTGAGCTAAGCCGTCCGTAGGGCACGTCTTAGTTCTGCTGAGACGTACCATGCGTCACGCACAGCAATCGGAATGCCCTGTGTAGTTACTCACAGCAAATTCACGGAACTTTCCCAGTCGCCCGACGGGCGATGCCCATCACCAGCGTCGCAAGGTGAATGAAAGGTTGCGGGCACATATGCAGTGGACGGCGCTCACCTTGCACACCGGTTACCCGAAGTGGGACCATTTCCAGGTTCCCTGATGCCCCAAGGTAGGTCACCTGTGTCCCAGCACATAGCCAAGCCCCGAACCACCGCAGTGATCCTGGCCGGTGGCACCGGCCAGCGGGTGGGTCTGTCGATCCCCAAGCAGTTGCTGAAGATCGCCGGCAAGGCAGTCATCGAGCACACCCTGACCACCTTCGAGAAGGCCGACTCGATCGACGACATCATCGTGCTGATGGCGCCGGGCTATGTCGCGGACATCGAGAAGATCGTCGCCAAGGCCGGGTTCACCAAGGTCAAGAAGATCATCGAGGGCGGCAACACGCGGAACGAGACCACCGAGCGCGCCATCGAGGCGCTCGGTGAGGACCTGGCCGAGGGCGAGGACCGCAACGTCCTCTTCCACGACGCCGTACGCCCCCTGCTGTCGCGCCGTGTCATCGACGACTGCGTGACCGCCCTGGAGCGCTACCAGGCCGTCGACGTCGCCATCCCGTCCGCCGACACCATCATCGTCACGCGGACGCACGGCGATGACGGCGAGTTCATCACAGAGATCCCGGACCGCTCCCGGCTGCGCCGCGGCCAGACCCCGCAGGCCTTCAAGCTGTCCACGATCAAGCGGGCCTACGAGGTCGCCGCCGGCGACCCCAACTTCCAGGCGACCGACGACTGCTCCGTCGTGCTCAAGTACCTGCCGGACGTGCCGATCCACGTCGTCGCGGGCGACGAGTACAACATGAAGGTCACCCAGCCCGTCGACGTCTTCATCGCCGACAAGCTCTTCCAGCTCGCCTCCGCCGCCGCCCCCGAGCAGAACGGCGAGGACGCCTACCGCGCGCTGCTCACCGGCAAGACCGTGGTGATCTTCGGCGGCTCGTACGGCATCGGCAAGGACATCGCCGAACTCGCCGAGTCCTACGGCGCGGACGTCTACGCCCTGGGCCGCTCCACCACCGGCACCCACGTGGAGAACCCGGAGGAGGTCGACGACGCGCTCTCCAAGGCGTACGCGGAGACCGGCCGGATCGACTACGTCGTCAACACGGCGGGCGTGCTGCGCATCGGCAAGCTCGCCGAGACCGACAACGCCACCATCGAGGAGGCGCTGAAGGTCAACTACCTGGCCCCGGTGCAGATCGCCCGCTCCAGCTACAAGTACCTCGCCGAGACCAACGGCCAGCTGCTCCTCTACACCTCCAGCAGCTACACCCGCGGCCGCGCCGAGTACAGCCTCTACTCCTCGACCAAGGCCGCCATGGTGAACCTCACCCAGGCCCTGTCCGACGAGTGGGCCGGCGACGCCATCCGCGTCAACTGCATCAACCCCGAGCGCACCGCCACCCCGATGCGCACCAAGGCGTTCGGCCAGGAGCCGTCGGGCTCGCTGCTCTCCTCCGAGGCCGTCGCCCGCACCTCCCTCGACGTGCTGTTGTCCGAACTCACCGGCCATGTCATCGACGTCCGCCAGCAGGACCCGACGGCCGCCGCCGGCCTGGCCTCCGGCTTCGAGCAGGCGCTGGCCAGTGTCCTGGACCGACAGGACGGCGTGGCATAATCGGCGTTCATTAGTCATCTTTAATTCAGGCCTCTGTGGCTGCGCGTTCGCGGAGCAATCACAGGGGCCTGAACCGTACAAATTCCTGACCGACAACCTCCCAGATCGTCCGCAAGGTCAAATTCCGGCCTTTTTGTCAGCAAAAGGTTCTCCGTGATATCCACCGCTATTCGCGTCGCCCGGGTGGGCAGCGCGGCCGAGCTGGCCGCGGCGGCACTGATGATGCTCGGCTTCCCGGTGCTCATGATCGCCGCGCTCGTCCCGAGCGTTTACGCCTTCGCGGCCGCGGCCGCCGTCACGTACCTGGCGGACCACTACCTGCACCGCAAGGGCAGCTATCTCATCAACCGCCTGAGCAAGGTCCGGGCCGGTCTGTCGATCCGCTTCCTGATCCGGCAACTGCTGCTGATCCTGCTGCTGGCCCGGATGGACCTCTCGAACGGTCTGGTCTTCTACGGCGCGATCGCCTGCTTCATCGCCTCCTACGGCCTGCAGGCCCCGCACGGCGCACTGGTCACCCTGATCCGCAACCGCCGCCGGATGCCGGTCGCCACCCGCAACGTCGACCTGAAGTCCCGTATCCGTATCCCGGACGCCCCGCCGCGCGGCCTGCTCGACCGCTCCGCCGAGAAGATGCTCCACCTCGACCTCGCGGCCGTCGTGGGCCTGCTGATCTCGGCGATGACGGACAACGCCGTCGCCGGTTTCGTCGGCATCGGGATCACCCTCGCCCTGGGCTGCCTCTACGTGCTGGTGCTGCTGCCGTACGTACGCGGCCGCAAGACCCCGCCGGACGCGGACACCGTACTGGCCGCCGTCGACGACTGGATGGGCCAGTACAAGCCCGAGACCGTGCTGTACTTCTCCGGCTCCAAGGACTCCGCCTACCAGGTCAACATGTGGCTGGAGACCATGGAACAGCTGGACTCCCGCCCGCTGGTCCTGCTGCGCGAGCGGGTCATCCTGCAGAACCTCGCCCCGACCACGGCCCCCGTCATCTGCGTGCCCGGCGGTGTGCACCTGATGAACCTGGACCTCTCCACGGTCCGTGTCGCCCTCTACGCGGCCAACGTCGGCAAGAACATCCACCTGCTCCGCGTCCCCACCATGAAGCACGTCTTCATCGGCCACGGCGACAGCGACAAGCTGGCCAGCGTCAACCCGTTCAGCAAGGTCTACGACGAGGTGTGGACCGCCGGCCGCGCGGGCCGCGACCGCTACGCCATCGCCGACGTCGGTGTCCGCGACGACGACATCGTCGAGGTCGGGCGCCCGCAGCTGGCCCCCATCCAGAGCGGGTCCGGCGCCCCCGCCGAGGGACGCTGCCCCACCGTCCTGTACGCGCCCACCTGGGAGGGCTGGGACGGCAACCCCGGCAACACCTCCCTCGTGCTCGCCGGCGAGAACATCGTGAAGAAGCTGGTCAAGGCCGACCCGCCGGTCCGCGTCCTGTACAAGCCGCACCCCTTCACCGGCACCGTCAGCGCCCAGGCCGGCGCCGCCCACCGACGCGTCACCGCCCTCCTCGAGAAGGCCGCCGCCGAGCGCGCCGCCGACCCCCGCTTCACCGCCGACACGGCCGCCCGGACGGCGGCACAGGCCGAGCTGGCCCGTATCGAGGCCCGCCTGGCCGAGCTGACCGGCACCGGCGGCGTGAAGCGCGACGAGGCCGAGGGCAGCCGGGACGACGTCGTCGACCTGAAGAAGCACGAGGAGATCGCCCGCCTGCGCGCCGAGTGGAACGACGCCCACTGGCGTTCCTTCCCCGACCACGAGCACCGGGTCGTCACCGGCGCCGAACCGCGCCTGTACGACTGCTTCAACGTCTCCGACGCGATGGTCTCCGACATCTCCAGCGTCGTCTCCGACTTCATCGCGAGCGGCAAGCCGTACGCCGTCACGGACTCCGCCGAAGTCGGCGTGGAGGAGTTCAAGCGGGCGAACACCGCGGTACGCGCCGCCGTGATCCTCTCCAACAGCGCCAAGGAACTGGACGCCCTGCTGGACGCCGTACGTGATCCGTCGGCCGATCCGCTGGCCCTGGACCGGGACGATCTCAAGCGGTATCTGCTCGGACCGGACGAGCCGACCTCCATCGAGCAGTTCAACGCCGCGGTCGCCGCGCTCGCCCGCAAGGCCGAGACCCGCAACCTGGGCCAGGAGGCCCGGATCGCGGCCGGTGACCCCGAGGCGGCCGAACTCGCCGAGGTACTGCCAGGCGACCCGCTGAAGGCCGCCGGTGAGGCCGAGGGTACCCCCACCGGCTGACCGTTCGCACCACAACGGCGAGGGGGCTCGGTACCCAGGGAGAAATCCCTGGGTACCGAGCCCCCTCCACGTCTCTTCGGGCGCGACTTCTTACCTCTGCTTATTCATTCGCGCCGTTTCTCTTACCAATGCTTCGCGGTCTCCGGTGAGCAGCTCTTACCGTGCGCCCGTACTGTCGGACGTAACCCGCTGTACGCCGCTAGGCCAGCTGCTCGTCATGTGACGTGTGTCACTGAAGGCGCGTCCCAAGGCAACCGGTTGCGTCAACCGGTCATCTAACACGTTGCGATCGAGGTGACGCAGGGGGAACGCACCATTGACTAGGGGGAAACGTGACCGTCGTTGCGCAGCCTGATGTGACTGTGATCATCGGGGCGTACGAAGCTATGCCGTATCTCGTCGAATGCCTGGCCTCCGTGGAGAGCCAGACCCTCGACCCGGCACGCATGGAGGTCATCGCGGTCGACGACGGGTCGACGGACGGCACGGGGGAGTACCTGGAGGAGTTCGCGGCCCGCGCCGCCATGCCGGTGACCGTGATCCGGCAGGAGAACTCCGGCGGCCCCAGCGGCCCCCGCAACGTCGGCCTCGGCAAGGCCGCCGGCCGCTACGTGTTCTTCCTGGACGCCGACGACAGGCTCGGTCCCGAGGCCCTCGCGCGCATGGTCGCCATGGGCGACAAGAACAACACGGACGTCGTCCTCGGCAAGGTCGAGGGGATCAACCGCAAACCCCCGCAGTCCATGTGGGGCAAGACGCTCGACCGTACCGACGTCTTCTCGTCCAACATCAAGTTCACGCTCAGCGCGCAGAAACTGTTCCGCCGCGCACTCCTCGAACAGCACGGCATGCGTTTCGACGAGTCCCTGTGGACCGGCGAGGACGCGCTGTTCACCATGGAGGCCTACCTGCGCGCCGACGGCGTCTCCGTGGTCGCCGACTACCCCTGCTACTACCTGGTCGGCCGCGAGGACGGCAAGCACGTCACCAAGAGCGGCAGCTACACCCTCCGCTTCGACTCCGCACGCGCCCTGATGAACCTGATCGCCGACATGGTCCCGGCCGGATCGCGCCGTGACACGCTCATGGTCAGGCCGTTCCTGGTCACCCTGCTCCCGCAGTTCGGGCCCAGGTTCCTCAAGGACAGCGACGAAGTCCGCCAAAAGAAGCTGGAACTGGCCAAGCCGCTGATGGACGCCCACTGGAATCCGGAGATCGCCCGCCGCCTGCGGGTCCACGAGCGGCTGAGACTCCACCTGGTCGCCGTACAGCGCCCCGACCTCCTCCTGGACGTCGTCGAGTTCGTACGCGCCAAGAAGCAGGCCGGGGCCCTCCTGGAGAAGCGCGGCACCCACGTCTACTTCGCCTACCCGCACTTCCGTGCCAGGTCGGCAGGTGTTCCCGACTGGGTCTACCTCGCCGAACCCCGCGAGGCCCGTGAAATCGCGGGCTACCGCGAGGACGCGGCCAACACCTTCCTGCGGCGCGCCGTGCGCAGGCTCCGCAGGTCGCTGCCGACACGGGGGGTCAAAGCGGCGGCGGCCTGACCGGGCACCCGGTCAGGCCGCCGCCGGCTCGCCCGTCTGCCTACTGGCCCGTCCCCAGCGCCCGCCGGATCGGCCTGCCGACGGCCCGCCGGGCCCGCCGGTAGACCGACGCCGCCGGCGGCGGAGCGACGACCGTCTTGGCCGTCCGGGCCCCCGCGCGCGCCAGGTCCTTCTTCAGCTTGACGTTGTCCAGCGACAGTTCCTCTATACGGCTGTGCAGCCAGCCGAACCGCGAGGTGAGCGAGGCGAGGTCCGTCTCGTTCCAGGGGCGGATGCCCGCCGGGAACGCCAGCGCCCGCATCCGCTCCTCGAAGGCCGCCCCGCCGTCGCCGTGCGTGAAGGTGTTCTGCAGTCCGTTCCGGTCGAGGAACCCGGTGAACCGCTCGAAGCGCTCCCGGTGGCCGCCGACCAGACCGCCGAAGTCGGCCTCCGCGTACAGCTTCGCCGGGTCCGCCGAATCGAGGTCCTTGACCGCCTGGTCCAGCCGCACGTGCGGAATCTCGAAGTAACGGCACAGCTCCAGCGTCCGCGAGTCACCGCACAGCACGGTGGCCGGTGTGCCGGCGAGCAGCGCTGCGATGTTGCCGTGGATGCGCGAACCGAAGGAGAAGTCGAAAGAACGCAGGTCGTCGATCCAGGTGATCGGGTCGACGTAGACCCGCACCTTGTCCTCGCCGAACATCGGGTGGTCCGGGTGGGTCGGCATCGCGGTCACCGCGGCGTTCGGGTCCGACAGGTCCCGCCAGTGCAACTGCCGTGCGTCACTGAGGTTCTGGCCGACGAACCGCAGATACGGGTAGCGCTCGTGGGTGCGCGTGATGATCCGGTCCAGGCCCTGCGCACGTACCGCGCTGTGCGAGCCGTTGATCGCGATCCGCGACTCCGGCGTCAACTCCAGCGCCTTCTTGTGCACCTGGAGCTGGTCGCCGTACAGGAACAGCGAAGGGCAGCCGATGATCTCGACATCGTTGAAGCCCATGCTTTTCAGGTACTGCTCGGTGAACTCGCCCCGCACGCCGATCGACGCGCTGCGCTCCAGCACTGCCGCGCAGAACTCCCGCACGGTCGGCTCGATGCTCTTGAGCCGGTCCGGGTCGTAGCCGACCCCGGCCTGCGCGCCGACGCCGAGCACGACCACCGGGATCTTCAACTTCGAGATCAGCCGGGTCATCCGCTTCAGCGAGCTCTCGAAGGACGGGCGGAAGGCGTTGGCGAGCGGTATGACGAAGGCGTCGTACTCGTCGTTGATGCGCGCAGCCGCCGAGGCGTTGGAGGGCATGCCGTTCGAGACGACCTCGGTGTCCGGGGTCTCGAGAATCTTGTGCGCGGCATCGCTGAAGATCAGGTTGCCCGAGTTGGTGGCTATGACGTCCCGGTGCAGGGCCTCCTCGACGCTGACGACGTCGTAGGGACTCTTGCCCGATCTGAGGAGGATGCGCTTCACGCTGCGAACTTTAGATGACACAAACTTCAAATTAACTTTGCGTTTGCTTCAATTTCTATAAGCAGTCCGTGCAACCTTTTTGCCATGAGCGGGGCGTGATCGATCGGTTACGTTCTGCCTGCATGTGCTCTGTCCGGAGGCTGGACGGCCGCGTCCCCCGCACATCCGCTTCGCGTAGATTGCTGCCACGCGCAACGAAGTGGGGACAGGACGTGACAAGCGCAAGGCAGGCCGTGAGCGAGGCCCGCAGGATCGTCGTCAAAGTGGGCTCCTCCTCGCTGACCACCGCCTCCGGCGGTCTGGACGCCGACCGGGTCGACGCGCTCGTGGACGTCCTCGCCAAGAGCCGCAGCGGTGGCGAGAAGGAGGTCGTCCTCGTCTCCTCGGGAGCGATCGCGGCCGGCCTCGCCCCGCTCGGGCTGCGCCGCCGCCCCAGGGACCTGGCCCGCCAGCAGGCCGCCGCCAGCGTCGGCCAGGGCCTGCTGGTCGCCCGCTACACCGCGTCCTTCGCCCGCTACGGCGTCCGCGTCGGGCAGGTCCTGCTCACCTCCGACGACATGAGCCGCCGCGCCCACCACCGCAACGCCTCCCGCACCCTCGACAAACTCCTCGCGATGGGCGCCCTGCCGATCGTCAACGAGAACGACACCGTCGCCACCGACGAGATCCGCTTCGGCGACAACGACCGCCTCGCCGCCCTCGTCGCCCACCTCGTCCACGCCGACCTCCTGGTCCTGCTCTCCGACATCGACGGCGTCTACGACGGCGACCCCGGCAAGCCCGGCACCTCGCGGATAGCGGAGGTCAAGGGCTCGCGGGACCTCGAGGGCGTCGAGATCGGCAGCGCCGGGAAGGCCGGCGTCGGCACCGGCGGCATGGTCACCAAGGTGGAGGCGGCCCGGATCGCCGCGGCCGCGGGCATCCCGGTCGTCCTCACCAGCGCCGTGCACGCCGCCGACGCGCTCTCCGGCGGGGACACCGGCACCTACTTCCACCCCACCGGCAAACGGTCCGCAGACCGCCTCCTGTGGCTTCAGCACGCCTCCACCCCCCAGGGCTCGCTCACCCTCGACGACGGCGCCGTCCGTGCCGTCGTCGAGGGCCGGAAATCGCTGCTGCCCGCCGGGATCGCCGCCGTGGAGGGTGAGTTCGCCGCGGGCGACCCGGTCGAGCTGCGTGACACCGAGGGACGCGCGGTCGCCCGCGGGCTCGTCAGCTTCGACGCCAAGGAGATCCCCCAGCTGATCGGGCGTTCGACCAGGGAGCTGGCGCGCGAGCTGGGCCCGGCGTACGAACGCGAGGTCGTACACAGGGACGACCTGGTGATCCTGCACCCGTAAAAACGGGGCGTAACGACGGACCCCGGTGGGGGACGTTCCGTAAAACCGCCACGCGAACCCTTGGGGCCTGCTCAACTTTGTCTCAGGACCACGTTCCGCACGAGCACAGCTGAAGGAGGCCGTCGTGAGACGAGTGCGCCCTGGGGCTGCGGCGTCCCGCGGTGCTCTGACGAGCGTCGCGGCCGGGGACACCTACGAGGAGCCGAAGGACCTGCCCCGTCTGTGGCACGTCACCCTCAGCGTCTGCGGTGCCGAGGTCCCCCTGCCGGAACTGCGCCGCGGACTCGAACAACTGGCCCACGACCATCCGTTCCTCCTCACCAGCCGCTACGCGTGCGACCACGCCGAGATCCGCTACTGGGAAGAGGCCCGCGACCTCCACGACGCCGCCGCCGTCGCGCTGCGCCTGTGGGGCGAGCACCGCCAGACCGCGGGACTGCCCGCCTGGGAGATCGTCGGCCTGGAGGTCATCGACCGCGCCACCTACCACCAGCGGATCGCCGAGGGTTACGGTCCGCCACCGGCGACACCGGTCGGTATCCACCCGTTCTGACCGTGACCGTGATTGCCCCCTTTTGATCCCGTCTCGCGGTGTGGGATGACACGTGGACGGGACGTCGGCGCGCACTACCCTTCCCCCATGACCACGCTCTCGCCGTACGACGCCATGTCCCCGGTCACCCAGGCCGCCTACCGTGCCAAGGCAGCCGCCGCCGACCTCGCGCCGCTGCCGCGTGCCGTCAAGGACGACGCGTTGCTCGCCATCGCGGACGCCCTGGAGGTCCGTACGAGCGAGATCGTCGAGGCCAACGCCAAGGACATCGCCAAGGCCCGCGAGAACGGCACCAGCGAATCCGTCGTCGACCGCCTCACCCTCACCCCGGAGCGGGTCCGTGCCATCGCCTCCGACGTCCGTGACGTCGCGAAGCTGCCCGACCCGGTCGGCGAGGTGGTCCGCGGCTCCACCCTGCCCAACGGCATCGACCTGCGCCAGGTCCGTGTCCCGCTCGGCGTCGTCGGCATCATCTACGAGGCCCGCCCGAACGTCACCGTCGACGCGGCCGCCCTCTGCCTCAAGTCCGGCAACGCCGTCCTGCTGCGCGGCTCCGCCTCCGCCTACGAGTCCAACACCGCCCTCGTCCGCGTCCTGCGCGACGCCGTCGGCGGCGCCGGGCTGCCCGCCGACGCCGTCCAGCTGGTGCCGGGAGAGGGCCGCGAGTCCGTCCACGAACTGATGCGCGCCCGCGGCCTCGTCGACGTCCTCATCCCGCGCGGCGGCGCCTCGCTGATCCAGACCGTCGTCATGGAGTCCAAGGTCCCCGTCATCGAGACCGGCACCGGCAACTGCCACGTCTACGTCGACGCCCACGCCGACATCGACATGGCGATCGACATCCTGATCAACTCCAAGGCGCAGCGGGTCAGCGTCTGCAACGCCGCCGAGACCCTCCTCGTCCACCAGGACATCGCCGCCGAGTTCCTGCCGCGCGCGCTGGACGCCCTCGCCGAGGCCGGCGTCACCGTCCACGCCGACGAACGCGTGCTGGCCTACGCCAAGGACTCCAAGGCGACCGTGGTCGAGGCCGTCCCGGAGGACTGGGAGACCGAGTACCTGTCGTACGACATCGCCGCCGCCGTCGTCGACTCCCTGGACCGGGCCGTCGAGCACATCCGGCTGTGGACCTCCGGGCACACCGAGGCGATCGTCACGACCTCCCAGCAGGCCGCCCGGCGCTTCACCCAGCTGGTCGACTCCACCACCGTCGCCGTGAACGCCTCCACCCGTTTCACCGACGGCGGCCAGTTCGGCTTCGGCGCCGAGATCGGCATCTCCACCCAGAAGCTGCACGCCCGCGGCCCCATGGGCCTGCCGGAGCTGACCAGCACCAAGTACATCGTCACCGGCGACGGCCACATCCGCCGCTGACGCCTGTGAATGCGCCGCCGGCACCCGTACGGCCCAACCGCGCACGCCCCACGGCGTGCGGGCGCGCGGAGGGGCGTGCGGGCCCGCGCGGGCGTGAAAGGCGTCTCACAGGGCCTATGAATTTCCGTACCGTCTGCCCAAATTGACCCCCCAGGTCTACTCTGGATGCGTGCCGGAGGACGTGGGGGGCACGCCGTTCCCTGACGGCTGGGAGCCCGACGACGACCATGACCGCGGGATGTCGGACGAAGAGTTCGACGCCGTGGTCTTCGACGAGGCCTTCGTGAAGGCGGCCGTGATCCACGAGCCGACCGCGGTCGAACGCCTCCTGGCCGCCGCGCAGGCCAGAGCCGAGGCCTCCGAGGCCGAGGCCCGCCGTGCCCACGCCAGAGGCGAGCGCTACGACGACGGCTACGACCCCGATTTCGGCCACGGCGCCGACCTCGACGACCTGGACGACGGCGACGTACTCGAAGACCGGTACGGCGCCCCGGGGGCCTACGGCAAGCACGTCCGCTGGCACCGCCCCGTGGCCTGGATGCTCGCTCTCGTCATGGGCATAGGCATGGTCGCGCTGGCCTTCGCGGCGGTCTACCGGGGTGCCTCCTCGGGCGGCAGCCGCGACCAGGTGCCCCGGCCGCCCTCCACCGGCCTGGAACAGGGAACCGCGGCGGCACCCTCCGCGTCCGCCGAGTACTCCCAGCCCGCCCAGCCGGCGGTCTCCGCGGTCCCGCGCACCCCCTGAGCGGCGATTGCCCGTTCTGGTGAGAACCTGTCAGAAGTTGTCGCGCAGCTGGGCGTTTACCTGAGGCTTCCGAGACCTACTCTGAGAGTATGGGCGGGCCTGTGGACCCACCTGAGGGGACACCCGAGGGCGGCCCCGTGGGTGGAGAGGACGAGTACCGATCCGTCGTCTTCGACGAATCGTTCGTCCGCGCTGCCCGCCTCCAGGAATCCTCCGCGCGCGAACGCATGTCCGACCACGCGCCGGCCGTACGCCGTCGCCCGCCCCTGCGCCGGGGCCTCACCCGGCAGGCCCTGATCCTCGTCCTGCTGATCCTCGTCGCCTTCGGCACCGCGATCTACATGGGTGTCCGCCACCCCTACGGCACCCAGGAGGCCCAGCAGCCCGTCGAACCGCTGCGGATGACCGTCGTCCCGCTCGCCCCGCAGGGCAAGGTGCCCGGCGCCGCCGACGCCGAGACGCTGTTCGCGCACAGTCCCGCCGCGCGGTACGAGGTCGGCGCCGAGGGGATACCGCTGCCGCCCGTCCGCAGCACCGCGCACTTCTCCGACAGCCAGGTCGTCACCGCCCTGACCACGGCCAAGGACTACATCGTCCGCTCCGCGCTCTACCCGGAGGTCCTCGACAGCAGCGCGGTGCGGCCCGCGCGGGTGCTGCTCGACCCCGGGCAGCTCGACCAGTTCGACCAGAGCCTCGACCACCCCGCGGCGGACGGCCGGCACGAGCCCACCGGATGGCTGGTCCGCTTCGACCCCACACGCGCCGAGCTCGCCGATCCGAAGATCCGCGTCCAGGGCAGCATGCAGGCCACCGAGACCGACTCGGCCACCCTGGAGGTCACCGCCGACCACACCCTCGTCTACGCGCTGCGGGCCACCGGCGCCCCGGCCGGCTCCCAGGTCTCCCTGTTCACCGTCCGCCGCGAGCTGACCTTCCGCTTCGACCGGGACGACCTGCGCCTGCGCCAGACCCAGCTGGTCGTCTCCTACGTCCAGGCCGGCCCGCTGTCCTGCGCCGGGGACTCCGCCGACCACCTGCAGCCGCTGCTGGCCGGCGAGACCGCCAGGGCGGGCGGCCCGGCGGGCACGGACCCGTACGCCACGGACAGCACCGCCGCCCTGTGCGGGACGCTGGCCGCCGGGGCCGAACCGAAGGTCTGACGGTCTGACGCGCCCCGGCTACTCGTCGTCCCGCGGCGGAGTGTCCTGCGCGGGACCGTCCTGCGACGGCGTGTCCTTCGGGGGAGCGTCCTTCGCGGAACCATCCTTGCCGGGCGCCGAGCTCGTGAACCCGTCGAAGCCGCGCTTGACGCGGCCGCCCAGACCGCCGGCCCCGCCCGCTATGTCCGAGACCAGCTTCATCAGCGGGTCCTTGGAGCTTTTCACGTCGCTCGCGTAGCTCGCCGCCGACTCCTTGAACGAGTCGCTGACCGAGGTGTCCTTGTCCCCGTCGCGCCGCGGATAGTGACCGTCCATGATCCGCTGGTAGTCGCGGGACTCGGCCCACTTCTTCAGCTCGGCCGCGCGGACCGTGGTGAACGGGTGCGAGCGCGGCAGCACGTTCAGGATCTTCAGCACCGAGTCGCGCAGATCGCCCCCGGCCTCGTACTCCTCGGCCTGCTGCAGGAACGCGTCCACGTTCATCTCGTGCAGATGGTTGCCGCCGGCGATCTTCATCAGCCCGCGCATCGAGGCCCGCGGATCCTGCCCCACCAGCAGTCCCGCCCGGTCGGCGGACAGCTCCGACTTGCGGAACCACTCCCGCAGCGCCGTCACGATCGCCATGACCGCGAGATTCCCCAGCGGGATCCAGGCCACGCGCAGCGCCAGGTTCGTCAGGAACAGCAGGATCGTCCGGTACACCGAGTGCCCGGACAGGGCGTGCCCCACCTCGTGCCCTACGACCGCCCGCATCTCCTCCTCGTCGAGCAGTTCGACGAGCCCGGTGGTGACGACGATGATCGGCTCGTCCAGGCCGATGCACATGGCGTTGGGCTGCGGGTCCTGGTTGACGTACATCGGCGGGACCTTCTCCAGGTCCAGGATGTAACAGGCGTCCCGCAGCATGTCGTTCAGGTGGCCGAACTGCTGGTCCGACACGCGGACCGAGTCGGACAGGAACAGCAGCCTCAGGCTCCGCTCCGGAAGCAGCCCGCTGAGCGCCTTGAAGACCGTGTCGAAGCCGCTCAGCTTGCGCAGCGCCACCAGGGCCGAACGGTCGGCCGGATGCTCGTAGGCGCGTGAGGAGATCCCCGGGAAACGCCTGCGCTGCCTGCCCGGCACCCGCTCGTGCCCGTTCTGCTCGTGGCCGTCGTCGGACATGTCATCCCCCATGTGCGTGAGTGTGCCCACCGTGCCCCCGAAGCAGGGCCCAGCCTAGGCGGAGATACCGTGGACGGGCAGTACAGCCGAAGGAGTGCCTCATGGAGCACAACCCCCGAGCCGCCTGGCTCACCCAGGCCGCGAGCGCCGCCCACCAACAGGGCTCGGGCGACCTGCTGCGGATCGTCCTGATCGTCATGTTCCTGGGCTGTGCGCTGACCGCCTGGTTCCTGCTGCGCGGGTACAGACAGAAGGACGACTGAGTCGCCGGGATCGTTCCCCGCCCGGTGTGGCCGAGGGAGCCGGCGTGACCGAGGGGCCGGGTCGACGGAACCGGGGAGTCGGCCCAACGGAGGAGTCGGCGTGATCGTCGCCGGGCCGCCCGCATACGATGGACCGACGTCTTTATCCCGTCCACACGCGATAGGTCCTGCCGCAGATGATGAATCTTCACAGCGCCGCTGCCCAGTTGGTCACCCTCGCCGCCGAGGGCGAGGAGCACGGCGGTAACCACAACAGCCTCAACCCGCTCGTCACCGGTGGCAGCGCGTTCATCATCCTGCTGCTCCTGCTGTGGATCACCACCCGTTTCAACCGCGACCGCTGAGCCGGCGGCCGAGCCCGGCACCCGTCCTCGGGGCGGGGCCCACGGGCCGGGCCGGTAGGGTCTGCACGCATGGGAGAGCAGGACATGCCTACCGGTCCGGCGCATGACGCGGCCGATGCCGCCGACGACACGGTGACGAGCCCGCGGTACACGCCGGCGGGCCCCGCGCACACCGGCAAACGCCGCCTCGGCGTCATGGGCGGGACGTTCGACCCGATCCACCACGGACACCTCGTGGCGGCCAGCGAGGTCGCCGCCCAGTTCCAGCTGGACGAGGTGGTGTTCGTGCCGACCGGGCAGCCGTGGCAGAAGACCGCCCGCAAGGTCTCACCGGCCGAGGACCGCTACCTGATGACGGTGATCGCGACCGCGGAGAACCCGCAGTTCTCCGTCAGCCGTATCGACATCGACCGCGGCGGCCCCACCTACACCGTCGACACCCTGCGCGACCTGCGGGCCCTCAACCCCGACGCCGATCTCTTCTTCATCACCGGCGCCGACGCCCTCGGCCAGATCCTCACCTGGCGCGACTCGGAGGAACTCTTCTCCCTCGCCCACTTCATCGGCTGCACCAGGCCCGGTCACCAACTGACCGACCGCGGTCTCCCGGAGGGCGGCGTCTCGCTGGTGGAGGTTCCCGCGCTCGCCATCTCTTCCACAGACTGCCGTGCGAGAGTCGCCAAGAGCGACCCCATCTGGTACATGGTGCCGGACGGAGTCGTGCGCTACATCGACAAGCGCGAGCTGTACCGCGGCGAGTGAGCCGAGAGGGGCACCGGTGAACGACCGATACGACGCGGGCTACGGAAGCGACCAGTACGAACTCGTCGGCTACGACGAGTACGGGCAGCCGGTGTACCGCCAGATCCCCGCACAACAACAGCAGACGTACGACCCGTACGCCGGACAGGGCTACGGGTACGACCCGTACGCCACCGACGGCGGCGGTCGGCAGGGCACGCCCTCGTACGACCCCGGACGGCAGGGTCCACCGTCGTACGACACCGGGCAGCAGGCCCCCGTCCCCCCCGTGCACGACACCGGGCAGCAGCCGGTCACGCCCGCCTACGACCCGTACGGCACCGGCGGCCAGCCCGTCTACGACCCCTACGGGCAGGCCGCCACCAGCGGCCGGCAGCCCCGGGTCGCCGAGCAGACCCCGCACATCCCGCAGCAGGCCGGGCCCGTCGGGGAACCCGCCGGTCCCCGCCAGCCCCCCGGAGACGAACGGGACTACCACACCGAGCAGTTCGCGTTCGTCGAGGACCCGGACGGTGACTCCGAGGACGTCATCGACTGGCTGAACTTCACCGAGAACCGCACCGAGCGCCGCGAAGAGGCCAAGCGCCGCGCCCGCAGCCGCATGATCGCCCTGGTCGTCGTCCTCGCCCTGGTCGCCGTCGGCGGCGCCGGCTACCTCTGGTACGCCGGAAAGCTGCCCGGACTGTCCTCCTCCGGCACCAAGGGCGGCACGACGACGTCCGCGGCCGCCCAGAAACGCGACGTGGTCGTCGTCCACCTGCACAACACCAGCGGCGGCGGCACCTCCACCGCGCTGCTCGTCGACAACACCACCACCAAGCAGGGCACCACCGTCCTGCTGCCCAACTCACTCGCCATGACCGACGACGACGGCACCACCACGACCCTCGCCAAGTCCGTCGGCGACGACGGCTCCTCCGGGACCCGCGACCAGCTCGACACCGTCCTGGGCACCAACATCGAGGGCACCTGGCGTCTGGACACCCCCTACCTGCAGAACCTCGTCGACATCGTCGGCAACATCGACATCGACACCAACGCCGACGTCCCCGACCCGGACGCCAAGAAGAAGGGCCAGGCGCCCCTGGTCCACAAGGGCAAGGACCAGACCCTCAGCGGCAAGGCAGCCGTCGCCTACGCCACCTACCGCGCCTCCGGCGAGGCCCAGAACGCCCAGCTGGAGCGGTTCGGGCAGGTCATGCAGGGCGTGCTGCGCAAGATGTCCTCCGACTCCTCGGCCGCCACGGTCACCGTGCAGACCCTCGCGCAGATCCTCGACCCCTCGCTCACCGACAAGGACCTCGGCACCTTCCTCGCCAAGCTCGCCGACCTCGCCAAGGGCGGCGACTACAAGACCGCCCTGCTGCCCGTGCAGAGCGACGGCACCCTCAGCGCCCAGACCAGCTCCAGCGTGGTCAAGGACATCCTCGGCGGCACCGCCAAGAGCCCCTCCGCGGACTCCGCGATCCGGGTCTCCGTCCAGAACGCCACCGGCGTGAAGGGCAACACCGACAAGGCCCGCGTGGTCCTCGTCAACGGCGGCTACACCTTCCTGGAAGGCGGTACGGCCTCCGGCACCCAGGCCGCCTCCAAGGTGCTGTACTCCGACGCCGCCGACAAGGAGAACGCCACCGAGGTCGCCAAGACCCTCGGCCTCGGCACCGGCGCCGTCGCCAAGGGCACGGTCGGCTCCGGCGCCGACGTCTCGGTCGTCCTCGGCCAGGACTACAAGCCGTCCTCCTCCTGAGCCCGCCCGCCGTACCCCACGTGACCCGGTAATCACGTGGGGTGCGCCCGGCGGTCCGTGAGACCCTTGAGGTTCAAACGACCGCCGACGGAAAGCCACGTAGTGACCGCCACCGACCGTTCCCTCGAGCTCATCACCGCCGCCGCCCAGGCGGCCGCCGACAAGCTCGCCCACGACGTCATCGCCTACGACGTCAGCGACGTCCTGTCGATCACGGACGCCTTCCTGCTGGCCTCCGCGCCCAACGACCGCCAGGTCAAGTCGATCGTCGACGAGATCGAGGAGCGTCTCAGCAAGGAGCTCGGCGCCAAGCCGGTGCGCCGCGAGGGCGACCGCGAGGCCCGCTGGATCCTGCTCGACTACGTCGACATCGTCGTCCACGTCCAGCACAGCGAGGAGCGTGTCTTCTACGCCCTGGAGCGGCTGTGGAAGGACTGCCCCGAGATCGAGCTGCCCGCCGACGCCAAGGCCACCCGCGGCAAGGCCCAGGAGCACGCCAAGCTGCAGGCCGCCGAGGACGCTGGTGAGCCGGGCGGGGAGTGGTGATGAACGCCACGGGCGAGGTGACCGACCGCAAGGGCCGCGGCCGCCGCATCATCCTGTGGCGGCACGGCCAGACCTCCTGGAACGTGGAGCGCCGCTTCCAGGGCTCCACCGACGTCGAGCTCACCGAGACCGGCATCGGCCAGGCCCGCCGCGCGGCCCGGCTGCTCGCCTCCCTGGGCCCGGACGCGATCGTCTCCTCCGACCTGCGCCGGGCCGCCGACACGGCCGCCCAGCTCGCCGAGCTCACCGGCCTCGACGTGATCCGTGACGAGGCGCTGCGCGAGACCTACGCGGGCGTGTGGCAGGGCCTCACCCACGAGGAGATCATCGCCCGCCACGGCGACGAGTACGCCGCCTGGAAGCGCGGCGAGCCGGTCCGCCGCGGCGGCGGCGAACTGGAGACCGAGGTCGCCGACCGGGCCGCCCCCGTCGTCCTTCGGCACGCCGAGAAGCTCCCCGAGGACGGCACCCTCGTGGTCGTCAGCCACGGCGGGACCATCCGCACCACCATCGGCCGCCTGCTCGGCCTGGAGTCCCAGCACTGGGAGAGCCTCGGCGGTCTCACCAACTGCTGCTGGTCCGTGCTCGGCGAAGGCGCCCGCGGCTGGCGGCTCATGGAGCACAACGCGGGCACCCTCCCGGAGACCGTCCTCGGCGACGACGACTGAGCGCCCTTTCGGCCGTCGGCCGACGACCCTCCGGCCGCCCGTCCCGCCCCGGGACCCGGATTTCACTTTCCGGCAGGTCGCAGGCTAAAGTTCTTCTTGTTCGCCCCGCCGAGCGGAAAGACGGGAAGAACGCAAGGGGCTATAGCTCAGTTGGTAGAGCGCCTGCATGGCATGCAGGAGGTCAGGAGTTCAATTCTCCTTAGCTCCACAGATCGACACTCCACGCACTGTCGAGTTGTCAAAGATCGGTGAGAGAATCCCGTCCTCTTCAGGGGGCGGGATTTTTCGTGTTCCACTCCCGGATGATCTCGGCGGCCTCGTCGTCGGTCACCGGCCACAGCCGCTGTCTGCGCTCCCGCAACAACGCGACCTGCTCCCGCGCCCGTTCGTCCTCCGGCGTGTAGACCACGATCCGGGACTCCGGCACCCCGTCGATCGACAACGACTGCGACGTCATCCGCAGCTCGCCCACCGCCTCATGACGGAACGTCTTCACCCGCGGCCCCGGCTGCGCCACCGCACCGCTCGCCCACAACCGGGCGAAGTACGCACTCGCCCCGGACAGCGCCTGTATGAAGTCCTCCCAGGCAGGCTCGCCGACATGTCTGCCGTAGCTGGAGCGCAGGGTCGCCACCATCACCGGCAGTTCACGCTCCCGGTGCACCACCGGGCACGCCTCCTCGGACACGGTGAACAACGTCCACAGCACGTTCGGCACCCCGATCCGCACCGTCTCCGGCACCAGGAACAGGTCCCGGTAGGCCGGGTTGGTGGCCAGCACGTCGTACCGCGACGTGTAGACCACCGCGGGCAGCGGGTCGAGGGCGTCGATGATGCCCTGCACCTCCGCGCCGATCGACCGCGACAGCCCCTCGGGCGCCGCCACGTACGGCACCTCCGCCAGCCGGTACAGATGTTCCCGCTCCGGCGTGTCCAGCCGCAGCGTGCGCGCCACCGCGTCCAGCACCTGCGGCGACGCGTTGATCGGCCGGCCCTGCTCCAGCCACGTGTACCAGGTCACCCCCACGCCCGAGAGCTGGGCGACCTCCTCCCGGCGCAGCCCCGGAGTGCGCCGCCGCAGCCCCGGCGGCATCCCCACATCGGCCGGTGTCACCCGGGCCCTCCTGCTGCGCAGGAACGCGGCCAGCTCCGGCCTGCGGCGGTGTGCTGTCGCCCTCATCGTCACGTCCCCCGTCGTCACGTCATCCATCGTGGCCGCCGCACCCGCCCCCTGCCAGGTGCTGCCAGTACCAGCATCGGTGGGCTCTCGGCACCCGTACCGGCCCCTCGCCACGCTCGGACACATGACGACGACATCCCGGACGGGACCAGGCCCCGCACCCGCTCGAACCCCTGCGAAAAGTGAAGCACCCGGCACTGACAACCGGCCCCGGCTGCTCCTCGCGGTCGTCCTCGCGGCCCTGTTCATGGCCGTGCTGGACGTCTTCATCGTGAACGTCGCGGCCCCCACCATCGGTTCCGAACTCCACGCCTCCGGCGCCGACCTGCAACTGGTCGTGGCCGGCTACGCCATCACCTACTCCGTGCTGCTGATCACCGGCGCCCGCCTCGGCGACCGGCTCGGCCACGGCCGGGTCCACCTCGCCGGACTGGTGCTGTTCACGACGGCCTCGCTGGCCTGCGGCCTGGCCCAGGGAGCCACCGAGCTGATCGTGTTCCGGCTGGTGCAGGGCGCCGGGTCGGCGGTGATGATCCCGCAGGTCCTCAGCATCATCCAGCGCACCTTCACCGGCGAGGCCCGCATCCGGGCACTCGGCGCCTACTCGGCGGTCCTCGCGGTCGGCGCCGCGGCCGGACAGATCATCGGCGGCGTCCTGGTCGGCGCGGACCTGTTCGGCACCGGCTGGCGGCCGGTGTTCCTCGTCAACGTGCCGGTCGGCGCCCTACTCCTCGTCCTCGGCAGGCGCGTCCTGCCGCCGGGCACCGGATCCGGGCCGGAGCGGGCGCGCGGCCTGGACCTGCCCGGCCTGGTCCTGCTGGGGGCCGCCGTGTCGCTGCTCACGGTTCCACTGGTGCTCGGCCAGGAGGAGGACTGGCCGCTGTGGTCCTGGCTGTCCCTGGCGGCCGCCGTGCTCCTGTTCGCGCTGTTCTGCGGCTACGAGGTGCGGCTCGCCAGGCGCGGCGGCGCCCCGATCGTCGCACCCCGGGTGCTGCGCCACCCCGGCATGGGCCTGGCCGTCTTCCGCATCCTCGCCGTCATGGCCGTCAACGCCGGGCTGCTCTTCACGCTCACCCTGCACGTCCAGAGCGGCCTCGGCTACGGCGCGCAGCGCGCCGGACTCACCTTCGCGCCGACCGCCGTCGTCTTCGGCGCGGTCGCCCTGACCTGGCGCAGGTGGCCCGCCTCCTGGCAGCGGGCGCTGACCCCGGCCGGGTTCGCGCTGACCGCGCTGTCCGTCGCCGGCGTCGGGCTGGCCTTCCACGGCGGCGACGGGGGCGCGTGGCTCTATGTGGCGTACGCCGGCGTGGGCGCGGGGCTCGCGCTCGCGTTCAGCCCCACCCTCACCGGGGCGCTCGCAACCGTGCGCCCCGAGGACGCGGCGGACGCCAGCGGTCTCCTGGCGACCGTCACCCAGCTCGGCCAGCTCATCGGCGTCGCCGCGTTCGGCACACTGTTCTTGAACCGGCTTGAGTCACTTGGGGCGCCGCGGGCGTATACCTCTGCGGAGGCGCTGTCAGCCTGCGCATGGGCGCTCGCCGCGACGGCGGCCGCGGGTGCCGTGTCCGGACTGGTACTGAGGCGTCGCTGACCGTATTGGTCCGGCCGTGGCAGAATCAAACGGCCGGAAGGGGGCGCGGCCCGACGGGAGGAGTAGCGATGCCTGCGAGCATCCATGAGGAGGGCGGCCACCTCCTCGGTGCGGCGTTGATACGGGACACGATCACCCGGCTGCTCTGCCCTTCCTGCGGTTCCGTGGATGTGGCCCAAGTACTGGGCGACAACGGCGGGATCTCCTACGTGTGCACGGCCTGCGGCCACAGCTGGAGCTGATCGATGGGTGCACACAGGCGGAAGTGCGACTGGTGCGGGAGCGGCACCCCGATCGTCCGCGACATGGAGCCGATCAACCCCGACTACCAGTACTGGTGCGAGGAATGCGCTCGGGCGCTGATCATAAAAGGCGACCCGATCGAGACCTACCGTGAACTGGAGGGCGAGCCGATCTACGGCCGTCTTCTCGAGGAGCACTGCACGCTCAAGCGGTTCTACTCGTTCGTCACGGCCTGAGCGGCGCCCGGCTTCGGCAACGATGTCCGGGCGAGCGCGAGGAACAGCAGTCCGGTGACCGCGTAGAGCGCCGACAGCGTCAAGTCGACGGCGTTCTGGTGCAGTTCGGGCCGTCCGTACCGATGTGGCACCCACCACAGGGCGTACGAGCAGAAGACCAGCAGCGTGCCGGCGGCCGCCGCCCGGTAACCGCGCGTCCACAGCAGCAGCACCACGGGCACGCACCACACCCAGTGGTGCGACCAGGACACCGGACTGATCAGCAGCGCGGTCACCGCACACCCGGCCACCGCCCAGCCCCGCCGGCCGCGCAGCTCCGCCGCGACCGCCACCGCGAGACCCAGGACGGCCGTCAGGGCCGCCACTGCGGTCCAGAGCACCCCCGGCTCGGGAGTGTGCAGCAACCGCGCCAGAACGCCGCGCAGGGCCTGATTCGCGGTCTCCTCGGCCCGCCCCACCCGTCCCGTCCGGAACACCATCCCGGTCCAGAACCGCCACGAGTCGTAGGGCAGGACGGCCGCCGCCAGCAGGGTCGCCCCCGTGAAGGCGACGGCCGCCCCGCGTGCGTGTCGCAGCCACGGCCCGCCGTCCCGTCCCTCGCGGCGCGCCATCAGGCCCGTGACGAGCAGGAACACCGCGAACAGGGCGGGCGTCAGCTTGACCGCGGCCGCGAGCCCGACGCCCACCCCCGCCCAGCGGCCCGGACGTTCGGCCGGAGGCCGTGACAGATCCCACAGGATCAGCACGGCCAGCAGCAGATTGACCTGCCCGTAGCGCACGGTCGTCCACACCGGCTCGCACCACACCGCCGCCGCCGCGACCCACAGCACGCCCTCCACGCGCGCGTGCCCCACGAGCCGCAGCGACAGCGCCACGAACACCACCAGAAGAAGGAGGTTCCCGGCCGTCGCGAGCGTCCGCATGGTCGTGACGTCCGGCAGCGTCAGCGGGGTGAACAACAGTGCCGCGAACGGCGGGTAGGTGGACGGCAGATGAGCGGCCGTCGTACGCAGTGCGTAGAGGTCGCCGCCCGAGAGGACGGTCGCGCCCTCCGCCCGGTAGACCATCAGGTCGATCATCGACACGTGCGCGGCCCGCTGAGCCACCCAGAACGCCGTGAACGACAAGAGGCAGGCCCCCAGGGCCGCCGGCACCCGGCGCCGGGTCTCGGAGAACACGATCACGGTCACGAAGTCCGACACTAGCGCCCGTATCCGCACAGAACGGAAACGATTTGGTGGTGCACCCGGTCGACCGTGTAATGTTGGCGTCGCCGCCAGGGAAACCAGGCGGAGCGAAACGCGGGGCTATAGCTCAGTTGGTAGAGCGCCTGCATGGCATGCAGGAGGTCAGGAGTTCAATTCTCCTTAGCTCCACAGAAGTCGAAGGCGGACCGTCCGGATGGACGGTCCGCCTTCGGCGTTTTCGGGAGACATTCGGAAACATCGGAAACGGGCGCCGGGAAACAGGTGTCACATGTAAGGCGGGCCACCCGACCGGGTGGCCCGCCTTACATGTGGTGCTGGTGCTGGTGCTGGTGCTGGTGCGATCAGCGGCCGAGGGCGCGGCGGCCGCGGCCCTGCGAGAGGACCGGCAGGTTCTTGGCCGGCGCCTGGGAGCGGGTGTCCTCCTCGAGGCGCAGGGCGAGCGCCGGGCAGCGGCGGACCGCGCGCAGCGCCTTGGCCTCCGCGAACCGCGGCACCTTCGCCTGCGCCACTGTCGGGAAACCGTCCGCGCCCAGCTCGAAGACCTCCGGGAGGATGTCCGCGCACAGGCCGTGGCCCCGGCACAGCGTCCAGTCGACGTAGATCTTCTGACGGCTGCCGCTGCTCTCCTCGGGCTCTGCGCCGCCCGGGATACCAGCCGGCATCTTGCCGTCCTCGAAGAGCGGCAGAACCCCTTCCACGGGCCGTCCGCAGCCGTTTCCGAGGACATGCGCGGCCAGGTCGTCGGTGAACGCCTTGATCGTCGACTCCAGGAACATCGCGGAGCCGTCCGGGTGCGAGCACGCGCCGCGCCGCTTCACGTTCTTGGCGACCTGCTTGAGCGCCTCCAGGGCGGCCGGTCCGCCGCCGTTGAGGATGTCCTCCATGCCGCGCGCTGCCGCCGGCAGGCCGAGGTAGCAGGGACCGCACTGTCCCGCGCTCTCCTCCGCCAGCCACTGGGCGACCCGCAGCGACTCGCCCAGCGGGCAGGTGTCCTGCGTGATCGGCAGGATCGCGCCGGCGCCCAGTGCTCCGCCCACCGCGTCCAGGGAGTTGCGGGAGACGATCGCCTCGTTGACCGTCGCCGCGTCGATCCACTTGCCGTGGTAGCCGCCGGTCAGCACACCCTGCGGCACCGGCGGGGCGCCGGCCAGCTGCAGGACGTAGCGCAGCGGCACCCCGGTGGGCACCTCGATGACCATGGGGCGGGCGACCGCGCCGGAGACCGTCAGCATGACGGTGCCCGGCTCGTCGTACAGGCCGGTGTTGCCGTAACGCTCCGGGCCGATACGGGCGGCGATCGCCAGCTGCGCGAACGTCTCCGCGTTCGACAGCAGCGTGGGCGCGCCGCCGACACCGTTCTGGGAGGCGCTGGTCTTGCGACCGGGCGGCACCGCCGGGCCGCCGTCGATCGAGCGGATCAGTGACGCGGCCGCGCCGGTGACCATCCGGACCGGGTTGCGCTGGACGAACGCCTTCAGCGCCGAACGGCGGCCGGTGCTCAGACCGCGTTCGGCCAGCGCCTGCTCCATGGAGCGCTGTGTGGACTCCCGGGTGACCCCCACCACGAGCGTGCGGGCACCCAGCGCCTCGGCGCACAGCAGCGCGCCGTCCAGGATGAGGTGCGGGGCACGGTTGATCAGCACCGTGTCCTTGCGGCAGGCCGGCTCGTCCTCGCTGCCGTTGACGACGACCACCGGCCGGACACCGCGTTTGATCGCCGCTTCGGCGACCGAGCGCAGCTTCTTGTGGAAGGGGAAGCCCGCGCCGCCGCGGCCCTTCAGGTTGATGCGTTCGGAGAGCTGCGCGAGTTGCTCCCCGCCCAAGGGTTCGAGCGGCCCGTGCACCTTGAGGTGCATGGGCAGATCGAGTCTTTCGACAAGGTCGAAGCCCGACGTGAGCTGCGGAAGGCCGACCACGCGGACTTCTGGGACGTCGGGCAGGGCCTCGTTCACCTATAGCCTCCGGAAGGCGTGTTCCAAGGTTCGCCCGAACCCGGTGCGTCGAAGGACGCGCCGGGTGCTGGTTCGTTGGCGGGACCGCTGTTGTACGTGTCGTTCGAGTTGTACGTGCCGTAGCCGCGGTTCGTCTCACCCGTGTCGTACACATCACGTCCGCCCGGTCCGCCGGTGCCCGGATTGCCATAGACCGGGATGTTGTATCCGGTGTCCTGGAGTGGGTCGTACGCCGACGGGGGCGCCTCGCCGACCGGCGGCGGGGACGGGACCGGCCAGCTGCCCGAGGTGCTGCCGGGGCCGTCCATGCGCGGGATGGCCTCGGTGGCCTGGAGGTCCAGCCGCTCCATGTGCGCGGTCTGCCCGGCCGCGAACGGCGACTGGGGCTGGGGCTGCCCGGGCGCGGAGGTGGCCCGGTAGGCGGCCGCGAAGCCGGAGGCCGGCTCGGGGGTGGGCACCCCGGTCGGGAACAGCGGGTTGGGCTGCGGGGCCCCGGCGCCGCCCCGCGAGGCCCTCGGCTCGCGTTCGCGTCCGCTGTCATAGCCCGGCAGGCCGGACTCGCTCACCCGGGCTCGGCTGGCGTCCAGCTCGTCCAGGTCGGCGCGCTCCGAGCTGCCCAGGATGGAGACGAGACGGTCGGCGACCTTGCGCTTGAACGGGCGCGGGGCGGCGCGCAGCGCCAGCGCGCCCATCACGCCGACCAGGCACAGCTCGTACGAGACCATGAAGAAGGGCTTCGCCGCGCGGCCCGCGAACAGGCCGTGGATCAGCGCGGCGCACCAGGCCGGGTAGGCCAGCATGTGCATGGCCCGCCAGCGGGCCGCCACCACGGCCGGGGCGGCGAAATTGCTGCGCAGCGCGCCGGTGACACCTACGAAGATCATCAGCAGTCCGGCCAGCGAACCGAGTCCGATCAGGCCGGCGCTTCCGGTGACGCCGAGCGAGAACGGGATGATCGCGGCGATCACCACGGTGTGATCGAGAGCGATCTTCGTGACGATGTGCACCAGCAGGAACGCGATCGAGGCGACCGCGGTCGTCCGGTGCACCGCCTGGCCGACGATCCGCTGGCGGGTGTTGAGGAAGATGCGGTCCTGTGCGACCAGGCCCCAGATCACCGAGCAGCTCAGCGAGACGAGCGAGAGCACGCCCGCGCCGAAGTTCAGGAACGATTGGAACTGGCTGCCTCCGGTCAGCACGACCACGGGTATGAGCAACAGAACGACAGCGGACGCCACCCCCCAGGCCGAGCGGCCTGGCTTGGGGAGCGAGCTGTTACTACGACGAGGGTTCATGGGGGCAACTCCGAGCAGTTCGGGAAAGCGGTCCCGGTGCCGCAGCCTAAGTGGCGCCATACCGATCAGTACGAGGTTTGAGTTATTGCGTTGTTATCAAAGGGCAATGCGGGTCTTGCGGTGTCCCTTAGTGGTTGTTACGCGAAGTAATTTTTGAACCTGGTTCAACTCTCGTCCCGGTTGTCGCCTTAGACGTACGTGTCAACCGTTGATACGTAAGCGCGTCGCGGCTTGCTCAAGTGCTGCGGTACCCTGACGCCATGCGTGCCGTACGCCTTCTGCTTAGCGGGCCGCGCTGATCAGTCCCGACCGCCGGACCAAACGGCCGGTCGGCATCGGCGCGGCGTCCCCTCCTGTGCGAGGGGATTTTTCGTTTCTAGAAAGTCACAGCCGCAGGCAGAGACGATCGATGGAGCTTTGAGGATCATGAGCGAGACGAACCCCGCTGCCGCCGCCACGTCGGCGGAGGCCGCGCCGCACCGCTACACGGCCGCCCTGGCGGCCGAGATCGAGGCACGCTGGCAGGACTTCTGGGACGCCGACGGCACCTACGCGGCCCCCAATCCCAAGGGTGACCTGGCCGGCGACCCCGAGCTGGTCGCCAGGCCCAAGAAGTTCATCATGGACATGTTCCCGTACCCGTCCGGGGCGGGACTGCACGTCGGCCACCCCCTGGGCTACATCGCCACCGACGTCTTCGCCCGCTTCCAGCGGATGAACGGCCACAACGTCCTGCACACCCTGGGCTTCGACGCCTTCGGCCTGCCCGCCGAGCAGTACGCCGTGCAGACCGGCACGCACCCGCGTGTGTCCACCGAGTCCAACATCAAAAACATGAAGGCCCAGCTGCGCCGGCTGGGCCTGGGCCACGACAAGCGCCGGTCGTTCGCCACGATCGACCCGGAGTACTACAAGTGGACCCAGTGGATCTTCCTGCAGATCTTCAACTCCTGGTACGACGACGAGGCGAACAAGGCCCGCCCGATCTCCGAGCTGATCGCCCAGTTCGAGTCCGGTGAGCGAGCCGTACCGGGCCACACGCGCGCGTGGAACGAGCTGACCGCGGCCGAGCGAAGCGACGTCCTGGGCGAGTTCCGGTTGGCCTACGCCTCTGACGCGCCGGTCAACTGGTGCCCCGGGCTGGGCACCGTGCTGGCCAACGAGGAGGTCACCGCCGACGGCCGTTCCGAGCGCGGCAACTTCCCGGTCTTCAAGGCCAAGCTGCGCCAGTGGAACATGCGCATCACCGCCTACGCCGACCGGCTGCTGGACGACCTGAACGAGCTGGACTGGCCCGAGGCCATCAAGCTGCAGCAGCGCAACTGGATCGGCCGTAGCGAGGGCGCCCGCGTCGACTTCCCGATCGACGGCGAGAAGATCACCGTCTTCACCACGCGCCCCGACACCCTGTTCGGTGCGACCTACATGGTGCTGGCCCCGGAGCACCCGCTGGTCGACGAGTTCGTTCCGGCCGCCTGGCCCGAGGGCACCCACGACGTGTGGACCGGCGGCCACGCTACGCCCGCCGAGGCCGTGGCCGCGTACCGCGCGCAGGCCGGCGCCAAGTCCGACGTGGAGCGGCAGGCCGAGGCCAAGGACAAGACCGGCGTCTTCACGGGCGCGTACGCGACCAACCCGGTCAACGGTGACAAGGTCCCGGTGTTCGTCGCCGACTACGTGCTGATGGGCTACGGCACCGGCGCGATCATGGCTGTCCCGGCCGGTGACCAGCGCGACTTCGAGTTCGCGCGCGCCTTCGAGCTGCCGATCGTCTGCATCGTCGAGCCGACCGACGGCCGCGGTACCGACACCTCGACGTGGGAGGACGCCTTCGGCTCGTACGACGCGAAGATCATCAACTCCTCCAACGACGACATCAAGCTGGACGGCCTGCCGGTCGCCGAGGCCAAGGCCCGCATCACCGAGTGGCTGGCCCGCAAGGGCATCGGCGAGGGCACCGTCAACTTCCGGCTGCGTGACTGGCTGTTCAGCCGCCAGCGCTACTGGGGCGAGCCCTTCCCGATCGTCTACGACGAGGACGGCGTCGCGCACGCGCTGCCCGAGTCGATGCTGCCGCTGGAACTGCCGGAGGTGGAGGACTACTCGCCGCGCACCTTCGACCCGGAGGACGCGGACACCCAGCCCGAGACGCCGCTGTCGCGCAACGAGGAATGGGTCAACGTCACCCTGGACCTGGGCGACGGGCCGAGGAAGTACCGCCGCGAGACCAACACCATGCCCAACTGGGCCGGTTCCTGCTGGTACGAGCTGCGCTACCTGGACCCGCACAACGACCAGCGGCTGGTCGACCCGGAGATCGAGCAGTACTGGATGGGTCCGCGCCAGGGCCTGCCGCACGGCGGTGTCGACCTGTACGTCGGCGGCGCCGAGCACGCGGTGCTGCACCTGCTGTACGCCCGTTTCTGGTCGAAGGTCCTGTACGACCTGGGGCACGTCTCGTCCGCCGAGCCGTTCCACAAGCTGTTCAACCAGGGCATGATCCAGGCCTACGTCTACCGCGACGCCCGCGGCTTCCCGGTGCCCGCCGCCGAGGTCGAGGAGCAGGACGGCGCCTACTACTACCAGGGCGAGAAGGTCACCCGGCTGCTGGGCAAGATGGGCAAGTCCCTGAAGAACGCGGTGACTCCGGACGAGATCTGCGCCGAGTACGGCGCCGACACGCTGCGCCTGTACGAGATGGCGATGGGCCCGCTGGACGTCTCCCGGCCGTGGGACACGCGCGCGGTGGTCGGCCAGTTCCGGCTGCTGCAGCGGCTGTGGCGCGTCATCGTCGACGAGGCGACCGGTGAGGTCACCGTCACCGAAGGCGACGCCGACGAGGACACGCTGCGTGCTCTGCACAAGGCGATCGACGGCGTCCGCCAGGACCTGGAGGGCCTGCGCTTCAACACCGCCATCGCCAAGGTCACCGAGCTGAACAACCACCTGACCAAGGCGGGCGGCGCGGTGCCGCGTACGGTCGCCGAGCCGCTGGTGCTGATGATCGCGCCGCTGGCCCCGCACGTCGCCGAGGAGCTGTGGCGCAAGCTGGGTCACACCGACTCGGTCGTGCACCGGGACTTCCCGGTCGCCGACCCGGCGTACGTCGTGGACGAGACCGTGACCTGCGTCGTGCAGATCAAGGGCAAGGTCAAGGCCCGCCTGGAGGTGTCGCCGGACATCTCCGAGGAGGAGCTGGAGAAGGTGGCGCTGGCCGACGAGAAGGTCGTCGCGGCGCTGGACGGCGCGGGGATCCGCAAGGTGATCGTCCGCGCGCCGAAGCTGGTGAACATCGTCACGGCGTAACGGCCACGGGCCGCCTTCGGGTGGTCCCCTAAGGGCAGGTTCGGGGTTTTTCTGGAACTCCGGGCCTGCCCTTTGCGTTTACCGTTGAAGAGGGCGGCCGCCCCTGCCGTGCTCGGAAGCGGTCGGGTGGCCGTCAGCGGAGGAGGAGCACCGTGGAAACAGTGATCGCCGTATTCGCCGTGCTCTTCCTGCTCTTCGTCGCGGGCGGGGCATATCTCACGTTCAAGGCGGTCGGCGCCGCCAAACGCGGTGTGGACCGTACGATCACGCAGGCCCGGCGTACGGTCGAGGACCACACGCTGCGCGCCAAGTCCATGGTCCAGATCGGCCCGGCGGCCGAGATCGCCCAGCTGCGGCTCACCCTGCGCACCTCTATGCGGGCCACCCAGGACGCGCTGCACGCCGGCGCCGCCGAGGACGAGTCGCTGAAGGAGTCCCTCGGTCTCTTCCAGCGGCTCAGTGTGCACGGGCAAGAACTGGACGGCGAGCTCAGGCGCCTGGAGTCCGAGCCGGACCGGGCCACGCTCGCCGCCCGGCTGCCCGAACTGCGCCGGCGCACCACACGCGTCACCGAGTCCGCGGACGCGTTGCGGTGGGCGGTGCGTGACCGGGCCCACCGGTTCGCCGACGACGATCTGGACACCTTGAGCACGCAGATCGGCGTCGAGGCGGACGCCCTGCGGCACTGGACCCGTCCCGCCCCCGCACCCGAAACCCCGCCGTGGCCCGATGCCGCCGTCGGCCAGGGCGACCGCCAGACCTGGCCCGAGGCACCCCGGTCCGCCGCGGCCGAGGAGCCGGCGCAGCCCGCTATCACCCCGCCCGGGCGACGTCAGGCCTACCCCTGGCAGAAGAAGCCCCGGCCGGAGAGCACCACTTGACACGGCCGGTCCTGGTCGGGGCGGGCGGGGGTGGGCTGCCGCCCCTGGGCTACGCCAGGTAACCTCCAGCTCATGTCCCGCCATGTCGCGATCGTCACCGATTCAACGGCCTACCTGCCGCCGCGGACGATGGAGCGCCACGGCATCACCGCGGTTCCCCTGACCGTGGTCCTCGGCAACCGGGCGCTCGAAGAGGGCACCGAGATCTCGACCCGTTCCCTGGCCCAGGCTCTGCAGAAGCGGCGCTCCGTCACCACGTCCCGGCCCAGCCCCGAGGTGTTCGCGGAAACGTACCGCAAGGTCGCCGAGTCCGGTGCCACCGGCATCGTCTCGCTCCACCTGTCCGCGGAACTGTCGGGTACCTACGACGCGGCGGTCGTCGCGGCTCGCGAGGCATCCGTCCCGGTGCGGGTGGTGGACACCGGGATGGTCGCGATGGCGCTGGGCTTCTGCGCGCTCGCGGCGGCCGAGGCCGCCGAGGCGGGCGGCACCGCCGACGAGGCCGTCACCGCGGCGGAGAAACGCGCCGCCGGCACCTCGGCGTACTTCTACGTCGACACCCTCGACTATCTGCGCCGTGGCGGCCGCATCGGCGCGGCGCAGGCGCTGCTGGGTTCCGCACTCGCCGTGAAGCCCCTGCTCCAGCTGGACGGCGGCCGGATCGAACTGCTTGAGAAGGTACGGACCGCGTCCCGGGCCATCGCCCGCCTCGAGGAGCTCGCCGCCGAGCGTGCGGGCGGCGCCGAGGTGGACATCGCCGTCCACCATCTCGCGGCCCCCGACCGGGCCGCGGCCCTCGCCGACCGGCTGCGGGCGCGGGTGCCGGGGCTGGCCGAGCTGCATGTGAGCGAGGTCGGTGCGGTGATCGGCGCGCACACCGGACCCGGGCTGCTCGGTGCGGTCGTCTCACTGCGGTGACCTGTGGATCAGAGGGCGGCCGCCTCGCCGCTCTCACCCGTGCGGGTGGCGAAGTTATCCACAACCGGGCCGTGATCCACGGAACTTGAGCAAGATCATCGTGAATCGGCGGGAAGCCCCATCCTCGTCGCATGGCACTTCGATCACGCTCACACGAGACACATGCGACCAGTGGCCCGGGCCGGGGCCCCACCTCCGACGGCCGGACCCGGCACCGCCGGTCCCCGGTCCGGGTCCGCACCCGGCACCGCCCGGCCCCGGCGGAAGAACTGCGCCGCCGGGCGGAGCTCCTCTTCGGCGAACGGGGAGTCACCAGGCCGGAGCCGGGACACGGACCCCCGCACGCGGGAACGGTGACCGGTACCGGTACGGCGGCCGGACTGACCGCGACCACCTCCGGGCTGCGCACCGCCGCGTCCGGGGTGCGCACCGCAGCGGCCGTACTGTCCACGGCGGCGGCCGTGATGTCCTCGGCCCGTGCGCTCGCCGACGAGGGCACGGCCCTGCGCGAACCGGCGCTCCCCAAACTGCGGGCCCGCGTCGGGCTCGCCGTGCGGGAGCGGATGCCGGTGTGGCTGCAGACCCGCTGCGGGCTGGAACGCCGGGGCGCCGTCGCCCTCGGGGTGGTCCTCGTCGTGGCCACGGCCCTGGCCGTACAGCACTTCTGGACGGGCCGGACCGAGCCGGTGAGCGCACCGGAGGCGGTGCGCGCCGAGGCACCGTACGAGAAGAGTGAGGAGAAGGTTCCGGCCGCGGGCACCGGTACCGCCGCGGCGCCCGCCGGGCCGGCGGGGCCCGGCGGCGAGGTCGTCGTGGACGTCACCGGGAAGGTGCGTGAGCCGGGGGTCCACTCCCTGCCGGCCGGGTCCCGGGTGACCGACGCGCTACGGGCGGCGGGCGGGGTGCGGCCCGGTACGGACACCGGCGGACTCAACCGCGCCCGTTTCCTGGTGGACGGCGAACAGATCGTGGTCGGGGGCCCTGCCCCGCCGGCCGCCCCGGGCCAGGTGACAGGCGGTGCCGCGACGGGAACGGGCCCGGCCGCCCCGGTCTCCCTGAACACGGCGACCGTGGAGCAGCTCGACGCCCTGCCCGGGGTCGGCCCGGTACTGGCCCAGCACATCGTCGACTACCGGACCGAGCACGTCGGTTTCCGCTCGGTCGACGAACTCCGCCAGGTCAAGGGCATCGGTGACCGCCGCTTCTCCGACCTGCGGGATCTGGTCCGGCCATGAGCCGTGCGAGCGACGGAGCGCCGCCGGGATCCGTGACCGTACGCCGGGCCGTGCACGCCGGCTCGGGCAGGCTCGGGACCGCGCACCCCCGGCAGGACACCGCGGCCGACCTGCGGCTGGTGCCGCCCGCGCTGGCCGCCTGGGCGACCGCGGCGCTGACCCTGGACGCGCCGCCGGGGTGGACGGCCGGGACCGCCGGCGTCTGCCTGGTCGCCGGACTGATCCTGCTGTGGCGGAGCCGGGCGAGCCGCCGGCCCGGCACAGTGACCAGCAACCCCCCGGCCTCCGGGCCGACTTGGCGGAACACCTCCGTCGGTGCTCTGCTCCTCTGTGTCGCCGGGGCCGCCGCCTCCGCGGGGCTGCACGGGGCGGACGTGCGCCGGGGACCGGTGCCCGGGCTGGCCCGCGCCTACGCGACCGTGACCGCGGAGGTGGAGCTCACGGGCGATCCGTGGGTCAGCAGGCCGCGCGTGCGGGGTGACCATGCCACTCCGGTCGCCGTGCTGGTGCGGGGCGAGGTACGGCGGGTGGAGAGCGGCGAGGGGACGGCGGTGACGACGAGGTCACCGGTGCTGATGGCCGTCGACCCCGGAGTGCGGGCGCCGGGTGGCGGTGGCCGCGCGGAGTGGCTCGGGCTGCTGCCCTCCACGCGGCTGCGGGTGAGCGGGCGGCTGGCACCGGCGACGGCCGGCGGGGACCGGACCGCGGCGATGCTGCGGGTGCGGGAGCGTCCGGCGCCGGTGGTGGTGGGCGAGCCCAGTGGGCCGCAGCGGCTGGCCGGGCGGTTGCGGGCCGGGCTGCGGGAGGCGACCGAGGGGCTGCCCGAAGACGCGCGGGCGCTGCTGCCCGGGCTGGTCGTCGGGGACACCTCGCGGATCACCCCCGAACTGGACGAGGCCTTCGAGCAGACCGATCTCGCGCACACCCTCGCGGTGTCGGGCAGCAACCTCACCATCCTGCTCGCCCTGCTCATCGGACCGCCGGGACTGGCCCAGCAGGTCGAGCGGCGCGGCCTCGCCCCGCGCCTGGGGCTGTCGCTGAGATCGACGGCGCTGTTCGCGTCGGCACTCACCCTCGGATTCGTCGTCGTGTGCCGGCCGGACCCCAGCGTGCTGCGGGCCGCGGCCTGCGGAGCCGTCGCCCTGCTCGCCCTGGCGACCGGCCGTCGCAGGTCCCTGCTCCCGGCACTGGCGACGGCGGTTCTGCTGCTGGTGCTGTACGACCCGTGGCTGGCACGCAGTTACGGCTTCCTGCTGTCGGTGCTGGCCACCGGGGCGCTGCTGGTGCTGGCGCCCGGCTGGAGCGAGGCGTTGCGGCGGCGCGGGGTGCCGGAGCGGCTGGCCGAGGGCCTGGGCGCGGCCGCCGCCGCGCAGGCGGTGTGCGCGCCGGTGGTCGTGGTGCTGTCGGCGCGGGTGAGTCTGGTGGCGGTGCCGTGCAATCTGCTGGCCGAGATCGCGGTCGCGCCGGCCACGGTGCTGGGATTCGCGGCGCTCGCGGCGGCCCCGGTGGCGATGCCCTTGGCCAAGGCGCTGGCCTGGTGCGCGGGCTGGCCGGCCGGGTGGATCGCGGGGATCGCCCGGACCGGGGCCGCGTTGCCGGGTGCGGGCGTGGACTGGCCCGGGAGCTGGGCGGGGGCGCTGTTGCTGGCCGGGGTCACGGTGGTCGTCGTACCGCTGGGGCGGCGGTTGCTGCGGCATCCGTGGTGGTGCGGGGCGCTCGGGGTGCTGCTCATGTTGCTGGTGGTGCGGCCGGCGCCGCTGACCCGGGTGATCACGGGCTGGCCGCCGCCCGGCTGGCGGCTTGCCATGTGCGACGTCGGGCAGGGCGACGCGACGGTGCTCGCGGCGGGCGCCGGCACGGGCGTGGTGGTCGACGCCGGGCCCGATCCGGCACTGGTCGACCACTGCCTGCGGGAACTCGGCATCACCCGCGTCCCGCTGGTCGTCCTGACCCACTTCCACGCCGACCACGTCGGTGGGCTGCCCGGGGTGCTGCGTGGGCGGACGGTGGCGCAGATCGAGACGACCGGGTTCGAGGAACCTGCGGAACAGGCCGAGTTCGTACGCAGGGAGGCGGCCGAGCACCGGATCCCCCTCACGCACGCGGTCGCCGGGGAGCGGCGCACCACCGGCGGGCTGGACTGGCGGGTGCTGTGGCCGCCCCCGGATCCGGCACCGGAACCCGACGGGCCGAACGACGCCAGTGTCGCCCTGTTGGTCCGTTCGGCCGGACTGCGGATGCTGCTGCTCGGAGACCTCGAACCCCCGGCCCAGCAGGAGCTGCTGAGATCACCGGCGGCCGCCGGACTGGGCCGGGTGGATGTTCTGAAAGTGGCCCATCACGGGTCCGCGTATCAGGATCCGCAGCTGCTGCGGCTGGTGGCACCCCGGGTGGCGCTCATCTCGTGCGGGTCGGACAACCCGTACGGGCATCCGGCGCCCGACACGGTGGCGCGGCTGAGGGCCGCGGGGGCGGTGGTGCTGCGGACCGACCGGGACGGAGCGCTCGCCGTGACCGGCGGCCGTACGGGACGGGAGGCGGGGGAGCTGGCAGTGGCGCGAGACTGAGGGCATGAACGCGGTGAACAGCATGCAGACCGACGCCTACCTCCACCGGCTCGGGGCCGCCCGCCCGGCCCGGCCCACCGCCGAGGCCCTGCGGGATCTGCATCTGAGGCATCTGCGGGCCGTGCCCTTCGAGAACCTGTCGATCCACCTCGGCGAGGAGATCGTGCTGGCGGAGGAGCGGCTGGTGGACAAGATGGTGGGCGCGGGCCGGGGCGGGTTCTGCTACGAACTCAACGGCGCGTTCTCGGCGTTGCTGACCGCGCTCGGTTTCCGGGTGACGCTGCTGGCGGGGCGGGTGTACGGGGACGAGGGGCGGCTCGGGATCCCGTACGACCATCTCGCGCTGCGCGTCGGGACGGTGGACGGCGGCGAGTGGCTCGCCGACGTCGGGTTCGGGGCGCACAGCCACTACCCGCTGGAGTTCGCGGAGCGGGGTGAGCAGGCGGATCCGGGCGGCAGGTTCCGGATCACCGGGGCCGGGCCGGACGCGGCGGGGGCTGGGGGAGAACCGGGTGCCGTGGCCGGGGACCTGGACGTGCTGCGGGACGGGAAGCCGCAGTACCGGCTGGAGGTCCGGCCGCGGGTGCTCGGGGACTTCACGGCCGGAGCGTGGTGGCACAGCACCTCGCCGTCGTCCCATTTCACGCAGTCGCTGGTGTGCTCCCGGGTCACCGAGGACGGCGGTCGGATCACGCTCGGCGGGCGGACGCTGACGCTGACGGCGGCGGACGGGGCGCGTGAGGTACGGGAGTTGGAGCGCGACGAGGAGGTGCTGCGGGTCTACCGGGAGCGGTTCGGGATCGAGCTGGACCGTGTGCCCGTTGTGCGAACTCCGGGGAGCGTCAACCGCAATGGCTAAGTCGGGCGTCACGGCAGAACACGTCACCACCGGCGCTTAGCATGCTACTCATGGGTAGTTCCGTCACATCCGCTGGATTCCCGCGATGTGGGCCCGTGTTGCCCCGAAAGCCGCATCAGTGATCGAATGCTTCTTCGGTAACGGACGGTGGCGAGGCGTACAGGGGTGGCGTGGATGTTCGGCGGCTTGAGGGCAAACCGAACGAACCGGGTGCAGCGGACGAGTCCCCTCGCGGCGGTGCGGACTCCGCCCGACGCCGGGGTGCTGAGCTGCCGGGTGCTCGACCCGGTCGACGAGCCGGTGACGAACGCCGAGTTCGCGGTCAGCGACACCACGGGGCGCACGGTGGTCAGTGGGGGCGCGGATCCCTACGGGTCGTTCATGACGACCGTGCCGGCCGGGGAGTACCGGCTCGCGGTGTCCGCCGAGGGGTTCACGCCGTACCGGGCCACCGTGCGGGTCGGCGAGAACTGCCTCGCCTCGCTCGGTGAAGTGACCCTCCAGGTCGCCCAGCCGCCGGAGCTGCCGGCGCCCGGGGACTGGGAGATCGAGCCGACGCATTCCTCGATCGCGTTCACCGCCCGGCACATCGGACTGGCCCGGATCCACGGGCGGTTCAACTCGTTCGCGGGCGCGGTACGGATCGCCGAACCGATGGAGCGGTCCGCCCTGCACGTCGTGATCGACGCCGCGACCATCGACACCGGCGTGCGGATGCGGGACGACCATCTGCGGTCGGCGGACTTCCTGGACGTGCTGCGGTTTCCGACGCTGGAGTTCTACGGCGACCGGTTCGCGCACCGGGGCGGCACCAGGTGGGCCGTCACCGGGGCGTTGTCCCTGCACGGCGTGACCCGGACGGTCACCCTCGACACGGAGTACCTCGGGCTCGGCAACGGCATGGAGGGCGAGGTGCGGGCGGCCTGCCGGGCCTCGACCGAACTGCACCGGGACGACTTCACCGTGAGCTGGCAGACGATGCTGGCGCGCGGGATCGCGGTCGTCGGGCCGAGTATCCGCGTCGACCTCGACGTGCAGCTCGTGCCCAAGGGCTGAGCCGGTCGCTCCCGCCCGCTCCGGCTCGTCGCGGCCGGTGGCGGTACCGGAGAATGGTGCCGTGAGCGATGTGAGACATGTGCTGGTGCTGCCGGACCGGGACGCGGCGGAGGAAGCCGCCGAGGTGCTCGGGGAGCGCTTCGGGATCGGTGAGGAGCCGCGGCTGGTGCGGGACGCGCTGGCGGGTGAGGACGACGCCGAGGACGCACAGTGGCTGGTGCTGCTGCGGGACGCGGAGGGACGGCTGGACCCGGCGGAGCTGGACGAGTTCGCGGGCGAGTGGGAGGGATGGCGGGAGGAGCCGTAGCGGGTGCGCGGCGGCGCCGCGTCCACCCTTGCCGGCTCGGCGGTACGACGGCCCTGGCCTGCGTCGGCAGGCGGCGCAACCGCGTTGTCAGTGGGCCGTGGGATGCTTGGCGTGATGGCAAAGAAGACTGCTGATGACGATCCGCTCGCCCCGCTGACGCTTGCCGTGGGGCAGGAGGAGCTGCTGCTCGACCGTGCCGTGCAGCAGGTGGTGGCCGCCGCCCGGGCCGCCGACGCCGACACGGACGTACGGGATCTGACCCCGGACCAGTTGCAGCCCGGCACGCTCGCCGAGCTGACCAGCCCGTCGCTCTTCGCTGAGCGCAAGGTCGTCGTCGTACGTAACGCGCAGGATCTGTCCGCCGACACGGTCAAGGACGTGAAGGCGTACCTCGGGGCGCCCGCCGAGGAGATCACGCTGGTGCTGCTGCACGCGGGCGGCGCCAAGGGCAAGGGGCTGCTGGACGCGGCGCGCAAGGCGGGGGCGCGGGAGGTCGCCTGCCCGAAGATGACCAAGCCGGCGGACCGGCTCGCGTTCACGCGCAGCGAGTTCCGGGCGCTGGGCCGCTCCGCCACCCCCGAGGCCTGCCAGGCGCTCGTCGACGCCATCGGCAGCGATCTGCGTGAGCTGGCCTCCGCCGTGACCCAGCTCGCCGCCGACGTCGAGGGCACCATCGACGAGGCCGTCGTCGGGCGGTACTACACCGGGCGGGCCGAGGCGTCGAGCTTCACCGTCGCCGACCGGGCCGTGGAAGGACGTACGGCGGAGGCGCTGGAGGCGTTGCGCTGGTCGCTGGCGACCGGGGTCGCCCCGGTGCTGATCACGAGTGCGCTCGCGCAGGGGGTGCGGGCGATCGGGAAGCTGTCGGGCGCGCGGGGCGGGCGGCCCGCCGATCTCGCCCGGGAGCTCGGGATGCCGCCGTGGAAGATCGACCGGGTACGGCAGCAGATGCGGGGCTGGACGCCCGACGGGGTGGCGGTGGCGCTGCGGGCCGTCGCCGAGGCCGACGCGGGGGTCAAGGGCGGCGGGGACGATCCCGAGTACGCCCTGGAGAAGGCCGTGGTGACCATCGCGCGGGCGGCGCGGTCGCGAGGCCGGGGCCAATAAGCCGGGCGTACCGCCAAGAGGGCTCGGAAATACCGAAAGCCCCGGCGTCCGCCCTGGGGAAGGGCGAAGTGCCGGGGCTTCGGTTTCAAGCTTTTCGAGCCCGTTCCCGCGTGGCGAACGCAGGCCGCGAACAGGCTCTGGGGGCCGGTCGGGGGCGGATGAGAGAGGGCCCGCCCGGGTCCTTCCGGCGTCGTATCAAGTGTCAGCCCTGGAGGGACGCGACCTTGGAAGCGAGCGCCGACTTCTTGTTGGCGGCCTGGTTCTTGTGGATGACGCCCTTGGAGACGGCCTTGTCGAGCTGACGCGCGGCAGCGCGCTGGTACTCGGTGGCCTTCTCGACGTCACCCGCGGCAGCGGCCTCACGGGCCTTGCGGATCGCGGTCTTCAGGGAGGACTTGACGGCCTTGTTGCGCTGCCGAGCCTTCTCGTTGGTCTTGATCCGCTTGATCTGGGACTTGATGTTCGCCACGAAAGAGCCTTTTCAGGTTCTGGTGCGGGACCGTGCAGATCCCGTACCGATGATTTCTCGAAGACGTGCCTCGCGCTGAGAGGGCATGAGACACAGCTGCCCAGACTAGCAGCGGGGCGGGGAACCGCCCAAACCGGTCCCCGGTCCCCCGTCATGGGACCATGGAGGCTACGTATCGATCCGACCCGAGGCATAAGGCGCCTCAAGAGACAGGACCCTGCGTGCCCGCGACCCCTAACAATGTGCCCGAGCCGAGCCGTACCGACCCGGCGCTGATCCGCAATTTCTGCATCATCGCGCACATCGACCACGGCAAGTCCACGCTCGCCGACCGGATGCTCCAGCTGACCGGTGTGGTCGAGCAGCGGCAGATGCGTGCTCAGTACCTCGACCGGATGGACATCGAGCGCGAGCGCGGCATCACGATCAAGTCCCAGGCGGTGCGTCTGCCCTGGGCCCCGACCGAGGGCCCCGACCAGGGCAGCACGCACATCCTCAACATGATCGACACCCCGGGGCACGTCGACTTCACCTACGAGGTCTCGCGGTCGCTGGCGGCCTGCGAGGGGACCGTCCTCCTCGTCGACGCCGCCCAGGGCATCGAGGCGCAGACCCTCGCCAACCTCTACCTGGCGATGGAGAACGACCTCACGATCATCCCCGTGCTCAACAAGATCGACCTGCCGGCCGCCCAGCCGGAGAAGTTCGCCGAGGAACTGGCGAACCTGGTCGGCTGCGAGCCGGACGACGTGCTGCGGGTCTCCGCCAAGACCGGCCTCGGCGTCGACGCCCTGCTGAACAAGGTCGTCAAGGAGATCCCGGCGCCGGTCGGCGTCGCCGACGCGCCCGCCCGCGCGATGATCTTCGACTCGGTCTACGACTCCTACCGCGGTGTCGTCACCTACGTCCGTGTCATCGACGGCCAGCTCAACAAGCGCGAGCGCATCAAGATGATGTCGACCGGCGCCACCCACGAGCTGCTGGAGATCGGCACGAACTCGCCCGAGATGCTGGGCGCCGACGGCCTCGGCGTCGGCGAGGTGGGCTATCTGATCACCGGTGTGAAGGACGTCCGGCAGTCCAAGGTCGGTGACACCGTCACCAGCCAGCACAAGGGCGCCACGGAGGCGCTCGGCGGCTACAAGGACCCGAAGCCGATGGTCTTCTCCGGTCTGTATCCGCTGGACGGCTCCGACTACCCCGAGCTGCGCGAGGCCCTCGACAAACTGCAGCTCAACGACGCCGCGCTCGTCTACGAGCCGGAGACCTCCGCCGCCCTCGGCTTCGGTTTCCGTGTCGGCTTCCTCGGCCTGCTGCACCTGGACGTGATCCGGGAGCGGCTGGAGCGCGAGTTCGGGCTCGACCTGATCGCGACCGCCCCGAACGTGGTCTACCGCGTCGTCATGGAGGACGGCAGCGAGCACACGGTCACCAACCCGAGCGAGTTCCCCGAGGGGAAGATCGGCGAGGTGTACGAGCCGGTCGTGCGCGCCACCATCCTGGCGCCCAGCGAGTTCATCGGCTCGATCATGGAGCTGTGCCAGACCCGGCGCGGCACCCTGCTCGGCATGGACTACCTGTCCGAGGACCGCGTCGAGATCCGGTACACGCTTCCGCTCGCGGAGATCGTCTTCGACTTCTTCGACCAGCTGAAGTCGAAGACGCGTGGTTACGCGTCGCTGGACTACGAGCCCACCGGCGAGCAGACGTCCAGCCTGGTCAAGGTCGACATCCTGCTGCACGGCGACAAGGTGGACGCCTTCTCGGCGATCACGCACAAGGACGCGGCGTACGCGTACGGGGTGCGGCTCGTCGCCAAGCTGCGCGAGCTCATCCCCAGGCAGGCCTTCGAGGTGCCCATCCAGGCCGCCATCGGCTCCCGGGTGATCGCCCGCGAAACCATCCGCGCCATCCGCAAGGACGTCCTCGCCAAGTGCTACGGCGGTGACATCTCCCGTAAGCGCAAGCTGCTGGAGAAGCAGAAGGAAGGCAAGAAGCGGATGAAGATGGTGGGTTCCGTGGAGGTTCCGCAGGAGGCCTTCATCGCCGTCCTCAGCAGTGATGACAGCGCGGGATCGACCAAGAGCAAGAAGTAACCGTCGGTAACAATCGGCGACGGCCGCAAAACGGGTACAACGGGGGTCCGCCGTACGAAAGTGCGGCGGACCCCTACGCGTGCGTAGGGTCGCTCTGTGTGGAACATGCGGGGAAACAGACAGGCCGATGCCCCTTACGTACAGGCCGGTCGCGGCTTACTCTGATCCCTGCTCGATAGTTACTCGCGAGTTAAACAAGTAGTGCGAACCGCACCGTGAGTAAACCCAGCCGCACTGAGCCAGCCGCACCGTCGCGGGCCCCCGGAGGATGTCGTGAGCGACACGCAGACACTGATCGAGAACCGTCCGCCGTCCGTGGCGGCCCTCTTCCTGGAGCGCGTGGCGGCCACACCGGACGCCGAGGCCTACCGGTACCCGGTGCCCGCCGCCTCCGGTCAGGGCCCGGACGACTGGAAGTCGCTGAGCTGGGGGCGGGCGGCCGAGCGCGTCTACGCGATCGCGGCCGGTCTCATCGAACTCGGCATCCAGCCCGAGCAGCGGGTCGCCCTCGCCGCCTCCACCCGCGTCGAGTGGATCCTCGCCGACCTCGGCATCCTGTGCGCCGGAGCGGCCACCACGACCGTCTATCCGCAGACCAATGCCGAGGAGTCGGCGTTCATCCTCTCCGACTCCGGCAGCCGGGTGCTGATCGCGGAGGACGCGGCACAGGTCGCCAAGGCCGTCGAGAAGCGCGCCGAGCTGCCCGAACTCACCCAGGTCGTCGTCATCGACCCGGCCGGCGTGGAGACGGGCGACTGGGTCATCACCCTCGCCGAGCTGGAGGAGCGCGGCGCCAAGTACCTGGAGAAGCACCCCGAGCTGATCAAGGAGCGGGTCGGCGCGATCACCAAGGACCAGCTCGCCACGCTCATCTACACCTCCGGCACCACCGGCCGCCCCAAGGGCGTACGGCTGCCGCAGGACAACTGGTCGTACATGGCGAAGGCGATCGCCGCGACCGGACTGATCAGCGCCGACGACGTGCAGTACCTCTGGCTGCCGCTGGCCCATGTCTTCGGCAAGGTGCTCACCTCCGGGCAGATCGAGGTCGGCCATGTCACCGCCGTCGACGGCCGCGTCGACAAGATCATCGAGAACCTGCCGATCGTGCAGCCGACGTACATGGCCGCCGTACCGCGCATCTTCGAGAAGGTCTACAACGGTGTCGCCGCGAAGGCCCGTGCCGGTGGCGCGGCCAAGTACAAGATCTTCCAGTGGGCGGCCGACGTCGCCCGCGAGTACGCCAAGGTCACCCAGGACAACTTCCGCCGCACCGGCTCCGCGACCGCGCCCTTCGGGCTCACCGCCAAGCACAAGGTCGCCGACGGGCTCGTCTACTCCAAGCTGCGGGAGGCCTTCGGCGGGCGGCTGCGGGCCTGTGTCTCCGGGTCCGCCGCGCTGGCCCCCGAGATCGGCTACTTCTTCGCCGGCGCCGGTGTGCACATCCTCGAGGGCTACGGTCTGACGGAGTCCTCCGCCGCGTCCTTCGTGAACCCCGGTGAGGCCTACCGCACCGGTACGGTCGGCAAGCCGCTGCCCGGCTGCGAGGTACGGATCGCCGACGACGGGGAGATCCTGCTCCGCGGCCCCGGCATCATGCAGGGCTACCACGGACTGCCCGAGAAGACGGCGGAGGTCCTGGAGGCCGACGGCTGGTTCCACACCGGGGACATCGGTGAGCTGTCCCCCGACGGCTATCTGCGGATCACCGACCGTAAGAAGGACCTCATCAAGACGTCCGGCGGCAAGTACATCGCGCCCGCCGAGGTCGAGGGACAGTTCAAGGCGGTCTGCCCGTACGTCTCCAACATCCTCGTGCACGGCGCCGACCGTAACTTCTGCACGGCCCTGATCGCCCTCGACGAGGTCGCGATCCTGGAATGGGCCAAGGAGAACGGCCTGGAGGGCAAGTCCTACGCCGAGGTGGTGGCCGCGCCGGCGACCGTCGAGATGGTCGACGGTTACGTCAAGCAGCTCAACGAGGGGCTGCAGCGGTGGCAGACCATCAAGAAGTTCCGGCTGCTGCCCCGGGATCTGGATGTGGAGCACGGGGAGATCACGCCGAGCCTGAAGGTGAAGAGGCCGGTTGTGGAACGTGGCTACAAGCACCTGATCGACGAGATGTACTCGGGGACCCGGGAGGCCTAGGCGGCGGGTCTGTTGTCGGGCGCGGGTGCGTGGGAGCTGTTCGCGCAGTTCCCCGCGCCCCCTAGCGGGACCGCTCAGCCTTGCTCAACAGTCGCCGCAGCTGCCTGGCTTCTTCCTTCAGCGTCGCCACGTCGAGAGGCTCCTCCGACAGCCGATCCTCCAAGCCCTCCAATCGCTTGCTCAGTTCGCCGAGATCCGCCTGTTCGCGTGCCAGCAGTGACTGCAGCTGCTGGTTCTTCCGGTGCAGCTCCAAAAACACGTTGACCTTCGCCCGCAGCACCCACGGATCGAAGGGCTTGGTCAGATAGTCCGCCGCGCCCGTCGCGTAACCGCGGAAGGCGTACCCGGCGTCCTCCTCCGCTCCTGTCAGGAAGATGATCGGGACGTCCTTGGTCTGGTCGAGGCGTTTGATGTTCGCGGCTGTTTCGAAGCCGTCCATGCCCGGCATGCGGATGTCGAGGAGGACCACGGCGAAGCGGCGGCGCAGCAGGGCCTTCATCGCCTCCTCGCCGGAACGCGCGCGCACTATCGGCTCGTTCAGCGATCCCAGTACGGCCTCCAGTGCGATCAGGTTGTCCTCCATGTCGTCGACCAGGAGGATGCCGGCCCGCTCGTCAGTGATCATCGCCCGTCCGTTCCTTGTCGGCGGTCTCGTCGCTTTCCGTGCCGTCGGGGTCCAGGAGTGCGCAGACGACGGTGAGCAGCCGGTCGACGTCCACGGGTTTGGGTACGTAGTCGTTGGCGCCGCGCGCGATGGACTTCTCCCGGTCGCCGGGCATCACCTTCGCCGTCAGCGCGACGATCGGCAGGCCGGTCCAGCGAGGAGCGCGGCGGATGGCCGCGATGGTCTCGTAGCCGTCCATCTCCGGCATCATGATGTCCATCAGGACCAGTTCGACGTCCTGGTTGCGTTCGAGGGTCTCGATGCCCTCCCGGCCGTTCTCCGCGTAGAGCACGGGCATGCCGACGCGGCCCAGGACGTGGGTGAGCGCGAACACGTTGCGGATGTCGTCGTCGATGATCAGGACACGCCGGCCGGGCAGGATCTGGCCGGCGCGGCCGGACTGCCAGGCCTCCAGCTTGGCCGGCGCCGGCCAGGAGTCGTCGGTGTCGGGGGCGCCGGGCCTGGCGGGGTCGGGGAGCGGCAGGGTGTGGTCCTCGGGGGTGGGGCCCGCCGCCGTGTGGCCGGGGCTGACGACCGGGACGTACAGCGTGAACGTGGAGCCCCTGCCCTGTTCGCTCGCCGCGACGATACGGCCGCCGAGCAGGCCCGCGATCTCGCGGCTGATGGACAGGCCGAGGCCGGTGCCGCCGTACTTGCGGTTCGTGGTGCCGTCGGCCTGCTGGAACGCCTCGAAGATCACCGGGATTTTTTCGGCGGCGATCCCGATGCCGGTGTCCGTCACCTCGAAGGCGATCACCTCGTCGCTGCCGTGGACGTAGTGCTGGTCGGGGTCCTTCACCCGGGAGACCCGCAGTTCCACCCGTCCCTTGGCGGTGAACTTGATCGCGTTGGAGAGCAGGTTGCGCAGGATCTGCTGGAGGCGCTGTTCGTCGGAGTACATCTCGCGCGGTACCTCCTCGCCGACCGCCACCTCGAAGGCCAGACCCCGGTCCAGGGTCAGCGGGCGGAAGGTCGCGTGGACGTAGTCGAGCAGTTTGATCAGGGGGAGGCGTTTGGGGCGTACGTCCATCCGGCCGGCCTCGATCTTCGACAGATCCAGGATGTCGTTGATGAGCTGGAGGAGGTCGGAGCCCGAGCGGTGGATCGTCGTCGCGAACTGGACCTCCTGGTCCGAGAGACGGCCGTCCGGGTTGTCGGACAGCAGTCGGGCCAGAATCAACAAGGAGTTCAGCGGAGTGCGCAGTTCGTGGGACATGTTGGCCAGGAACTCCGACTTGTACTGGGAAGAAGTCGCCAGGAGGGCGGCTTTCTCCTCCAGTTCCGCGTTGGAGCGCTGTAGTTCCGCCTGTTGTTTCTGAAGTTCGTCCGAACGTTCCTGGAGCTGCATCGCCAGCCGTTGCGACTCGCCGAGCAGGGACTCCGTGCGGGAGTTGGCGATGATCGTGTTGATGGCCACGCCGATGGTGTTGACGAACTGGTCGAAGAAGGCCAGGTGGACGTCCGAGAAGCGGGAGAAGGAGGCCAGTTCGATCACGCCGAGGAGTTTGTCCTCGAAGAGGATCGGGATGATGACGATCGTCGTCGGCGCCGCTTCGCCGAGGCCACTGTTGATCTTGATGTAGTCCGGTGGTGCCTCCTCGACGAGGATCCGCGTCTTCTCGCGGGCCGCCTGGCGGACCAGGCCGTGCACCGGCAGGCCGCCGGTCTCGACGATCGCGCCCTGTGCCGAGCCGTAGCCGGCGATGAACGCCAGGCCCTTCGCCGGTACGGCCGTCCGCACGGCGGCGCCGTCCTCGTCGGGGTCGGCCAGGAAGAACGCGCCGTACTGGGCGTTCACCAGCGGGGTCAGTTCGCGCAGGATCAGGTCGGCGACCTCCATCAGGTCCCGGTGACCCTGCATCAGCGCGGCGAGCCGGGCCAGGTTGGACTCCAGCCAGTCCTTCGCGCGGGTCGTCTCACGCAGGTTGGCGACCATCAGGTTGATGTTGTCCTTCAGCTCGGCGACCTCGCCCTGCGTCTCCACGGTGATCGACCGGGACATGTCGCCCTGTGCCACGGCCGAGGCGACCTCGGCGATCGCGCGGACCTGGGTGGTGAGGTTGAGGGCGAGTTCGTTCACGTTGGTCGTCAGGCGCTTCCAGGTGCCGTACACGCCCTCCACGCGCGCCTGGCCGCCCAGTTGCCCTTCGGAGCCCACCTCGCGGGCCACGCGGGTCACCTCGGAGGAGAACGACGACAGGGTGTCGACCATCGTGTTGATCGTCGTCTTCAGTTCGAGGATCTCGCCGCGCGCGTCCACGTCGATCTTCTTCGACAGATCGCCTTGCGCCACGGCCGTCGCCACCTGGGCGATGTTGCGCACCTGTGAGGTGAGGTTGTCGGCCATGTAGTTCACGTTGTCGGTCAGGTCTCGCCAGACGCCGGAGACGCCGAGCACCTGGGCGCGGCCGCCCAGCCGGCCGTCGGTGCCGACCTCGCGGGCCACGCGGGTCACCTCGTCGGCGAAGGCCCGCAGTTGTTCCACCATCGTGTTGACGGTGTCCTTCAGTTCGAGGATCTCGCCGCGTGCGTCGACGGTGATTTTCTTGGAGAGGTCGCCGTTGGCGACGGCCGTCGTCACCTGGGCGATGTTGCGGACCTGGGAGGTCAGGTTCAGCGCCATGAAGTTGACGTTGTCGGTGAGGTCTTTCCAGACCCCGGACACGCCTCTGACCTGTGCCTGACCGCCGAGGTTTCCTTCGGTGCCGACTTCGCGGGCGACGCGGGTGACTTCGTCGGCGAACGCCGACAGCTGGTCGACCATCGTGTTGATGGTTGATTTCAGTTCGAGGATCTCGCCTTTCGCCTCCACGGTGATCTTCTTGCCGAGGTCGCCCTGGGCGACGGCCGTGGAGACGAGCGCGATGTTGCGGACCTGCGACGTCAGGTTGTCCGCCATGAAGTTGACGTTGTCGGTGAGGTCTTTCCAGACCCCGGACACGCCTCTGACCTGTGCCCGGCCGCCGAGGTTTCCTTCGGTGCCGACTTCGCGGGCGACGCGGGTGACTTCGTCGGCGAACGCCGACAGCTGGTCGACCATCGTGTTGATCGTCGACTTCAGTTCAAGAATCTCGCCCTTGGCGTCGACCGTGATCTTCTGCGAGAGGTCGCCGTTGGCGACGGCTGTCGTCACCTGGGCGATGTTGCGGACCTGCGAGGTCAGGTTCGACGCCATGAAGTTGACGTTGTCGGTGAGGTCCTTCCAGACGCCGGAGACGCCCCGCACCTGGGCCCGGCCGCCCAGCTGGCCCTCCGTGCCGACCTCGCGCGCGACCCTCGTCACCTCGTCGGCGAACGCGGACAGCTGGTCGACCATGGTGTTGACGGTGAGCTTCAGTTCCAGCAGTTCACCGGTCGCCTCGACGGTCACCGTGCGGGTCAGGTCGCCCCGGGCCACCGCCGTCGTCACCAGGGCGATGTCGCGGACCTGGGCGGTCAGCCGGGACGCCATGGTGTTGACGGCCTCGGTCACGTCCCGCCAGCTGCCGGACAGGCGCTGCACCTTGGCCCGGCCGCCGAGCCGCCCCTCGGTGCCGACCTCGCGCGCGACCCGGGTCACCTCGCCGGTGAACAGGGACAGCTGGTCGACCATCTTGTTCACGGCGCGGCCCAGTCTGCGCAGGTCCCCGCGCAACTGGCGGCTGCCGTCGTGCAGATCGACGCGTTGGGTCAGATCGCCGCCAGCCACCGCGTCCAGGACGCGGGTGGCGTTCGCCGCGGGGGCGACCAGGGCGTCGAGTACCTGGTTGACGTCGTTGACCCGGGACGTCCAGGCGCCCTGGCCGGGGCTGGCCGACACCCGTTCGTCGAGGCGGCCGTGGCGCACCAGCTCGCGTTTCACGCGTTGCACCTCGGTGTTGAAGTGAACGCTGCGGTCCATGATCTGGTTGAAGACCGCGGTGAGTTCGCCGACGATCCCCTCCCCGGTCTCCGGCACTTTCGTGAAGTCGCCGTCGCGGGCGGCGGTCATCGCGGCGAGCAGAGGGCGCAGTTCGGATGCTCGGAGTTGTTCCGGTTTCTGTCCGTCTTCGAGCACACGCGTAGCACTGTTCTCACTCATGGCGGCCCACTTCGGTAACTCGGTGCTTATGGGCGCGGCCAGTCTGTCACTCTGTCCGCATCGATCGGGATGTATTCGTGCGAACTGCTCGGGGAGCTCGACATGGGGGCCATACCCACGCAACGGGAGACCGTCTCCCGGGTCCGTGAGGCGCCTGCGCGCGACGAGGCGCCCGCGCACGAGACCGCGGGCGCGTACGCGCAGGGGCGCGCGACCCTCCCCGGGAGCCCCCTCGCGCCGGGTTCCGCCCGCGCGCTGGTGCGCGCCTGCCTCGACGAGTGGACCGACTGCGGCCTGCTGGAGCCGGGACAGCGGGTCGCCGAGGACGCCATGGTCGTCGTCAGCGAACTCGTCACCAACGCCGTCGTGCACGCCGGCACCGACATCGAGGTCGACTGGTGGCTGGAGGAGGCACGGCAGGAGACGGCGTTCGTCGTCGAGGTCACCGACCACCACCCCTCCCGCGCCCCCCGCGACCACCCGGGCGAGACGCCGTACGAGACCCCGGAGTACGGGCGCGGGCTGCGCCTGGTCGCCTCGCTCGCCGAGTCCTGGGGGGTCACCTACCGCGTCGGCGCGAAGACGGTGTGGGCGCGCCTGACCGGGCACGGCGGCACGCTCCCCGACGCGCAGGAGCTGAAGGTGGCCGAGATCCTCGCGCCCGACCCTCATCGCCCCGACCGGGACCGGGACTGGCTCGACCGGGGCGCGCTGTCCTTCCTCGCCGAGGCCTCCGACCTGCTCGCGGGACAGCTCGACGAGAACCTGGTGGCCGCGCTCACCGGCCAGCTGATCGTGCCGCGGCTGGCCGACTGGTGCGCGGTGTGGCTGGAGGACGAGTCGACGGTGCGGTCCGGCGGCTGGGGCGACGCGAACGGCGCGGGCGGGCCGCGGCTGGCCCGGGTCTGGCACGGCAGCGAGAACCGCATCGAGGAGCTGCGCCGCGCCCTGGAGAAGGACCCGCCGTGCGCAAGGGACGGGTTACGGTCCGGTCCCGAGCCGTATCCCTGGCCCGGCGAGGCGCTCGGCCCGCAGGCCGCCCACGGGTCGGCGCTCTCCTACCGGCTGATCGCGGGCGGCCGTCCGCTCGGCACGCTCGTGATCGGACGCTGCGGCCCGGCCGGTTTCCCCGACGAGATCACCGGCCTGGTCGAGGACTTCGGCCGCCGGGTCGCCCTCGCCATCGGCGCGGCCCGCCAGTACGCCCGCCAGGCCACCATCAGCGCCGTCCTCCAGCGCGGGCTGCTGCCCGGCGCGGTCGCCGAGATCCCGGGCGTGCGCAGCGCGCTGGTCTACGAGCCCTGCGACAAGGGCGGCCCCAGCGGTGACTTCTACGACCTCTTCCCGGCCGGCGACGGCCGCTGGTGCTTCGCCATCGGCGACGTCCAGGGCAAGGGCCCCGAGGCCGCCGTCGTCATCGGTCTGGCCCGGCCCTGGCTGCGGCTGCTCGCCCGGGAGGGGTACCGGGTCGCCGACGTCCTCGACCGGCTCAACCAGCTCCTCCTCGACGACGCCACCGAGGCCGCCGACGCCGCCGCCCGCGCCCTGGTCGCCGCCGGCGGCCGCGCCGTGCCGCCCGGCGACGGCCCCCAGACCCGTTTCCTCTCCCTCCTCTACGGCGAACTCACCCCCCTCGAAGCGGGCGGCATCCGCTGCACCCTCGCCTCCGCGGGGCATCCGCTGCCGCTGGTCCTCGGCCCCGACGGCGCGGTCCGCACCGCCGCCCGGCCGCAGACCCTGCTCGGGGTCGTGGAGGACGAGACGTACACCAGCGAGACCATCGAGCTCGGGCCCGGCGACAGCCTGCTGTGCGTGACCGACGGGGTCACCGAGCGCCGCTCGGGGTCCCGGCAGTTCGACGACGGCGACGGGCTCGCGCGGGCGCTCGCGGGCTGTACGGGCCTGAGCGCCGAGCTGATCGCCGAGCGCATCAGGCGGCTCGTGCACGAGTTCGGCGGCGGGCAGCCGGAGGACGATCTGGCGCTGCTCGTCCTGCAGGCGGAGTAACCGGCGTCGTACGGGACAATGGAGGACATGCCTTCCGCACTTCCCGACGGTGAACCGGTCCCCGACGACGGCGCGCTCCCGGCGCACGCGCTGGCCGGTGCCGCCGACCGCCCCCTCGGGTTCTATCTGCACGTCCCCTACTGCGCGACCCGCTGCGGCTACTGCGACTTCAACACGTACACGGCGACCGAGCTGCGCGGCACCGGTGGGGTCCTCGCCTCCCGCGACAACTACGCGGACACCCTGATCGACGAGATCAGGCTGGCCCGCAAGGTTCTCGGCGACGACCCGCGCGAGGTCCGCACGGTGTTCGTGGGTGGGGGTACGCCGACGCTGCTGGCCGCCGGTGATCTGGTACGGATGCTGGGCGCGATCCGCGACGAGTTCGGTCTGGCCGCCGACGCGGAGGTCACCACGGAGGCGAACCCGGAGTCCGTCGACCCCGCGTATCTGACGGCCCTGCGCGAGGGCGGCTTCAACCGGGTCTCCTTCGGCATGCAGAGCGCCCGGCAGCATGTGCTGCGCGTCCTGGACCGCACCCACACCCCGGGGCGCCCCGAGGCGTGTGTCGCGGAGGCCCGCGCGGCCGGCTTCGAGCACGTCAACCTCGATCTGATCTACGGCACGCCGGGCGAGTCCGACGACGACTGGCGGGCCTCGCTGGACGCGGCGCTCGGAGCCGGCCCGGACCATGTGTCGGCGTACGCGCTGATCGTCGAGGAGGGCACCCAGCTGGCCCGCCGGATCCGCCGGGGCGAGGTCCCGATGACCGACGACGACGTCCACGCGGACCGCTATCTGATCGCCGAGGAGATGCTGTCCGCGGCTGGGTTCGACTGGTACGAGGTGTCCAACTGGGCCACCTCCGAGGCCGCCCGCTGCCTGCACAACGAGCTGTACTGGCGGGGCGCCGACTGGTGGGGCGCGGGACCGGGCGCGCACGCGCACGTGGGCGGCGTGCGCTGGTGGAACGTCAAGCACCCGGGGGCGTACGCGGCGGCGCTGGCGTCGGGGCGGTCGCCGGGGGCCGGGCGTGAGCTCCTCACCGACGAGGACCGCCGGGTGGAGCGGATCCTGCTGGAGCTGCGGCTGCGGGAGGGGGTGCCGCTGGCGCTGCTGAAGGAGCAGGGGCTGGTGGCGTCGCGGCGGGCGCTGGGGGAGGGGCTGCTGGAGACCGGCCCGTACGAGGACGGCCGGGCCGTGCTGACGCTGCGGGGGCGGCTGCTGGCGGACGCGGTGGTCAGGGACCTGGTGGACTGAGCGGCCGGGGGCGGGAAGGGACCTGGTGGACTGAGCGGCCAGGGGCGGGAAGGGACCTGGTGGACTGAGCGGCCGGGGGCGGGAAGGATGCCCGGCTACGGAGCCGTCACGAAGTCGATCAGTTCCTCCACCCGCCCCAGCAGCTCCGGTTCCAGGTCCTTGTAGGACCCCACGCGGGCCAGGATCGCCTGCCACACCGCGCCCGTGTTGTCCGAGGGCCAGCCCAGGGCGCGGCACACGCCCGTCTTCCAGTCCTGGCCGTGCGGGACGCGCGGCCAGGACTCGATGCCCAGGGCGGCGGGCTTCACCGCCTCCCAGATGTCGATGTACGGGTGGCCGACCACCAGGGCGTGTTCGCTGGTGACCGACTGCGCGATGCGCCACTCCTTGGTGCCGGGGAGCAGGTGGTCCACCAGGACACCGAGGCGCGCGTCGGGGCCCGGTGCGAAATCGGCCACGATCGACGGGAGGTCGTCCACGCCCTCCAGGTACTCCACGACCACGCCCTCGATGCGCAGGTCGTCGCCCCAGACCTTCTCGACCAGTTCCGCGTCGTGGCGGCCCTCGACGTAGATGCGGCCGGCGCGGGCCACGCGCGCGCGTGCGCCGGGCACGGCGACCGAACCGGAGGCGGTGCGCGCGGGCCGTACGGGGCCGGCCGAGGCGGGGCGTACGAGGGTGACCACCCGGCCCTCCAGGAGGAAGCCCCGGGGCTCCAGCGGGAAGACGCGGTGTTTGCCGAAGCGGTCCTCCAGCGTCACCGTGCCCGCCTCGCAGCGGATCACCGCGCCGCAGAAGCCGGTGCCGGGTTCCTCGACGACCAGGCCGGGTTCGGCGGCCACCTCCGGTGCCGGTTTCGGCTTCTTCCACGGCGGGGTCAGGTCGGCGGAGTACTGGCGCATTCGGATGACGATAGGAGAAGCGGTGGCGGCGTGGTCACGACACGCCGAAACGAGCGGCCAGGGCGTCGCGCTGCCGTCGTACGAAGGCCGCGTCCACCACCGCTCCGTGACCGGGTACGTACCGGGCGTCGTCGCCGCCGAGGGCGAGCAGCCGGTCAAGGGCGGCCGGCCAGCGGGACGGTACGGCGTCGGGGCCGGCCTGGGGGTCGCCGGATTCCTCCACCAGGTCGCCGCAGAAAACCACCGGCGGGTCGCCGGGGACGAGGACGGCGAGGTCGTGGCGGGTGTGGCCGGGGCCCACGTCGGCCAGCAGGGCCCGGCGGCCGTCGCCGAGGTCGAGAGCCCACTCGCCGGAGACCGGACGGCGGGGCAGGGGCAGCGCGTCGGCCGCCTCCTCGGCCTCCGGGGCCGGCAGGCCGTTGCGGACCGCGTCCAGGCGGAGTGCCTCGCGGCCGTGCGCGAGGACGGCCTCCGCGCCCGCCGCCGCGTACACGTCCGTGCCCGCGAACGCCGGGGTGCCGAAGACGTGGTCGAAGTGCGGATGGGTGAGCGCGAGATGGGTCACACGGCGCCCGGCCAGCCGCTGCGCCTCCCCGCGCAACCTCGCGCCCTCCGCCAGGCTCGACCCCGCGTCCACCATCAGGACCGGCCCGGCCCCGAGGACCAGCCCGGCCGTGCAGTCCCAGCCCGGCAGCCGGCACCGGCCGACCCCCTCGGCCACCCGCTCCCAGCCCAGCTCTTCCCAAGTCACCGTCACACCGCGACGCTAGCGGTAGAACGCCCCGGGTCCTCGCCGACCTTGCCCAGTCGGTACCCGACGGCCGTACACTGGGCCGGGGATGCTGGCACTCGGGCTCGCAGAGTGCCAGGCGAAAGACCCGAAAGGCCGCGGGGACGACTTTCTGGAGGTGTGGCGCTGGATGCTGAGTGAACGCAGGCTTCAGGTATTGCGCGCCATCGTCCAGGACTATGTCGGCACCGAGGAGCCGGTGGGGTCGAAGGCGCTGACCGAGCGGCACAACCTCGGCGTCTCCCCGGCGACCGTGCGCAACGACATGGCCGCCCTGGAGGACGAGGGGTACATCGCCCAGCCGCACACCAGCGCCGGGCGGATCCCGACCGACAAGGGCTACCGGCTGTTCGTCGACAAGCTCGCCGGTGTGAAGCCGATGAGCGCGCCCGAGCGGCGGGCCATCCAGAACTTCCTCGACGGCGCCGTCGACCTCGACGACGTCGTCGCGCGGACGGTGCGGCTGCTGGCGCAGCTGACGCGGCAGGTCGCGGTCGTGCAGTATCCGTCGCTGACTCGGTCCACCGTGCGGCACGTGGAGCTGCTCGCGCTCGCGCCGGCCCGGCTGATGCTGGTGCTGATCACCGACACCGGGCGGGTCGAGCAGCGGATGGTCGACTGCCCGGCGCCCTTCGGGGAGTCGTCGCTGGCGGATCTGCGGGCACGGCTCAACAGCCGGGTCGCCGGTCGCCGGTTCTCGGACGTGCCCCGGCTGGTGGAGGACCTGCCGGACGCCTTCGAGGCCGAGGACCGCGGTACGGTCTCGGCGGTGCTCTCCACTCTGCTGGAGACGCTCGTCGAGGAGAACGAGGAGCGGCTGATGATCGGCGGCACCGCCAATCTCACCCGCTTCGGACATGACTTTCCCCTCATGATCCGGCCCGTCCTGGAGGCCCTGGAGGAGCATGTCGTGCTCCTCAAGCTCATGGGCGAGGCGGGGGATTCGGGCATGACCGTACGCATCGGTCACGAGAACGCCTACGAGGGACTCAACTCAACGTCCGTGGTGTCGGTCGGCTACGGTTCGGGCGGCGAGGCACTCGCCAAACTCGGCGTGGTCGGACCGACCCGCATGGATTACCCGGGAACGATGGGAGCGGTACGAGCGGTGGCACGGTACGTCGGACAGATCCTGGCGGAGTCGTAAGTGGCCACGGACTACTACGCCGTTCTCGGCGTGCGCCGCGACGCGTCGCAGGAAGAGATCAAGAAGGCCTTCCGTCGGCTCGCGCGCGAGCTGCACCCGGACGTCAACCCGGATCCGAAGACCCAGGAGCGGTTCAAGGAGATCAACGCCGCCTACGAGGTGCTCTCGGACCCGCAGAAGAAGCAGGTCTACGACCTCGGCGGCGATCCGCTCTCGCAGAGCGGCGGCGCGGGCGCGGGCGGCTTCGGGGCCGGTGGCTTCGGGAACTTCTCGGACATCATGGACGCGTTCTTCGGTACCGCGTCGCAGCGCGGCCCGCGGTCGCGCACCCGGCGCGGCCAGGACGCCATGATCCGGATCGAGGTCGAGCTCGACGAGGCGGCCTTCGGCACGACCAAGGACATCCAGGTCGACACGGCGATCGTCTGCAACACCTGCAACGGTGAGGGCGCGGCGCCGGGCACCTCCGCCCAGACGTGTGACATGTGCCGCGGTCGCGGCGAGGTGTCGCAGGTGACCCGGTCCTTCCTGGGCCAGGTCATGACCTCGCGGCCCTGCCCGCAGTGCCAGGGCTTCGGTACGGTCGTGCCGACGCCGTGTCCGGAGTGCGCCGGTGACGGGCGGGTGCGGTCGCGGCGGACGCTGACCGTGAAGATCCCGGCCGGTGTCGACAACGGGACCCGGATCCAGCTCGCCGGCGAGGGCGAGGTCGGGCCCGGTGGCGGTCCGGCCGGCGACCTGTACGTCGAGATCCACGAGCTGCCGCACTCCACGTTCCAGCGGCGCGGCGACGACCTGCACTGCACGGTGACGATTCCGATGACGGCGGCGTCGCTCGGTACGAAGGTGCCGCTGGAGACGCTGGACGGGATGGAGGAGGTCGACATCCGGCCGGGCACCCAGTCCGGGCAGTCGATCCCGCTGCACGGGCGCGGTGTCACGCATCTGCGGGGCGGCGGCCGGGGCGACCTGATCGTCCACGTCGAGGTGACGACCCCGACCAAGCTCGACCCCGAGCAGGAGCGGCTGCTGCGCGAGCTGGCGAAGCTGCGTGGCGAGGAACGGCCCACGGGGCAGTTCCAGCCGGGGCAGCAGGGTCTGTTCAGCCGGCTGAAGGACGCGTTCAACGGGCGCTGACGGCTCGCCGGGCCGGGGCGCCGTCCCTTCGGCCCGGAAATATCTGGCATGTGCCAAAGGGACGGCCCGATTCGGTCTTGTTCGGAGGACGTGACAACATGCCGTCATGTCCTCCGCACTGACCGATCTCTTCCCGCTTCCGATCGTGCAGGCCCCGATGGCGGGCGGGGTTTCCGTGCCGCAGCTCGCCGCCGCCGTGTCCGAGGCGGGCGGGCTGGGGTTCCTGGCCGCCGGGTACAAGACCGCCGACGGGATGTACCAGGAGATCAAGCAGCTGCGCGGGCTGACCGGCCGCCCCTTCGGGATGAACCTCTTCATGCCGCAGCCGGAGCATCCCGGTGCGGGCACCGGCTCCACCGGAGTGGCTGTCGCCGCGCCCTCCTCCGGCGCGGTCGAGATCTACGCGCATCAGCTGGCCGGTGAGGCCGCCTGGTACGAGACCGAGCTCGGCGACCCGGACAGCGGCCGGGACGACGGGTACGACGCGAAGCTCGCCGTACTCCTCGACAACCCGGTGGCCGCGGTCTCCTTCCACTTCGGTGTGCCGAGCCCCGAGGCACTGGACGCCCTGCGCCGGGCGGGAACCCTCACCCTCGTCACCGCCACCACCGTCGAGGAGGCCCTCGCCGTCGAGCGGGCCGGTGCCGACGCGGTGATCGCCCAGGGCGTGGAGGCCGGCGGGCACCAGGGCACCCACCGGGACGTGCCGGAGAACGACGGCTCCGGGATCGGCCTGCTGTCGCTGGTCGCCCAGATACGCGAGGCCGTGAGCATCCCGGTCGTCGCCGCGGGCGGCATCATGCGCGGCAGCCAGATCGCCGCCGTGCTCGCCGCGGGGGCGAGCGCGGCCCAGCTGGGCACCGCCTTCCTCGCCACTCCCGAGTCGGGCGCCGCCGACCCGCACAAGCGGGCGCTGACCGACCCGCTGTTCACCCGGACCGCGCTGACCCGGGCGTTCTCCGGGCGGCCCGCCCGCGGCCTGGTCAACCGCTTCATGCGCGAGCACGGCCCGTACGCGCCCGCCGCCTACCCGGAGGTCCACCACCTCACCGCCCCGCTGCGCAAGGCCGCCGCCAAGGCCGGGGACGCGCAGGGCATGGCCCTGTGGGCCGGGCAGGGACACCGGATGGCCCGGGTGCTGCCCGCCGGGCGGCTGGTGGAGGTCCTCGCGGAGGAACTCGCCGCCGCGTCGACAGCGTTGTCGGGCAAGGCCGAGGGCGACTGGACCGGCGGGGCCGGCCGGGGGGACGGGCGATGACCGCCCCGGTGTTCGTGCTCGACCCGCTGGTGGTGCCCGACTTCTCCGGCGGAGAGGTCGTCCTGGACGGCCCCGAGGGCCGGCACGCCGTCTCCGTGAAGCGGCTGCAGCCCGGTGAGGGCGTCATCCTCACCGACGGGCGCGGTCGCTGGAGCGAGGGCGTCGTCAAGGCCGCCGAGGGCAAGGACCGGCTAGTCGTGACGGACCTGGAGACCCTGCACGAGGAACCCCTCCCGCGGCCCCGCATCACCGTCGTCCAGGCGCTGCCCAAGGGCGACCGCGGCGAGGTCGCCGTGGAGACCATGACCGAGGTCGGCGTCGACCGGATCGTGCCCTGGCAGGCCGCCCGCTGCATCACCCAGTGGAAGGGCGACCGGGGCCTGAAGTCCCTCGCCAAGTGGCGGGCCACCGCCCGCGAGGCCGGCAAGCAGTCCCGCCGGGTGCGCTTCCCGGAGATCGCGGACGCGGCGACCACCAGGCAGGTCGCCGCACTTCTCGCCGGTGCCGCGCTGGCCGCCGTACTCCACTCCGACTTCGAGCACGGCAGCGAGCCGCTCGCCACCGCCGCGCTGCCCGCCGAGGGCGAGATCGTGCTGGTCGTCGGGCCCGAGGGAGGCGTCGCCCGGGACGAGGTGGCGCTCTTCGAGGAGGCGGGCGCCAAGGCCTGCACCCTGGGGCCTACCGTGATGCGCACGTCGACCGCCGGGACCGCGGCCGCGGCCCTGCTCCTCGGCCGTACCGGCCGGTGGTCCTGACCGGTACGACTGGTCCTGACCCGTACGACACCACAGGGGGAACGCGCCGTGGAACTCGCCCAAGTCCGGCTCCTGGTCTCCGACTTCGCCGCCTGCTACCGCTTCTACGCCGAAGTGCTCGGGCTGAAGCCGCAGTCGGGGGCGAGCGAGGGGCCGTACGAGAAGTTCAGTCCGCACGCCGGGTCGGCGGGGATAGCCCTGCAGGACCGGGCCATGATGGCCGAGGTGCTGGGCGAGCTGGGGGACACCGCGACCGGGCACCGCTCGCTGGTGGTGCTGCGCGTGGACGACCTGGACGCCTACTGCGAGCAGATCACCGCCCGGGGCGCGGTCCTGGTGCACGGGCCGGCGCCGATGACGGAACGGATGCGCGTCGCCCATCTCAAGGACCCGGAGGGCAACCTGGTGGAGCTCCAGGAGTGGCTCCTGCTGCGCACCTGAGGAGTCCGTCCGTCCGCCTCCGGGGGGACGACTCCGAACACGTGAGTGGCCGCATGCCCCCTACCGTCACGGGCGCGACGGTGGCAGGCTGCCCTCCATGGGGGCATTGAGGCCGATTTGGCGACGGCTGCTCGTGACACGACGGCCGCTCGTGACGCGATGGCCGCTCGTGACGCGACGTCCGCGCCTGACCAGGGTGGCGGCCGTGGCGGGGCTCGCGGTGATCGCCGTGGGCGGTGCGGTGGGCTGCCGGCCGACCGACCTGAACTCCGCGACCGTCGCGTACACCACCGACCAGACCGCCACCGCCGAGCTGAAACGGCAGCACGTCGACGTCAGCTGGCTCACCTGCACCGGCAACTACGGCTCGTCGGCGCCGAAGACGCCCTCGGCGTCCGAGACCTCCGTCGTCTCCGTGGACTGCCGGGGCAGGACCAAGGACGGCCGGGAGATCACCGTCACCGGACGGGTCACCAAGGCGGTCAGCGGCGCCTGTGTGCGCGGGAACCTCGTCGCGAAGGTGGGCGGCAAGGAGTGGTTCCGGGTGAAGGGCCTCGGCAACTGCGACGCCACACCCGGACCGGCGTACAGCACCTACCGGCCGCCCACCTACGGGCAGCAGCCGGGCCCCACCGTGACCGTGACGCGGACCATCTGGTGCCAGAGCGACCCCAAGTGCCGGCCGGTCCAGGGCAAGTGATCGAAATCGGCCACCGCGAGCGTGCCGCGATGCATAGGCTGAGCGGGTGACTCAGGGTGCAGCGACAGGACCGCGGTCCTACCTCCGATTTCCCCATGTCCACGGCGACCTGGTCGCCTTCACCGCCGAGGACGACGTGTGGCTCGCGCCCCTGGACGGCGGCCGGGCCTGGCGGGTCAGCGCCGACAACGTCCCCGTGACGCTGCCGCGTATCTCGCCCGACGGGACCACGGTCGCCTGGACCTCCACCCGCGACGGCGCCCCCGAGATCCACACCGCCCCCGTCGACGGCGGCTCCGCCACCCGCCTGACGCACTGGGGGAGTTCCCGCACCCAGGTGCGCGGCTGGACCGCCGACGGGCAGGTCCTCGCGATCAGCACCTACGGACAGTCCAGCCTCCGGCGCAGCTGGGCCCGGACCGTCCCGCTCGACGGCGGCCCGTCCACCGTCCTGCCGTACGGCCCGGTCGGCCATGTCGCCTTCGGGCCCCGGACCGTGCTGCTCTCCGCGCCGATGGGCCGGGAGGCGGCCTGGTGGAAGCGGTACCGGGGCGGTACGGCGGGCAAGTTGTGGATCGACCGGGACGTCCACGACGGCGAAGGCGCGGGGGAGTTCGTACGGCTGCACGAGGAGCTGGACGGGAACCTCGAACACCCCGTCTGGGCCGGGGACCGGATCGCCTTCCTCTCCGACCACGAGGGGACGGGCGCGCTGTACTCGTCCCTCGCCGACGGTTCCGACCTGCGCCGGCACACCCCACTGGACGGTTTCTACGCCCGGCACGCCTCCGGTGACGGCACCCGGGTCGTCTACGCCTCGGCCGGTGAACTCTGGCTCCTCGACGACCTGGAGGGCGCCGAGCCGCGCCGGCTGGACATCCGGCTGGGCGGGGCCCGGGTGGACCGGCAGCCGCACCCGGTCAACGCGGCCCGCTGGTTCAGTTCCGCCTCGCCCGACCACACCGCGCGCGGCAGCGCCGTCCTGGTGCGCGGCGGCGTGCACTGGGTGACCCACCGGTCCGGCCCGGCCCGCGCCCTGGCCACCCAGCCCGGGGTGCGCGCCCGGCTGCCCGTCACCTTCCGCTCGGACGCGGAGGAGTGGGTGGTGTGGGTGACGGACGCCGAGGGCGACGACGCCCTGGAGTTCGCCCCCGCCACCGGTGCCGTGCCCGGCTCCACCCCGCGCCGGCTCGCCGCCGGGCAGCTCGGCCGGGTCCTGGACCTCGCCGTCGCCCCCGACGGCGGCCGGGTCGCGGTCGCCGCGCACGACGGACGGCTGCTCCTCGTCGAACGCGAGACCGGCGAGGTGCGCGAGGTCGACCGCAGCGAGGACGGCGACGTGTCGGGTCTCGCCTTCTCGCCCGACTCCGGCTGGCTGGCCTGGTCCCACCCCGGGGCCGGCGGGCTCGCCCAGCTCCGGGTCGCCCACACCACCGACCTCACCGTCACCGAGGCGACCCCGCTGCGCTTCCAGGACTACGACCCCGTCTTCACCCGGGACGGCAAACACCTCGCCTTCCTCTCCACCCGCTCCTTCGACCCGGTCTACGACGAGCACGTCTTCGACCTGGCCTTCGTGGTCGGCGACCGGCCGCACCTGATCACCCTGGCCGCGACCACCCCCTCGCCGTTCGGTCCGCAGCGGCACGGCCGGCCCTTCGAGGCGCCCGACAAGGACGAGACCCCGGACGCCGAGGGCACCCCCGCCACCCGGATCGACCTGGAGGGCCTCGCCGACCGGATCGTGCCCTTCCCCGTCGAGGCCGGCCGCTACTCCGGGCTGCGCGCCGCCAAGGACGGCGTCCTGTGGCTGCGCCACCCGGTGCGCGGTGTGCTCGGCGCCTCCCGCGCCCACCCCGAGGACCCCGACCCCAAGACCGAGCTGGAGCGCTACGACCTCGCCCAGCAGCGCATCGAGTACCTCGCCTCCGACGCCGACCACTTCGAGGTCAGCGGCGACGGCAAACGCGTCCTGCTGTGGGCCGACGGCAAGCTCAAGGTCGTACCCAGCGACCGCCGTGCCTCGAACGACGACGACAGCGACACCAACATCACCGTCGACCTGTCCAGGGTCCGGCAGACCCTCGACCCGGCCGCCGAGTGGCGGCAGATGTTCGACGAGACCGGCCGCATCATGCGGGACCAGTTCTGGCGGCCGGACCTCGGCGGCGTCGACTGGGACGGCGTCCTGGACCGCTACCGCCCGCTCGTCGAGCAGGTCGCCACCCACGACGACCTGGTCGACCTGCTCTGGGAGGTCCAGGGCGAACTGGGCACCTCGCACGCCTACGTCACCCCGCGCGGCGGCCACGGCAACGGCCCCCGCCAGGGCCTGCTCGGCGCCGACATCTCCCGTCATCCGGACGGCAGTTGGTGCATCGACCGGATCCTGCCCGCCGAGACCTCCGACCCCGGCGCCCGCTCCCCGCTCGCCGCACCCGGCGTCGCGGTACGCCCCGGTGACGCGATCGTGGCCGTCGCGGGCCGCTCCGTCGACCCGCTGACCGGACCCGGTCCGCTGCTGGTCGGCACGGCCGGCAAGGCGCTCGAACTGACCGTGTCCCCGGCGGGCGGCGGCGAGTTGCGGCACCCGGTGGTCGTGCCGGTCGCGGACGAGGAACCACTGCGCTACCACGCGTGGGTGGCCGACCGCCGAGCCCGTGTGCACGAACTCTCCGGCGGCCGCCTCGGCTACCTCCACGTGCCGGACATGCAGGCACCGGGCTGGGCGCAGATCCACCGCGACCTGAGCGTGGAGATGGCCCGCGAGGGCATCGTCGTGGACGTCCGGGAGAACCGCGGCGGGCACACCTCACAGCTCGTCGTGGAGAAACTGGCCCGCCGGATCGTCGGCTGGGACCTGCCGCGCGGCATGCGCCCGTTCAGCTACCCGAGGGACGCGCCCCGGGGCCCGGTGGTCGTCGTCGCGAACGAGTTCTCCGGCTCGGACGGGGACATCGTCAACGCGGCGATCAAGGCGCTCGGCATCGGCCCGGTGGTCGGCACCCGCACCTGGGGCGGTGTGATCGGCATCGACAGCCGCTACCGCCTGGTCGACGGCACGCTGGTCACCCAGCCGAAGTACGCGTTCTGGCTGGAGGGCTACGGCTGGGGCGTGGAGAACCACGGCGTCGACCCGGACGTGGAGGTCGTCCAGACCCCGCAGGACTGGGCCGCGGGAAGGGACCCCCAGCTCGACGAGGCCATCCGCCTCGCCCTTGAGGCACTGGAGACGGCGCCTGCGAAGGTCCCGCCGACGCTGCCGATGTAAGGAGGGGGGCCGGGTCCCACCCGAAGGGGCGTGGGGCTGTGTCGACATGCGGCTCCGCCGCGTGGCGCGACAAGCCCCCACCGGCCCCGCACCCGACGACGATACGATGCCCCCGGAACTGATCACCGGTCGAGGAGAAGTCATGGCAGGGGAACCCCAGGACGACTGCCTGTTCTGCAAGATCGTCGCAGGCCACGTCCCTGCGACGATCGTCCGGGAGACGGACACCACCGTCGCCTTCCGGGACATAAACCCCCAGGCACCCACCCACGTCCTGGTGATCCCCAAGGTCCACTACAAGAACGCGGCCGAGCTCGCCGCAGGCGAACCCGCCGTGGCCGCCGACATACTGCGCGAGGCGCAGGCCGTCGCCGACGAGGACAAGCTGGACAGCTACCGCGTCGTCTTCAACACCGGCAGCGGCGCCGGCCAGACCGTCTGGCACACCCACGCGCACATCATCGGCGGCCGTGGCCTGCAGTGGCCGCCCGGGTAAGTCGTCGTGTCCGTCCGTGAACTGGTGGTCCTCGGCACCGCCAGCCAGGTTCCCACCCGGCACCGCAACCACAACGGCTACCTGCTGCGCTGGGACGGCGAGGGCATCCTCTTCGACCCCGGCGAGGGCACCCAGCGGCAGATGCTGCGGGCCGGGGTCGCCGCGCACGACCTCGACCGGATCTGCGTCACCCACTTCCACGGCGACCACTCCCTCGGCCTCGCCGGGGTCATCCAGCGCATCAACCTCGACAAGGTCCCGCACCCGGTCACCGCGCACTACCCGAAGTCCGGCCGGCGGTTCTTCGACCGGCTGCGGTACGCCACCGCCTACCGGGAGACCGTCGGCATCACCGAGGCCCCGGTCGACGCGGACGGCGACCTCGCCGTGACCTCGTCGTACACGCTCCAGGCCAGGAAGCTGTCCCACCCGGTCGAGTCGTACGGCTACCGGCTGGTCGAGCCAGACGGCCGCCGCATGCTGCCCGACCGGCTCGCCGCGTACGGCATCAAGGGCCCGGACATCGGCCGTCTCCAGCGCGACGGCGTCCTCGGGGACGTCACCCTCGACCAGGTCAGCGAGGTGCGGCGCGGGCAGCGGTTCGCGTTCGTGATGGACACCCGGCTCTGTGACGGCGTGCACGCGCTCGCCGAGGGCTGCGACATGCTGGTCATCGAGTCCACGTTCCTCGACGAGGACGCCGAACTCGCCGCGGAGCACGGCCATCTGACCGCCGGACAGGCGGCGGCCGTCGCGCGGGACGCGGGGGTACGGCACCTCGTGCTGACCCATTTCAGCCAGCGCTACTCCGAACCCGAGGAATTCGAACGGCAGGCGCGGGCCGCCGGCTACCAGGGGGAGCTGACCGTCGCGTACGACCTGCTCCGAGTGCCGGTTCCGAAGCGCAGGTGAAGCGGCCTTACCATGCTCTGATGCCCCTCCCCAAAGCTGAACTGCACCTCCACATCGAAGGCACCCTGGAACCGGAGCTGGCGTTCCGGCTCGCCGCCCGCAACGGCGTCGAGCTGTCGTACGCGGACACCGACGCCCTCCGCACGGCCTACCAGTTCAAGGATCTCCAGTCCTTCCTGAACCTGTACTACGAGCTCATGGCCGTCCTGCGCACCGAGCAGGACTTCGAGGACCTCGCGAACGCCTATCTGGGCCGGGCCGCCGCACAGGGTGTGCGGCACGCCGAGATCTTCTTCGACCCGCAGGCGCACATCGCCCGGGGCGTGCCCCTGGGTACGGTCGTGGAGGGGCTGTGGCGGGCGCTCGGCCGAAGCGTCGAGAACCACGGGATCTCCACCCGGCTGATCATGTGCTTCCTGCGGGACGAGTCCGCCGACTCGGCGCTGGAGACGCTGGAGGCCGCGCGGCCGCACCTCGACCGGATCATCGGGGTCGGGCTGGACTCGGCCGAGGTCGGGCATCCGCCGGCCAAGTTCCGCGAGGTGTACGAGGCCGCCGCCGACCTCGGGCTGCGACGGGTGGCGCACGCCGGTGAGGAGGGGCCGCCCGCCTACATCACCGAGGCGCTGGACGTGCTCGGCGTGGAGCGCGTCGACCACGGGCTGCGCTGCATGGAGGACCCGGACCTGGTCGCCCGTCTGGTGCGGGAGCGGATCCCGCTGACGCTGTGCCCGCTGTCGAACGTGCGGCTGCGCGCGGTCGACGTGCTCGCCGAGCACCCGCTGCCGGCGATGCTCGAAGCGGGCCTGCTGTGCACGGTCAACTCCGACGACCCGGCCTACTTCGGCGGGTACGTCGCCGACAACTACCACGCCGTGCGCGACACCCTCGGCCTGTCCCGGGAGCAGATGCGGGAACTGGCCCGCAACTCCTTCCTCGCGTCCTTCCTGGAGGACGACGAGGAGCTGCGGGCCCGGTACCTCGCCGAGGTGGACGCCTACGAGTTCGGCTAGGCGGCGACGTCCAGCCGTACCGGCTCGTCGGTGAGTGCCGGGTAGGTCGTGACGGTGGTGGTCCTGCGCCGCAGCGCCACCGCCGTCAGCGGCGCCGCGACCGCCAGCAGGCCCACCGCCAGGACCGTCCCCATCGCCGGGAAACCGGCCCGGGCCGACAGCAGGCTGCCCGTCATCGGGCCGACGGCCGTCCCCAGCGACGACGCCGACCCGACCAGCACCGCCCAGCGGCCCCGCGGGTCCAGGGCGGCGGCCAGGCCGATGACGTAGGACAGGACGACCGGGTAGAGCAGGTTCCAGGCGATCTCGCCGGACGCGAACGTCGTCAGGTCCGTGGCGGAGGCGCTGAGCGCGATACAGCCGGCGATCAGCACGGTGCCGAGACCGATCGGCAGGGCCTGCCCGAGCCGCGGGCCGAGCGCGCCCGCCCCGACCACGCCCAGCAGACCGGCGCCGAGGGCCACCGCGAACACCACGCCGACGGTCACCTCACTCAGATGCGCCTGCGTCAGGCCGATCCGGCCGCTCACGCCCCACAGCGAGTTCTGCGCGGCCGACCAGCAGGGCATCGCGGCGGCCAGCAGCAGACCCGAGCGCAGGTGCGGGAGACGGGAGCCGGTGACCGCGCGCGGCAGGACCGGGGCGGTACGGGGGGACAGGCGGGCGGTGAGCGGCCAGACCGCCGACGCGGTGAGCGCGATCGCGGCGAGGGGCTGCGCATGGCCGGGGCCGAGGTGCGGGACCGTCAGATAGACGGCGCCCGCGAGGGCGGAGACGCCGAGCAGGCCGAGGGTGGTGGTGCGGTGCGGGTCCCTCTGCCCGGCGATGCCGGTGGCGGCCACCGCGGTGACCGTGCCGGAGCCGAAGCCGCCGACCATCGCGCCGGCCACGACCGCCGGGACGTGGGTGGTGAGGGCGGCGCCGCCGTAGCCGAGGACGGCGAGCAGAAGGCCGGCGCGGGCGAGGGTGCGGGGGCCGATGCGGTCCACACGGGACGCCAGCAGGAAACCGGCCGCAGCGGAACTGAGCAGCAGGGCACTGCCGATGGCACCTGCCTGGGTGGCGGAGATCGGGAGCCCCGATTCGAGCCTGCCGACGGTGGTCGGGAGCAGGTAGGGGGCGAGATACCCGGCCGTGAAAAGGGCGACGAGGGGCCAGGGGGTGGTGCGGGCGGACACGGGCGTTCCCAGGGCATGCGAAAGGACCGACGGGGGAGGGGGGTTGGGCGCAGGCCGTCGACGGACAGGAACGCGCGGGCAATTTGTATCAAGTGGGGGAGTGCGGAAGAAGGGCGGGGGGTGTGATGTGGGTCATGTTCGGTTTCGGGTGTGGGGGCAGGGGTAGGAGCGCCGCGCGCCGTGGGGGCGGTGCGCGGGTGCGGGTGCCGTGGCTGGTCGTGGCTGGTCGCGCCCACGCGGCGGAGCCGACTGTCGATACGGCCCCGCGGCCCCAGGCCGGTTCGTCCGGCTAGCGCCAGTTGACCGTGCCGCCTGTCGTCCCCGACTCGATCCTCGCGCGGATCTCCCGCATCACGGCGACGATCTGGTCCTCGTGCTCCGGGGTCAGGCGGGTCACCGGTACCGAGCAGCTGATCGCGTCCTGGGACGGGGTGTCGTAGCGCAGGGCGAAGCCGAAGCCGATGATGCCGGTGACGGCTTCCTCCCGGTCGATCGAGTAGCCGCGGGTGCGGATCTCGGCGAGGTCGGCGGTGAGGGCCTCGCGGGTGGTGTGGGAGTTGGGGGTCAGGGGCTCGTACGGGCCCTCGGGGAGGTCCGCGGCGGGGCGTTCCGCGAGCAGCGCCTTGCCGAGGGCGCCCGCGTGGGCCGGCAGCCGTCGGCCCACCCTGCTGATCGTGCGCAGGTATTCGTGTGACTCCCGTGTCGCCAGATACGCCACGTTCGGGCCGTCCAGGCGGGCCAGGTGGATCGTCTCGCCCAGCTTCTGCGACGCCTCGTCCAGGTACGGGCGTACGAGGCGGACGCGCGGGTCGGAGTCCAGGTAGGTCGTGCCGGTCAGCAGGGTGCGGATGCCGACGCCGTACAGGGAGCCGGTCGTGTCGGTGCGTACCCAGCCCCTCGTGATCAGTGTCTGGAGCAGGGCGTACATCGAGCTGCGCGGGACGCCGAGTTCGTCCGCCAGTTCCTGGAGGCGGGCCGGGCGGTCACCGCGCGCCGCGAGGAGCTCCAGCAGCTCCACCGTGCGCGCCGCGGACTTCACCTCGCGGACGCCTGCTGTCTCGGACATGTGCCGATCGTAGAGGGGCGGGGCGGTGTGCGCCGTTGACGGGGGGTGTTCGCATATCTAGTCTTTGTTTCTATACGTGGATGACGTCTACATGGGGAGATGGATTCGGTGGCCGGACAGCCGGAGGACGTGGTGCGCAGGCTGCGGGACGGGATGGCGGGCGGGGTGCTGTCGTTCCCGCTCACCTCCTTTCACGCCGACGGGTCCCTGGACGTGGACGGATTCCGGGAGTACGTCGGCGGGCAGCTGGCCGCCGGGCCCGGTGCCCTCTTCCCGGCCTGCGGGACAGGGGAGTTCTTCTCGCTGGACGAGGACGAGTACCGGCAGGTCGTGGCCGTCGCCGTCGAGGAGGCCGGGGGCCGGGTGCCGGTGGTCGCCGGGGTGGGGTACGGCTGGGCGCAGGCCGTGCGGTTCGCCCGGGTCGCCGAGGAGGCCGGCGCCGACGCCCTGCTCGTGCTGCCGCACTATCTCGTCGCCGCCCCGCAGGACGGGCTGGTCGCGCAGCTGGAGCGGATCGCGGCCCGGACGTCCCTTCCGCTCATCGCCTACCAGCGCGGACAGGTCGCCTTCACGGCCGACTCGTTGACGCGTATCGCCCGCATCCCCGGCGTGATCGGGCTCAAGGACGGGCACAGCGACCTGGACCGGCTCCAGCGGCTCACCCTCGCCGCCCCGGAGGGCTTCCTCTTCTTCAACGGCGCCGCCACCGCCGAGATCCAGGCCCGCGCCTACGCCACCGTCGGCGTCCCCGCCTACTCCTCCGCCGTGCACGCCTTCGCCCCCGAGATCGCCGACGCCTTCTTCGCCGCCCTCGGCGCCGGCGACCACGGCACGGTCGACAAGCTGCTGCGCGACTTCTACGTGCCTCTCGTCGAACTCCGCGACCGCGTCCCCGGATACGCCGTGTCCCTCGTCAAGGCGGCGGCCCGGCTGCGCGGCCGCCCCGTCGGCCCGGTGCGCGCCCCGCTCACCGACCCCTGCGCCGCCCACCTCGCCGACCTCAAGACCCTGCTGGCCGCCGGACTCGACCTGGCAGGAGCGTCCCTGTGAACCTCACGATCACCGACGTCCGGCTGACGCCGATCCTGGTCGCCGACCCACCCCTGCTGAACACGCAGGGCGTGCACCAGCCGTACACGCCCCGGCTGATCGTGGAGGTGGAGACCGCCGACGGGGTGACCGGGGTCGGGGAGACCTACGGCGACACCAAGTACCTGGAACTGGCCAGGCCGTTCGCCGAGCGGCTGCGCGGGCGCCAGGTCAGTGATCTCAACGGGCTGTTCACCGTCGCCGACGAGGTCGCCGTGGACGCGGCCCGGGTCTCCGGACAGGTCGACGTCGGCGGGCTGCGCGGTGTCCAGACCGCCGACAAGCTGCGGCTGTCCGTGGTCTCCGGCTTCGAGGTCGCCTGCCTGGACGCGCTCGGCAAGGCGCTCGGGCTGCCCGTGCACGCCCTGCTCGGCGGGAAGGTCCGCGACTCGGTCGAGTACAGCGCGTATCTCTTCTACAAGTGGGCCACCCACCCGGAGGGCGTCCCGGCGGAGCCGGACGACTGGGGGTCCGCGCTCGACCCGGCCGGGGTGGTGGCGCAGGCCCGCCGCTTCACGGAGCGGTACGGCTTCACCTCCTTCAAGCTCAAGGGCGGGGTCTTCCCGCCCGAGGAGGAGATCGCGGCCGTCCGGGCGCTGGCGGAGGCGTTCCCCGGACATCCGCTGCGCCTCGACCCCAACGGCGCCTGGTCCGTCGAGACCTCCCTGAAGGTCGCGAAGGAACTCGGGGACGTCCTCGAGTACCTGGAGGACCCGGCGCTCGGCACCCCGGCCATGGCCGAGGTCGCCGCGGGCACCGACGTGCCGCTCGCCACCAACATGTGCGTGACGACCTTCGGCGAGATCCAGGAGGCGTTCACCCGCGGTGCCGTCCAGGTCGTCCTCTCCGACCACCACTACTGGGGCGGGCTGCGCAACACCCGGCAACTGGCCGCCGTCTGCCGCACCTTCGGCGTCGGCGTCTCCATGCACTCCAACACCCACCTCGGGATCAGCCTGGCCGCGATGACCCACGTGGCCGCTACCGTCCCCGGCCTCCACCACGCCTGCGACTCCCACTACCCCTGGCAGTCCGAGGACGTCCTCACCGAACGGCTCGTCTTCGAGGACGGCCGGGTCGCCGTCTCCGACGCGCCGGGCCTGGGGGTCGAGCTGGACCGGGAGCGGCTGCGGGCGCTGCACCAGCGCTGGCTGGACGACGACGGGACGTTCCGCGACCGCGACGACGCGGCCGCCATGCGGGTGGCCGAGCCGGGGTGGACCACACCGGCCGTACCGCGCTGGTAGCGGCGCCCGTTCGGGCGGTCGTGCGGCGAGAGCCGTCGCCGCTGTCCCGACATGGTGCAGACTGGCCGGATCCGCACCACGTCCAGGGAGCGCACCGTGACCGCGTCCAACGCGTTCGCCGGAGAGGAACCGGAGTACCTCGACGACGACAGAGGAGCAACGACACCGCACTGCGCCGCGCAGGTCGACCCGCTGGCCGGCCTGCGCACGCCGGACGATCCGCCCTGGGACGTCTACCTCACCGGCACCGTCTTCCTCGACATCATCTTCACCGGCCTGCACTCCGCCCCCGTGCGCGGCACCGAGTCCTGGGCCCGGGGCATGGGCTCCAGCCCCGGCGGCATCGCCAACATGGCCACCGCCCTCGCCCGGCTCGGCCTGAAGACCTCCCTCGCGGCGGCCTTCGGCGACGACCACTACGGCGAGTACTGCTGGGACGCCCTCGAACAGGGCGAGGGCATCGACCTCTCCCCGTCGCGGACCGTGCGCGGCTGGCACTCGCCGGTCACCGTGTCCATGGCGTACGAGGGCGAGCGGACCATGGTCTCGCACGGCCACGAGCCGCCCGCCGACACGCTGTTCCGGCAGCAGAACGCCCCCGGCCACCCGGCCCACGCCCGCGCCGCCGTCGCCTCCCTCACGCCCGGCAAACGCAACCCCTGGATCGCCAAGGCCGCCGCCGAGGGCACCCGGATCTTCGCCGACGTCGGCTGGGACGACACCGGCGCGTGGGACCTGGCCGGGCTCGCCGATCTCGAACACTGCGAGGCGTTCCTGCCGAACGCCGAGGAGGCGCGGCGGTACACCGGCGCCGACTCCCCGCGCGCCGCCGCGCACGCCCTCACCGAGTACGTGCCCCTCGCCGTCGTCACCCTCGGGGCGGAGGGGGCCTATGCGGTCGACGGGCGGACCGGGGAGTCCGCGGAGGTCCCGGCGATCGCCGTGGAGGCCCTCGACCCGACCGGCGCGGGTGATGTCTTCGTCGCCGGGTTCGTCACCGGCACGCTCGCGGACTGGCCGCTGGCCGACCGCCTCGCCTTCGCCGGCCTCACGGCGGCGCTCTCGGTCCAGGAGTTCGGCGGCTCCCTGTCCGCGCCCGGCTGGTCGGAGATCGGGGCGTGGTGGCGCAAGGTCCAGTCGGTGCCGAGCCAGGACCCGGCGGCGCTGCGGCGATACGCGTTCCTGGAGGGCCTGGTGCCGGAGCAGGACCAGGCGAGGCCGTGGCCGCTGCGGAGGGCGGTGCCCACGATCGGGTTCGGCCGGTCGGCGTGATGATCACGGGTGCGGGTGCGGGTGCGGGTGCGGGTGCGTGGGGGCTGGGGCGGGTGCCACCCCCGCCTACTCCCCGAGCACCCCGGCAACCTGCTCCCGCACAAGCTCCCGTCCCCGCTCCGACACCCCCGACAACGCCCCGGCGAACAGCTCCTCCACCCCGCCCCCCTCGGCGCCCACCCTCCCGCTGCTCAGTACGTACCCCTCCCGTACCGCGACCCTCAGCACACCCTCCGTGTCCACCGCCGCCGCGGCGATCGTCGGCACCTCGCCGCCCCCCGGGTCCGCGACCTTCGCGTACGCCCCCGTCACCGGCTCCCGCCAGCGCAGCGCCAGCAGCACCGGCGCCTTCGCCTCCACCTCGGACAGGTCCACCTCGTCCACCCCGTCGGCCGTGAGCACCTCGGCCCACGCGTTCAGCACGACCGCCGCCGGCAGCAGATCCCGCAGGCTCGATCCGGCGATGTTCCCGCCCACCGTCGCCGTCCGGCGCACCGACCCGGTGCCGACCCCTTTCGCCGCCTTCCGCAGCACCTCCGGAACCCGGTCGTCCACCTGGTGCAGAAGCACCGCACCCCCCAGCACGCCGTCCCCGATGGCCGTCGCCTCCGGCACCTTCCGCAGGGACACCGCCTGTTCCGGGAAGCCGTCCCGCTGCCAGACGGCCCAGATGAGGGTCGCACCGCCGACGGGTATCGCCCCCTCGGCCAGGCAGTCCCGGGCCTCGGACACCGACGTGGGCAGACGCAGCAGCACGGCTACCTGCTTTCTGAACGGACAGGTGGCGTGGAGCGAACGCGGCCCCCCGACCACGCGTGGCAGTGACGGCCCGGATTCTGCCCCGGCGCACCGGAGCGCATGCAGGGCTCACGGCTGCAATGGGGGCGCCTTCCGCTGTGAAAAGGCCTACGGCGTTGTCGGCCCCGCGTCGTACGCTTGGTATCGCGAGGCCGCCCTCAGCTACGCGGCCGTGAAGAGGAGGAACCGCAGGCCTTAAGCGCCGGCCCATGACTCAGACACCCACAGCTCAGACTCCCGCGCAGCAGCAGGCCCGAGCTCAGTTCGAGGTTCCCGCCCAGCACCCGATGGTCACCGTGCTGGGATCCGGCGACTCCCTGCTGCGCGTGATCGAGAAGGCCTTCCCGGCGGCCGACATCCATGTCCGGGGCAATGAGATCAGCGCGGTCGGCGATGCCCGTGAAGTCGCCATCGTCCAGCGCCTGTTCGACGAGATGATGCTGGTGCTCCGCACCGGGCAGCCGATGACGGAGGACGCAGTGGAACGCTCGATCGCCATGTTGCGGGCGAGTGAGAACGGGGAGGGCCCGGAGGAGACCCCGGCCCAGGTTCTGACGCAGAACATCCTGTCCTCGCGCGGCCGCACCATCCGCCCCAAGACCCTCAACCAGAAGCGGTACGTCGACGCGATCGACAAGCACACGATCGTCTTCGGCATCGGCCCCGCCGGTACCGGCAAGACCTACCTGGCCATGGCCAAGGCGGTGCAGGCCCTGCAGTCCAAGCAGGTCAACCGCATCATCCTGACCCGGCCGGCGGTCGAGGCGGGCGAGCGGCTCGGCTTCCTGCCGGGCACGCTCTACGAGAAGATCGACCCGTACCTGCGTCCGCTGTACGACGCGCTGCACGACATGCTCGACCCGGACTCGATCCCGCGCCTGATGGCGGCCGGGACGATCGAGGTGGCGCCGCTGGCGTACATGCGCGGCCGTACGCTCAACGACGCCTTCATCATTCTCGACGAGGCCCAGAACACCTCGCCCGAGCAGATGAAGATGTTCCTCACCCGGCTCGGCTTCGAGTCGAAGATCGTGATCACGGGTGACGTCACCCAGGTCGACCTGCCCAGCGGGACCAAGTCCGGTCTGCGCCAGGTGCAGGACATCCTGGAGGGTGTGGAGGACGTGCACTTCTCGCGGCTGACGTCCCACGATGTCGTACGGCACCGGCTGGTGGGCCGTATCGTCGACGCGTACGAGCAGTACGACAGCGAGCACGGCACCGAGAACGGCACGCACAAGGGCGGCCGTCCGAAGTCCGGGCACAAGGGGAAGTAGACAAGCACAGCGCCATGTCGATCGACGTCAACAACGAATCCGGAACCGAGGTCGACGAGCAGGCGATCCTCGACATCGCCCGCTACGCCCTCACACGGATGCGCATCCACCCGCTCTCCGAGCTCTCGGTGATCGTCGTGGACGCCGACGCCATGGAGCAGCTGCACATCCAGTGGATGGACCTGCCCGGGCCGACCGATGTCATGTCCTTCCCGATGGACGAGCTGCGGCCGCCGTCGAAGGACGAGGACGAGCCGCCGCAGGGGCTGCTCGGCGACATCGTGCTCTGCCCGGAGGTCGCCGCGAAGCAGGGGGCCGAGGCCGACACCCAGCACTCCATGGACGAGGAGCTCCAGCTGCTCACCGTCCATGGCGTGCTGCACCTGCTCGGCTACGACCACGAGGAGCCCGACGAGAAGGCCGAGATGTTCGGTCTGCAGGCGGCCATCGTGGACGGCTGGCGGGGGGAGAAGGGCCTGACCGGTCCCTCCCCGGCGCCGACGGTCTCCTAGCCGGGTGGTCGTCCTCGTATGAGTCCGCAGATCGTCGCCGGAGCGATCGCCCTGGTCGTCGTGGCCTGGCTGGCCGCCTGCGCCGAGGCCGGTATCGCCCGGGTCTCCAGCTTCCGCGCCGAGGAGGCCGTGAAGTCCGGGCGGCGCGGCAGCGCCAAGCTCGCCCAGATCGCCGCCGACCCCACCCGCTACCTCAATGTGGCGCTGCTGGTCCGGGTCGCCTGCGAGATGGCCGCCGCGGCCCTGGTCACCTACGCCTGCCTCCAGGAGATCCCGACCACCTGGGAGGCGCTGCTCGCCGCGATCGGCGTGATGGTGCTCGTGTCGTACGTCGCCGTCGGCGTCTCCCCGCGCACCATCGGCCGCCAGCACCCGCTGAACACGGCCACGGCCGCCGCCTACGTGCTGCTGCCGCTGGCCAGGATCATGGGCCCGATCCCGTATCTCCTCATCCTCATCGGCAACGCCCTCACCCCGGGCAAGGGCTTCCGGCGCGGCCCGTTCGCCTCCGAGGCCGAACTGCGCGCCCTGGTCGACCTCGCCGAGAAGGAGTCCCTGATCGAGGACGAGGAGCGCCGGATGGTGCACTCGGTCTTCGAGCTGGGCGACACCCTTGTCCGCGAGGTCATGGTGCCGCGCACCGACCTGGTGGTCATCGAGCGGTACAAGACCATCCGCCAGGCCCTGACGCTGGCGTTGCGCTCGGGCTTCTCGCGCATCCCCGTCACCGGGGAGAGCGAGGACGACATAGTCGGCATCGTGTATCTCAAGGACCTGGTCCGCAAGACGCACATCAGCCGGGACGCCGAGTCCGACCTGGTCTCCACCGCCATGCGGCCCGCGTTCTTCGTACCCGACACCAAGAACGCCGGCGACCTGCTGCGCGAGATGCAGAAGGAACGCAACCACGTCGCCGTCGTCATCGACGAGTACGGCGGCACGGCCGGGATCGTCACCATCGAGGACATCCTGGAGGAGATCGTCGGCGAGATCACCGACGAGTACGACCGGGAACTCCCGCCGGTCACCGACCTCGGCGACGACCGCTACCGGGTCACCGCCCGCCTCGACATCACGGATCTCGGCGAGCTGTACGGCCTCGAGGAGTACGACGACGAGGACGTGGAGACCGTCGGCGGGCTGCTCGCCAAGGCGCTCGGCCGGGTGCCCATCGCGGGCGCCGCCGCCCAGGTCGAACTCCCCGACGGACGGAAACTGGCCCTGACCGCGGAGGCCGCCGCCGGACGCCGGAACAAGATCGTGACGGTGCTGGTGGAGCCGGTGCCGGTGGCCGACGACCCCGAGGACGAGCCCGAGTGACCGCCGACCGGCTCCGCGCCTTCTGCCTCTCCTTCAACGCGGCGCAGGAGGACTTCCCCTTCAACCCGGACATCTCGGTCTTCAAGGTCCTCGGCAAGATGTTCGCGCTGAGCTGGATGGACGCCCGCCCGCTGAAGGTCAACCTCAAGTGCGATCCCGACGACGCGGTCCGGCTGCGTACCGACCACGAGGGCCTGATCATCCCCGGGTATCACATGAACAAGCGCCACTGGAACACCGTGACCGTGGACGGCGACCTCCCCGACCGGCTGGTGAAAGAGCTGATCGAGGACTCGTACGACCTTGTCGTGGCCGGCCTGCCGAGAGCGGAGCGGCTGCGGCTTGACCGGGCGTGACGCGGTGGCCGGGGTGCCTGACCCAGTCAAGTTGTTCGTATGCTCGGGGCATGACCGAGAGCAGCGCGCTTGATCCCGAGGACCGCAAGATCGTCACCCTGGCCCGTTCGGCCCGGGCCCGTAACGGGGTGCCCGAAGGGGCGGCCGTACGGGACTCGACGGGGCGGACGTATGTGGCGGGGACGGTGGGGCTGGCCTCGCTGAAGCTGAGCGCGCTGCGGACGGCGGTGGCGATGGCGGTGGCGTCGGGGGCGGAGTCGCTGGAGGCGGCGGCGGTCGTGAGCGGGGCCGGGGAGGTTGACGCCGAGGACCTGGCCGCGGTGCGGGATCTCGGGGGACCGGGGACGCCGGTGCTGCTGGCGGGGCCGGACGGAGAGGTACGGCTGACTGTCCCCGCCTAGCTTTCCCGCCCACCGGACTGGGAAGCGAGGCGTTGGTTGACTCCGTCGGGGGGAGAGGCCGGGGTCGGTTGACTCGGGTGGGCGGGGGTGTGGGGCGGGTGCGGCGCCGTCGTGGCTGGTCGCGCAGTTCCCCGCGCCCCTTTCGGGGCGCCTGCGCTGGTCCCACCCGAAGGGGCGCGGGGCCGCGTCGATTTGCGGCTCCGCCGCGTGGGCGCGACCAGCCCCCACTCGGCCGCGCCCACTCGCCCGCGCCCGCCCTCCGGCCGCACCGCCCCGTCGCAGTCGGCCAAATTTCAACTTGTCGGTCCCTGTCTCTCGCGTATCAATGGGACCGTAAGTTCCGACGGACCGTCAGATTGTGATGGTGCGTCAGATTCGGCCCCGCGGTGTGCCCGCATCCACCCGGACCGGGGTCGCCATCCCCACATGGCATTCCCACGCAACGGGAAGGGAGCCCGATCTCCATGAAACGCTTGACCACCGGTGCGGCACTCGCGGCGGGGGCCCTCGCCGCCACGGCGCTGGCCTTCGCCCCCTCGGCCGCCGCCGTCACCCCCACCACCGCCACCGTCACCGCCAGCTGCGGCATCTTCGGCGGCGGCGCGGCCACCCTCACCGCGACCCAGAGCGGTACCTCGGCCACCCTCACGCTCACCTCCACCGCGATCACCACCCCGCTCGCCCTGTCGGCGAACTCCATCGCCTCCACGCTCACCATGGCCAACTCCACCGGCGGCAACGTCGTCTTCAGCGGCACCGTGAACCCGGCCATGACCGCCGGCAGCGCCGTCACCGTCGGCCCGCTGCCCGGCACCGTCGCCTCCGGCGACAGCCTCGACTTCTACGGCGGCTCGCTGAAGATGGTCATCTTCGGCATCACCGTCACCTGCACGTCCAGCGCCGCCCAGTCCCCGGGCCCGTTCGTCTTCTGAGTCCGCTGACGGGTTCGTTCCGGATGCCGCAGAAGCTGATGAACCGTCAGGTTTCTGCGGCATCTCCATTGACTTCTCACGCGCCCTCCACATCAATGGCCCCCTGTCGGCGCAGAGGAGCCGCTGCGCCCGCAACCCTCAGGAGGGGGCTTCCATGGGTTCACCCCCAAGATCACGAAGATCCCGACGGTGGCGCTGGATCTCACTGTTCGGGGCGACCGCGCTCGCGGTCACGGCGGGGGGCGCGCTGGCCTGTCCGGCCGGTGCCGCCGGGACGAACGTCGACTTCGCCACGCACTGCATCCCGCCCGCGGTCGCGGGCCTCCCGCCGATCGACGGCACCACCACCGCGAGCATCTCGGTGGACGACACCACCCCCAAGGTCGGCGACACGGTCACGGTGACCTACACCGTGGTCACGCCCGCCGCCAACAACCCCACCGCCCTCGCCCTGCCGGCCGACATCATGACGCCGACCGGGAAGGTCACGCTGGGCGGGGCGCAGAGCGGGAACGTCACGGTGACCGGGCCGAAGAAGAACGACCCGGTGCCCGGGTACGGGACCTTCCCGTCGTTCTCCATGACGGGGACGTTCACCGTCACCTCGCCGGGCGCCATCACCCTCTCGCCCGGCGACTACAACATCCACACCAGCTACATCCTGGAGCTGGACACCCCCTGCACGGTCACCAACCCGCCCGCCCCGGTGTCGGAGACCGTCACGGCGACCGACTCGACCCCGGTCAACAACCGTGCCATCAGCCTGAGTTCGGCCTCCGGGAACCCCGGTGACAGCGTGACCGTCAGCGGCCAGAACTTCACGCCGGGCGCGAGTGTGACGCTGGCCGGGCGGTCCGGGGCCGACCAGACCGCGGACACGGCCACCGCGACCGCGGGTTCCGACGGTTCCTTCAGCGCCCCGCTCACCGTCAACGACAAGACGACGACCGGGATCGTGGCGTACGAGGGCAGCGCGTGGAGCGACACGGCGGGGGCCGGTCCGGCCGCCTACGTCGTCAACGACACCACGCCGGTGCCGGACGGAAGCCAGAAGCTGACGACCACCGTCAAGGCGGGGACCCTGTCCATGTCCCAGGCCGGGGACTCCGTCGCGCTGTCGGCGGTCGACTTCGGTCAGGGCGGGGCGTCGACGGGCAACCTGCAGACCGTCACCGTCAAGGACTTCCGTGGCGGTCCGGCCGGCTGGTCGCTCACCGGCAAGGTCACCGACTTCACCGGCCCCGGCGCCAAGATCGACGCCGGGAAGCTCAGCTGGACCCCGTCCTGTGCGACCAAGGCGGGCAGCCCGAGCACCTGTGCGGCCGGTTCCGCGGGCGCCGTCGGCGGTTCCGGAGCGACCCTCGCGTCGACCCCGGACTCCACGGCCACCGGCGGTGAGTTCACCGTCGGCGCCGGACTCTCCCTGGACGTACCGGCGTTCACGCCTCCGGGGTCGTACTCCGGAGTCCTGACCCTGACGCTCACCTGAGCCAACTCCCCAGTGGCGACCGGGCCTCCATGAAAGACCCGGTCGTCACCCGACCCGCTTCCGACCGGGGGTCCGCACCCATGCGTCGCGTCAAGCCGTATGTCCTCCTCCTGAGCCTGCTCCTCGGACTCCTCTGCACGGCGGCTCCCGCGCACGCCGCCGACAACGGCAGCTGGTCCGTCTACCCGGTCGCCTCCAGGATCGCGGCGCGGCCGTACTTCTATCTCTCCCTCGACCCCGGACAGACGATCACCGACAAGGTGGCCGTCGCCAACAAGACCGGCGAACCGCTGACCTTCCGGCTGTACGCGGCCGACGCCTACAACACCGCCCGGGACGGCGGGTTCGCCGTCCGGACGGTGAAGGAGAAGATGCGGGGGGTGGGGGCCTGGGCGAGGATCGCGAAGACGCGGGTCACCGTGCCACCGCACAAGACCGTCACCGTTCCCTTCACCCTGCGGGTGCCCCAGGGCGCCGAGCCCGGCGACCATCCGGGGGCGGTCGTGGCACTGGACGAGCGCGTCGATCCGGGGGCCGGCTCCCTCGCGCTCGGTGTGCGGCGGGCCGTCGGCGCCCGGGTCTATCTGCGGGTGAGCGGGCCGACGCTCCCGGCCGTCGCCGTCGAGCACGTGCACCTCACCCACCACCAGCCGCTGGTGCCCGGCCTCGGCGACAGCACCGCCACCGTCTCCTACACCCTGCACAACACGGGGAACGTGACGTTGAACCCCCGGGTGCGGCTGCGGGCCGAGGGGCTCTTCGGCCGTACGCTGCTCAGCCGCGACCTCACCGGCGTCCCCTCCGAACTGCTGCCGGGGGACCGTGTGAGGCTCACCGTGCCCTGGCGGGACGCGCCCCAACTCGACTGGGGCAGGGTGACGTTGACGGCCAGTGCGAGCGGCACCGAGGAGTCGGCGAGCACGTCGTTCCTCGCCCTGCCGTGGCTGGTGGTGGGGCTGGCCTTCGTCGCCGGGGTGGCGGGTGGCGTGCTGCTCGCCCGGACCCGCCGGGGCCGCGGTCTGCCGCGGCTGCTCAGAGGGCGTCGGGGCCGCGCTCGCCCGTCCGCACCCGTACGACCGTCTCGACCGGCAGTACCCACACCTTCCCGTCCCCGATCTTCCCCGTCCGCGCGGCCTTGACGATCGCCTCGATCGTCGGCTCGGAGGCGGCGTCCTCGACGACGACCTCGATCCGGACCTTGGGGACCAGGTCGACCTGGTACTCGGCACCGCGGTACACCTCGGTGTGGCCGCGCTGCCGGCCGTACCCGCTGGCCTCGGCCACGGTCAGGCCGTGCACCCCGATCTCCTGGAGAGCGGTCTTCACCGCCTCGAGGCGGTAGGGCTTGACGATCGCGGTGACGAGCTTCATGGGCGGGTCTTGACCTTCTGGGCGGAGGGGAGGACGGACGCGCTGACCGGGGCGCCGTGGCCCAGGACTCCGTGATCGTAAGCCGTCTCGGCGTGCACCGTAAGGTCCAGCCCGGTGTGCTCCTGCTCCTCGCTCGCCCGGAAGCCCAGCGTCCTGTCCAGCAGCTTGCCTAGGCCGTACGTCACGGTGAAGGCGTACGCCGCCACGGCCACCACCGCCACCGCCTGCCTGCCGAGCTGGGCGAGCCCTCCGCCGTAGAAGAGGCCCTCGGCGCCGCCGGTCATGGCCCGCTCCGCGAACAGGCCGATGAGGAGGGTGCCGATGACTCCGCCGACCAGGTGAACGCCGACGACGTCGAGTGAGTCGTCGTAGTTCAGCCGGAACTTCCAGGAGACCGCGTACGAGCAGACCACGCCCGCGGCGAGGCCGACGGCCAGCGCGCCGAGCAGTGAGACCGAGCCGCAGGACGGGGTGATCGCGACCAGGCCGGCGACGGCGCCGGAGGCCGCGCCCAGGGTGGTCGGGTGGCCGTCCCGCTTCTGCTCGACGAAGAGCCAGCCCAGCAGGCCCGTGCAGCCGGCGGCCATGGTGTTGAGGAAGGCGGCGGCCGCGAGACCGTTGGCGCCGAGCGCGCTGCCCGCGTTGAAGCCGAACCAGCCGAACCAGAGCAGACCGGCGCCCAGGACGACCATCGGGAGGTTGTGCGGGCGCATCGCGTCCTTCTTGAACCCGAGCCGTGGGCCCAGGACCAGGCAGAGAGCCAGGCCGGAGGCGCCGGAGGTGATCTCGACGGGCAGGCCGCCGGCGAAGTCCAGGGCGCCGAGATGCCGCACGATCCAGCCACCCGGGCCCCACACCCAGTGCGCCACCGGGACGTATACGAGCAGTGCCCACACCGGTACGAACACCAGCCATGCCCCGAACCTCGCCCGGTCCGCGACCGCGCCGCTGATCAGCGCGGCCGTGATGATCGCGAAGGTGAGCTGGAAGGTGGCGAAGAGCAGGGTGGGGACCGTGCCCCGCACGCTGTCCGGGCCGAGCCCGTGCATCCCGGCGTGCCCGAGCCCGCCGATGAGCCCCGCCCCGGCGTCCTCCCCGAAGGCCAGCGAGTACCCGCCCGCCAGCCACACCACCGTCACCAGCGCGATCGACACGAAGCTCATCATCAGCATGTTGAGGACGCTCTTCGTGCGGACCATGCCGCCGTAGAAGAGGGCCAGGCCCGGGGTCATCAGCAGGACCAGGGCGGTGGCGGCGAGCAGCCAGGCGGTGTCGCCGGTGTCGGCGTGCGCGGCGGCGGTGGTCACGGGCGTCTCCAACGTCGTGGGGGCTCGTCAGAGGTTCACCGGAACGCGTTTCCGGCCGCGTACAGATGTGTTTCCGTGACGTTTCGTTGCCTCTGGGTTACCGAAATCTCACGGTGCGGCGGGGCGTCGTGGATCAGGGAGAATGGGGGCCATGAGCGTTCGCAGCCAGTCAACCGAGCCGTCGGAATCGTCGGAGGCCGCCCACCGTGCGGGCTTCGCCTGTTTCGTCGGGCGCCCCAACGCGGGCAAGTCCACCCTCACGAACGCTCTGGTCGGGCAGAAGGTGGCGATCACCGCGAACCAGCCGCAGACCACGCGGCACACGGTCCGCGGCATCGTGCACCGCCCGGACGCGCAGCTGATCCTGGTCGACACCCCGGGCCTGCACAAGCCGCGCACGCTGCTCGGCGAGCGCCTCAACGACGTGGTCCGCACCACCTGGGCCGAGGTCGACGTGATCGGCTTCTGCCTGCCGGCGAACGAGAAGATCGGCCCCGGTGACCGCTTCATCGCCAAGGAGCTGGCCGGGATCCGCAAGACCCCGAAGATCGCGATCGTCACCAAGACCGACCTGGTCGACTCCAAGACCCTCGCCGAGCAGCTGATCGCCATCGACCAGCTGGGCAAGGAGCTGGGCTTCGAGTGGGCGGAGATCGTGCCGGTGTCGGCGGTCGGCGACAAGCAGGTGAACCTGCTGGCCGACCTCCTCGTCCCGCTCCTCCCCGAGAGCCCGGCCCTCTACCCCGAGGGCGACCTTACGGACGAGCCCGAGCAGGTCATGATCGCGGAACTGATCCGTGAGGCGGCCCTGGAGGGCGTCCGTGACGAACTGCCGCACTCCATCGCCGTCGTGGTCGAGGAGATGCTCCCCCGCCCGGACCGCCCCGCCGACAAGCCCCTCCTGGACATCCACGCCAACCTCTACATCGAACGCCCCAGCCAGAAGGGCATCGTCATCGGCCCCAAGGGAACGCGTCTGAAGGAGGTCGGCATCAAGTCACGCAAGCAGATCGAGGCACTGCTCGGCACGCCGGTCTTCCTCGACCTGCACGTGAAGGTGGCCAAGGACTGGCAGCGGGACCCGAAGCAGCTGCGGCGGCTGGGGTTCTGAGGGGGCGGGGGTCTGCGCCGGGGCGTCCGCGAAGGGGGCGGTGGCGCGACGGCGGTCTCCTCAGCCGTCCCAAGGGGCACGCAGTGGCTTGCGGCACCAGCGGTCGGGGAGCTGGGCGTGGTCCTTCGTCGGGCGCACCCAGGGGCGCAGTGAGCCTTCCGGGTCGGGAGCGCTCGCCGCGTCGAAGCGGGCGTCCAACTCGGCCAGCAGCCTGCCGAGCGCACCGTCGCGTGCCGCCGCGGGCAGGGTGTTCATCACCTCGTCCAGGTTGTCCCGGGAGTCGAGGTCGTTGCCGTACGCGCTGATCGGGTAGTAGTCGTCACCGTCCGGCCGGTCGGCTTCCATCCGGCGTACCAGGCGTTCCCAGGACGCGAAGCGGTCCGCGACCGAGTACACGGGCGTGGTGATCCGCTCCCGCAGATGCGGCGCGACCCGCGCCCGCTCCACCTCCAGCCGTGCCGCGTCACACCGTCCGACCGCGTCCAGCACCGGTTGCGGCAGGGTCTGCCACACGGCTCCGCTCTCCGGTGCGGACCAGAACACGTCACTCACCGCCCACTCACTCCTTCAACTGTTTCAGGAAGTAGTCGTAGCCCTCGTCGGGCTGCATGAACGTGCCCTTGTCGCCCTCGCGGATCAGCATCGTCCCGGTGGCATCGTCCCACCAGGCGAAACGGGGGATCCCCGACGGGGTGCTGCGCATCCGCAGCCCCGGGGACCCGGTCATCATGTCCTCCAGGTGCTCCGGCACGTCCAGGTCGTCCACCCCCGGGATGCCGCGCTTCTTGATGTCGCCGTGCGCCGCTATCTTGTCCGCGATCAGCGGCAGATTGCCGGCCTGGCTCGCCGCGTCCGGCTTTCCGATCTCGTAGAGCCCGTACGGATCGGCGGAGAGCAGCGGGTCGAGGAAGTAGAGGAACGGGTTGGGCGACGGGCCGAGTCCGAGCGGGTCGGGGGAGAGGTACCGGGCCGTCTCGGGGTCGTAGTAGCGGTGGAAGTTGTAGTGCAGGCCGCTCTCGGGGTCGTAGTACTGCCCCGGGAAGCGCAGTGCCGTGTACGCGCTGCTGCCGCCGTTCCAGGCGGTGACGCCCCACAGCGTGCTGCGGGCGTGCCAGGCGATCCGGCCCTCGTCGTCGACGAGTTCGGTGGGCGCGCCCGCGAGGTCGGTGACGATGGCGAAGAACCGCGCGTCGATCTCCTCGTGCGCGGCGGTGAGCAGACGCTCGCACTGGCTGAGCGGGCGTATCCCGTCGTGTTCCCAGGTGACCGCGACGGCATGCGGCTGCGCCCCGTCGGTGGTGAGCTGTTCGCAGAGGGTGGTGCCGTCCCAGGTGAAGTCGGTGCGCTCCAGGACCGTGGTCCCGTCGGCGCCCAGTCGCTCCTTGGCGATCCGGCGCCCCATCGGGTCGTACCGGTAGTGCCACAGGGTGCCGTCGGGCGTGCGGACGGATGTCAGTCGGTCCTCGGCGTCCCACGTGTACGCCCAGCTGTCCGGCTTGCGGGACAGCCGGGTGCGCTGCCGCCACACCAGCCGTCCCTGTTCGTCGTACCGGTACCGGGTGGCTCCTGCCCGGAGCAGCCGGGTGCCCTCGGCCTCGCGTGGACCCACGGCCTCGTTGCCGGGATGTCCGCCCGGCCATTCGGCGGCCGTCTGGCCTCCGTCCGTGCCGTAGACGTACGACTCCGTCCACCCCTCCGCCCGGACGGCGGTGGTGCGTCCGGCCCCGTCCAGCTCGAAGGTGCGCGTCACTCCGTCCGGTCCGTCGATTCCGAGGAGGTGCCCGTCGGCCCGGTAGCGGTACGAGCGGTCGCGCACCGTGCGTCCGTCGCCCGTGACGACCGACTGCGCGGTGACCCTTCCGGCGCTGTCGTAGGCACGCGTCAGCGACAGGACGTCGTCCACGCCGACGGACAGCGGCTGTCCGGCCGCGTCGTGCACGTGGGCGAGCGTCCGGCCCGCCGTGTGCGTGCGGGCCCGGTCGCCGCGGCCGTCGTACGTCCAGGCGCTGGTCGCCCCGGTGGGAGTGGTACGGCTCAGTGGCCGGCCCGTCGCGTCGTAGGCGAACGTGCTGGTGCGGCCGTTGACCGTCTCCGACACCACCCGCCCTTCCGGGTCCCGCAGCAGGGCGACGGTCGCGTCGGGGCCCTCGGCGTGCACCAGACGGTCGTTCAGGTCGTAGGCGTAGGTACTGACCTTGCCGTCGGCGTCCTTGCCGACCGTGCGCCCGAACACGTCCCGGGTGAGGCGGACCTCCTCGCCGAGAGCGTTGACGCGCACCACGACCCGGCCCCTGGCGTCATGGCCGTACGTCTGGGTGCGGCCGTCGAAGTCGGTCTCGGCGAGGAGCCGTCCGGCGACGTCGTACGTGTAGGTCCAGCGCCGGCCGTCCGGGCGGCCCACACCGGTCAGCCGCAGTGAGGGGTCGTAGTCGAAGACATACCGGACCCCGTCGGGGGAGGTGCGCGCGGCGAGCAGGTTGAAGTGGGTGTACTCGAACCGGGTCACTCCGCCGGCGGCATCGGTGTGGCTGGTCCGGTTGCCCTCGCCGTCGTAGGTCCACTCCTCCGCCGCTCCGTCCGGTCCGGTCCGGCGCAGCAGTTCGCCGTCCGCACCCCAGTCCATCAGGGTCGTACGGCCCAGTGCATCGGTGATCGCCGTCACCCGGCCGAAGGCGTCGTGGGTGAACCGCGTGACACCGCCCAGCGGGTCGGTGACCTGTTCCGGCAGCCCGGCCCTGTCGCACCGGACCCGGGTCACCAGCCCCGTCGGGTCGGTGACCGAGGACAGGTGGCCCGCGTCGTCGTAGGTGTAACGGGTCGCGGCACCCCCGGGTTCGACGATGCCGACGCAGTTGCCCCGGGAGTCGTACGCGCGGCGCACGGTGTGCCCGTCCGGGCGGCTCACCTCGACGGGCCCGCCCACCTCGCCGTACGTGATGCGGACCGTCGTGCCGTCCGGGCGCACGGCGGTCGACAGCCGCCCGAGGCCGTCGTAACCGCGCAGGGTGGTGTGGCCCAGCTCGTCGGTCCACGACGTGAGCTGGTGGTGCTCGTCCCAGGTGCTGCGGGTGGTCCCGCCCACCGGGTCGATCTCCGCGACGATCCGGCAGCCGTCGACGACGACGTACTTGTTCACCGCGCCCTCGGCGGTGGTGACGGTGGTGACCCTGGCGCCCGGCCAGGCAGGGTCGGTGCCGTCGTACTCCAGGGTCAGGGTGAGATGGCCGGCCTCGCCGCCCTCGGCCACACAGCGGTCGGCGTCGTCGTACGTGTACGCGTAGCCACGGCCGTTGCGGTCGGTCCAGGAGGTGATGCGGTGCCGGTCGTCGCAGGTCAGCCGCATCGTCTGGCCGGAGGCGTTGGCGACCGCCGTGAGACAGCCGTCCGTGTAGCCGTAGGTGCGCAGCATGACGTCCGCGCCGTCCTGGCCCGCGCCGGCGAGGTGCAGGGCCGTGACCCGGCCGTCGTCCACCGTGAGCCGGAGGTGGTAGCCACCGGAGTGCCGCAGGGCGAGCGGGGTTCCGTCGTCCGCGTGGTCGAAGTCGACCGCGTCACCGTTGCGGTCGGAGATCCGTCGCGGCAGCGCGATGCCGTCCTTGGGCGGGCCGAAGCGGCGGACGACACCGCTCTGCGGATCCTCCACGCGGTAGCCGCCGTCGTCGAGACGGGTCAGCCGGAGACGGGGACCGGCCGTGGGCAGCACCGGGGAGTGTGGTTCCGTAGGGTGCGGAAACTCCAGGAGCAGGCCGTCCTCGGTGACGAACACGAGCCCGGCGTCGTCGACTTCGAGGCGTTGGTCGACGGTGGAGGCCCAACCGGGACCGAACCACCAGCCGCATCGGTAGTCCGAGGCGGCCCGGCGGGTGAAGGCGAGCGGCAGGCCACCGGGCAGTGTCACATCGGTCTCCGGCAGGAACATCGTGCCGGTGGCCATGTCGATCGGGTCACTGCCCTTGGAACGGACCACGTTCTTCAGGCGGTTGTACGCGCCCTTGACACCGTCGTCGAGCATGCCGCGCGCGTTCTTGCCCAGGCCCTTGACGGCCAGGCTCATGGCCTTCATGCCGCCGCGGAGGTTCTTCATCTCCTTGAGGCCCTTGGCGAGTTTGCCGAGGCTGGTGATGCCCTTGCCGCCGGGTATGCAGTCCAGCGCGGCGAACGCGACATCCCACAGCGAGGCTTGGCCCTTGGAGTATTTGTAGAGCGTGTCCGCGAGCACGACGAGGGCGGCGACGAGGACGATGGCGCCGAGGATGGGCCCGCCGATGATCATCGCGATGATCCCGACGACCGCGACGACGACCTTGCAGACGGTGACGATGGTGTCCCAGTTGTCCTCGAACCAGTGGCCGACGTCCTGCCACCAGTGCCGGTTCGGGATCCCGGCGTCGGAGGCCTCGTCGATCTTCCGCTTCGCCTCGCCCGCCGCGTCGTCCCGCATCTTCCGGGCGTCCTCGGCCATCTTCTTCGCGGCGTCGAGGGCGTTCTGCGCGGTGGTGACGTCCGACTGGGCCTTGGTGTGCGCGGACTTGGCGCTCTGCACGTCCCGGGTGGCGGCCCGCACCTTCGCCTCATCAGGCTTGTCACCGTTGGACTTGCTGCCGGTGGGATCGTCCTTGTACTTGTCGGCTTCCTTGCCGGCCCGGGTGACCCACGAATCGGCAGACGACAGATGGGACTTGGCGGAGCTGAGGTCGGATTGTGCTTCTTTCGCCTTGGCGAGGGCCTTGTCGGCCAGGGCCTGCGCCCGCTCCAGCTTCGGCCAGTAGTCGGCCAGCGCGTCGCCGCACATCTCGTACGACTTCTTCAGCTTCTTCAGGTTCTTCGGGACGTCCTTGAACTGCTCCTTGAACACTTCCGCGGACTTGCCGGCCCACTGCAGGAGGGTGTCCTCGCCGGCCATGCCCTTGACCAGGCGCAGGGCGTCGGAGACGTCGTCGGCGAAGGAGTGCAGCTGTGCGGCGAGGGTGCGGACGCGTTGCGGGTCACCCGGGGTCGGGTCCCTGTCGAGGTCGAGTGGATGCCAGTCCGCCGGCCGATACCCCGCCATAACCCCGCAACCCCCGTTGCCGTTCTTCACTCATAGCGTGTGCGTCCCGGCAAAGGTACCTGGTGGGTCAACCGCGGTTCGGGGTCATGTCCTGCAGGCCCACCACCCGTAGCAACTGCAGGCGTTCGTGGGAGTCCGTGCCCGGGCGGGCCGTGTGGACGACGAGTTGTTGGTGGGTGTCGGCGTTGAGGAGGACCTCGCAGTCCAGTTCCAGGAGGCCGACCGTGGGGTGCAGGAAGCGCTTGGTGGTCGCGCGCCGTACCGACACCTCGTGTTCGGCCCAGAGGCGGGCGAACTCGTCGCTGCCCGCGAGGAGTTCGGCGACGAGGGCGGCGGGGACCGGGTCGGCGGGGCGGGCCGCGGTCACCGCCCGGAGGTTGGCGACGTGGTCCCGGGTGTGTGCCGGGCGGTCCTCCGGCGGGAACAGGCCGCGGGTCGAGGGGTCCAGGAAGTAGCGGCGGAGCAGGTTGCGCTCACGCGGCGGGCGGCCCAGCACATCGCCGCTCAGCGCCCGCGACAGCGCGTTCTGGGCCAGGACCTCGCCGTAGTCGGTCGTCACCAGCGCCGGGGTGTCGTGCAGCCGGTCCAGGACCAGGAGGAGGCCGGGGCGGACGTGCGTGCTCGTCGTCTCCCGGCGCGGGGGTTCCTCGCCGGCCAGGTGGAACAGGTGATCGCGCTCGTCCTCCGTCAGGCGCAGCGCGCGGGCCATCGCCGTCAGCATCTGGCGGGAGGGGCGCGGGCCCCGGGACTGTTCGAGGCGGGTGTAGTAGTCCGCCGACATGCCCGCCAGGGACGCCACCTCCTCGCGGCGCAGGCCCGGGGTGCGGCGGCGGGCGCCGGGGGCCAGGCCCACGTCGGTGGGGTCCAGGCGGGTGCGGGCGTGGCGCAGGAAGTCGGCCAGTTCGGGGCGGTTCACCCCTCCAGGGTGGCGCGGGCCGCCCGGCTTATCCAGGGACTGCCGATCCCCTGATCGGGAGGTCTCTCCCGGCCGGCTCCGAGGAGGCCGAGGCTGGTGGCACCGGAGCGAAGGCGCAGAAGGAGAAGGCCATGATCACTCTTGTCACCGGTACCACTGGACAGGTCGGGCGGCGGTTCGTGCCCAGGCTGCTGACCCAGACCCGGCCCGGGGAGCGGGTGCGGGTGCTCGTGCGGGACGCTGCCCGCGGGGAGCCGTTCGCCGATCTCGGCGCCGAGGTCGTCGTCGGGGACCTGCGCGACGAGGAGGCGCTCGGCAAGGCCGTCGCCGGGGTGGACGCCGTCGTGAACGTCGCGGCCTCCTTCCGCGGGGTGCCCGACGAGGAGGCCTGGGCGGTCAACCGGGACGCGGCGGTGGCCCTGGGGACGGCCGCAGTCTCGGCCGGGGTACGACGGTTCGTGCAGGTCAGCACCGGGAACGTGTACGGCACCGGGCGCGGCCGTCCGCTCACCGAGGACGACGAGAGCCGGCCCGGCGGCGAGCTGTGGGGCGCGTACCCCGAGTCCAAGGCGGTCGCGGAGCGGGAACTGCTCGCGCTGGAGGGCGGGATGGAGGTGCGGATCGGGCGGCTGCCCTTCGTCTACGGCGAAGGAGACCCCCACCTCGCCGACGTCCTGCGCTGGGCCGTGAACTGGGCGCCCGCCCAGCGGCTCCAGATGGCCCACCACGCGGATGTCGGCCAGGGCCTGATGCGACTGCTGTACGCCCCGGCGGTGAACGGCCCGCTCTACAACATCGCCGACGACGCCCCCGTCACGACCGTGGAGCTGTACCGGCTCAACGGCGTCGAAGTGCCCGCGGACCTGCACACCCACACCGACCCCGACCCCTGGTTCGGGATCATGTCCAACCAGAAGATCCGCCGGGACCTCGGCTTCCGTCCCGTCCACCCCAGCGTCTGGACCGCCCGCGACGCCGGAGCCCTGTGAGCGGCTAGTCGACCCCCCGTATCCGCCCCACCAGCCCCGCCCCCGCCAGTCCGATCACCGCCGCCGCCAGGTAGAGCACCCGGTAGCCGCCCAGGTAGGTCACGATCGGTGCGGCGAGGGCGGGCGCCGCCACCTGCGGCAGGGCGTTGGCCACGTTGATGACGCCGAGGTCCTTGCCGCGGTCCAGGGCCTTCGGTAGGACGTCCGTCATCAGGGCGAAGTCGACCGAGGTGAACACGCCGAAGCCGATGCCCAGGAAGGCCGAGGCGACGATCGCCCCCGGCCAGGTCTGCCACGCCGCCAGCAGCGCCGTCGCGGCCGCCATCAGCATCCCCGACCAGACCACGAACGGCTTGCGCCGGCCCACCCGGTCCGACCAGACCCCGCCGACCACGACCGTCGCCATCAGCGTCAGCCCGTTCACCGCCGTCAGGATCAGTACGCCCTGGTCGGGGTCGGAGTAGTGGAGGCGGTCGCGGAGGTAGTAGAGCAGGTACAGCAGGACCAGGGCGTTGCTGAGGTTGATCAGGAAGCGGGTCAGCCACGCCCAGCCCAGGTCGGGATAGCGGCGCGGGCTCAGCCAGAAGCCCGCCAGGAAGCCCCGCCAGGACCAGGGCGGCCGGTCCTGCGGGGCCAGCCGCAGATCGGGGTACCGGAGCACGTACGGCAGCACGCCGACCGCCGTGAACACCGCGCACGCCACATAGCCCGCCCCGACGCCCCCGGCGGCCGTCGCCAGCCCGGTGCCGCCGACCACCCCGAGGATCTGGGCGGCCCCCAGCCAGCCGCCCACCGAACCCCGCTGGCTCCTCGGCACCCGGTCCGGCACGGCCGCCGTCACCGCCGCGAAGGCCGCGTTCAGCGTCAGCTGGACCAGGCACCAGCCCAGCATCATCGTCCACATGCCGCCGGCGCCCGCGAGCAGCAGCAGCGACAGCGCCCCGCCCGCCGTGCCGGCGACGATCCACGGCGTACGGCGGCCCCGGCGGGACGTCGTACGGTCCGACAGCGCGCCGAAGACCGGGTTCGCCGCCAGCGACACCACCGCGCCCACGGCGGTCACCCACGCCAGCATCGTCTCCTTGGACATCCCGGAGCCCGGTGCGAAGTCCTTGGCCTGGGAGGCCAGGAGGATCTGGAGAGGGCCGTACCAGCCCACCCAGATCGCCCCGTTGGCGAGGGAGAGCGCCGACGTCCAGCCCCGGCCGACCTTCTCGGACGGTTCCGCCAGCGCGGCCGGCGCCCCCGTCGTCGTCATCCCCCCGCCTGGGATCTGCGCGGGGATCTCTGTGCCCGGATCAGGTCCCGGAACCAGCCGTACGACGACTTCGGCGTCCGTACCCGGGTGTCGTAGTCCACGTGGACCAGGCCGAAGCGGCGCGCGTACCCCTCCGCCCACTCGAAGTTGTCCAGCAGCGACCAGACGAAGTAGCCGCGCACGTCCACGCCGGCCTCCACCGCCCGGTGCAGCGCCCGGATGTGACCGTCCAGGTAGGCGATACGGGCCTGGTCGTCGAGGCCCTCGTAGGAGCAGCCGTTCTCGGTGATGACGATCGGCGGGAGCCTGTCGCCGTAGCGGTCCCGGAAGCCGGTGAGGAGTTCCGTCAGGCCCTCCGGGACCACGGGCCAGCCGAAGTCCGTGACCGGCACGTCCTCGATGTCCTGGACGGAGAAGGGGAGTTCGGCGGGGAGGGTGAGCCCGCCGAACTCGATCTCGGTGCCCTGCGGGGCGCCCACCTTCGTCGGGGCGTAGTAGTTGACGCCGTACCAGTCGAGCGGCTCGGAGATCACCTTCAGGTCCGCGGCGACATCGCCCGGCATCAGGTCGCCCATGCCCTCCGGGTACTCGCCCAGCAGAATCGGCTCCGCGAACAGGCGGTTGAGGAGGAGGTCGTAGAAGCCGGCCGCCTCCAGGTCCGGCTGTTCCCGGGAGGCCGGCCAGGTGGGGCCGTGGGAGTTGGCGATGCCGATGTCGACGGCGCCGGCCGCGCGCAGTGCCCGTACGGCCAGGCCGTGGGCGAGGAGCTGGTGGTGGGCGACCGGCAGGGCGTCGAACATCAGCTGCTCGCCGGGGGCGTGGGCGCCCAGGGCGTGGCCGAACAGGGTGTGTTCGGCGGGCTCGTTGAGGGTGATCCACTTCCGCACGCGGTCGCCGAGCCGGTCCGCGACCGTCGAGACGTAGTCGGCGAAGCGCGCGGCGGTGTCCCGCTCCAGCCAGCCGCCCCCCGCGGCGGAGCCGCTGTCGGGCACGGCCTGCAGGGCCGTCGGCAGGTCCCAGTGGAAGAGGGTCGGGACCGGCCGTACGCCCGCCGCGCACAGCTCGTCCACCAGGCGGTCGTAGAAGTCCAGGCCGCCCGCCGAGCGCACCCGCGGCCAGGAGATCGAGAAGCGGTACGCGTCCACGCCGAGGCCGGCCAGCAGGGCCACGTCCTCGCGGTAGCGGTGGTAGTGGTCGCAGGCCACCGCCGCCGTCGAGCCGTCCTTGATCCGGCCCGGCTCGGCCGAGAACACGTCCCACACGGAGGGCTCGCGCTCGTTGGCCGCGCCCTCGATCTGGTGGGCCGAGGTCGACACACCCCACAGGAAGCCGTCGGGGAAACCGGGGAGGGCGGGGATACCGGGTATCGGATGGACCGCGTCAGTCGCCATGGCCGGGATCATCCTTACCACCAGTAACAGAAGTCAACGTCCGGACGTGAACTACCCGTTACCGGTACCGCTTAGGCGCCTTCCTTCAACACCCTTGAGATCAGCTCGCGTTGCTCGGAGGTCAGCCGCGGATCGGCCGCGTACACCGTCCGCCCGTCCACCGTGATCCGGTACGCGAACCCGTCCGGCACCCCGGGCGGCGGCGTGCCCCGGCCGGCCGCGAGCACGTGCTCGGCCAGGGCCTGCCACTCATGGGCGTCGGGCCGACCCGAGGTGTCCACCTCGCCCTGCCGCTCGATGCCCGCGAACCCGCCCGTACGCCTCACCTGAATACGCATGGGTCCCTGTGTAGTACGGGATCAGCCCGTCTGCACACCCACCTGGGCCCACGCCTTGAGAACCGCCTCGGTCTCCTCGCCCTCCTCGAAGCGGGCCTTGGCCGCCGCCACGGTGAGCTTCGCGAAGTCCGTGAAGCGGGCGTCCGACCCCAGTTCACCGCCGGTGAGCACGTCGTACCAGATCCGCCCGGCCCGCTCCCAGGCGTTGCCGCCGAGGGCGGTGGCGAGCAGGTAGAAGGCGTGGTTGGGGATGCCGGAGTTGATGTGGACGCCGCCGTTGTCCCGGTTGGTCTTCACGTACCCCGTCATGGTCGCGGGCTGCGGGTCCTTGCCGAGGCGGGGGTCGTCGTACGCGGTGCCCGGGGCCTTCATCGAGCGCAGGGCCACACCGTGCACGCCCGGGGCGAGCAGGCCCTCGCCGATCAGCCAGTCCGCCTGGTCGGCGCTCTGGCCGAGGGAGTGCTGCTTGATGAGCGAGCCGAAGACGTCCGAGACCGACTCGTTGAGGGCGCCGGACTGGCCGTAGTACTCCAGGTTGGCGGTGTACTGGGTGACGCCGTGCGTGAGCTCGTGGCCGATGACGTCGACGGAGCTGGTGAAGTCGGTGAAGATCTGGCCGTCGCCGTCGCCGAACACCATCTGCTCGCCGTTCCAGAAGGCGTTGTCGTAGTCGACGTCGTAGTGCACGGTCGCGTCGAGGGGGAGCCCCTCGCCGTCGATGGAGTCCCGCTCGTACGCCGTCAGGTACAGGTCGAAAGTGGCGCCGAGGCCGGCGTAGGCGCGGTTGACGCCGGCGTCCTGGCCTGGCTCGGAGCCCTCGTCGCGGACCTTGGTGCCGGGCAGGTCGGTGCCGTGTCCGGCGTCGTAGATCGTGCGGTGCGGGGTGCCGGTGGCGGCCGTCACCGACGGGGCGACGGCGCCGCGGACCGTGGTGATCCGGCGGCGGGTGCGCTGCACGGCGTCCTGCTGGAGGGTGCGCAGTGCGGAGTCGGCGAGCGCCTGGTCCTCGTGGGTGGCGAGGTGGTCGAGGATGTGCGGCGGCACGATGGTGCAGAAGACGGGCCTGTAGCCCCCGTTGGTCGTCATGCTCGGCACCATTGCACTGAGTGAGGAGTATGTCACTAGGCGCAACCTTGATTGGTGAAATATGGGGATGACTTCGCCGTGGGCGGTTGCGCTGTGTTATTCGGTGCGGGTCGTCCGTGGCCGATCGCACCCACGCGGCGGAGCCGTATATCGATACGGCCCCGCGCCCCTGGGGCGCGAGCGGTCCCGCATGCTGATACGGAACCGCACGGCCATAGGGGCTCGGTTACAGTTGCCTGCATCATGCGTTTCGGGCTGCTTCTTCTTAGCTGCCGCGGCGAGGGCCTGTAGTCCAGGTCGACTCCCTCCCCGCGGAGCTTCGTGTTGCGTCGTCGGCCGTCCTTCCGGACATCCTGAGGAGCCCCGCGATCATGGCGAACCGCCAGCAGCCCACCACCATGCCGATCCACAAGTACGGCCGCTACGAGCAGGTCGACATCCCGGACCGCACCTGGCCCCAGCAGCGCGTCACCGCCGCCCCCCGCTGGCTCTCCACCGACCTGCGCGACGGCAACCAGTCCCTGATCGACCCGATGTCGCCCGAGCGCAAGCGCCGGATGTTCGACCAACTGGTGAAGATGGGCTACAAGGAGATCGAGGTCGGCTTCCCCGCCTCCGGCCAGACCGACTTCGACTTCGTGCGCTCGATCATCGAGGAAGAGGGCGCGATCCCGGACGACGTCACGATCTCCGTGCTGACCCAGGCCCGCGAGGACCTGATCGAGCGGACCGTGGAGTCGCTGAAGGGCGCCCGGCGGGCCACCGTGCATCTGTACAACGCCACGGCTCCGGTCTTCCGGCGGGTGGTGTTCCGCGGCTCCAAGGACGACATCAGGCAGATCGCCGTCGACGGCACCCGCATGGTGATGGAGTACGCCGAGAAGCTGCTGGGTCCGGAGACGGAGTTCGGCTACCAGTACTCGCCGGAGATCTTCACCGACACCGAACTGGACTTCGCGCTGGAGGTCTGCGAGGCGGTCATGGACGTCTGGCAGCCGGGTCCGGGCCGCGAGATCATCCTCAACCTGCCCGCCACCGTGGAGCGTTCGACGCCGTCCACGCACGCGGACCGCTTCGAGTGGATGCACCGCAACCTGTCCCGCCGTGAGCACGTCGTGCTGTCCGTCCACCCGCACAACGACCGCGGTACGGCCGTCGCCGCCGCCGAGCTGGCGCTGATGGCCGGCGCCGACCGCATCGAGGGCTGCCTGTTCGGGCAGGGCGAGCGCACCGGCAACGTCGACCTGGTCACCCTGGGCATGAACCTGTTCTCGCAGGGCGTCGACCCGCAGATCGACTTCTCCGACATCGACGAGATCCGTCGTACGTGGGAGTACTGCAACCAGATGGAGGTCCACCCGCGCCACCCGTACGTGGGCGACCTGGTCTACACGTCCTTCTCCGGCTCCCACCAGGACGCCATCAAGAAGGGCTTCGACGCCATGGAGGCCGACGCGGCCGCGAAGGGCGTCACCGTCGACGACATCGAGTGGGCCGTGCCGTACCTGCCGATCGACCCGAAGGACGTCGGCCGCTCCTACGAGGCGGTCATCCGGGTCAACTCGCAGTCCGGCAAGGGCGGTGTCGCCTACGTCCTGAAGAACGACCACAAGCTGGACCTGCCGCGCCGGATGCAGATCGAGTTCTCCAAGCTCATCCAGGCGAAGACGGACGCCGAGGGCGGCGAGGTCACCGGCTCCGCCATCTGGTCGGTCTTCCAGGACGAGTACCTGCCGAACCCGGAGAACCCCTGGGGCCGCATCCAGGTGCGGACGGGCCAGTCGACGACCGACACCGACGGGGTGGACACCCTCACCGTCGAGGCCAACGTCGACGGCGAGGACACCGTCCTGACCGGCTCCGGCAACGGCCCGATCTCCGCGTTCTTCGACGCGCTGCAGGGGCTGGGGATCGACGTACGGCTCCTGGACTACCAGGAGCACACGATGAGCGAGGGCGCCTCCGCGCAGGCCGCCTCGTACATCGAATGCGCGATCGGCGACAAGGTTCTGTGGGGGATCGGCATCGACGCGAACACGACGCGTGCGTCGCTGAAGGCGGTCGTGTCCGCCGTCAACCGAGCGACGCGATAATCGCTCTGACCGGCGGTTTAAGGGCCCTGATCGTGCTGTACGGCGATCAGGGCCCCGTCGTTTACCGGCCATCCGACCGTGGAGGTCACGGAAAGGTCTCGTACGGGGTACTGACTCCACCTCACCGATGTGGCTAACATCACGCCAGCGGTGGCGATGTTGCCACGGCGTTAAGGAGGTGCGACGTGCTGCCAGTACGGGGACGAGACGGCCGAACCACCAGGCCTGCCCGCATTCTGGGCACCCGCACCGCATGGACGCCCGTCGGCGACGGCGAGTTCTTCTGCCCCGGCTGCGGAGGCGACCGCAACTACCAGCGGCTCACCGGCCGCCGCCGCTTCACCCTGCTCGGCGTGCCGGTGCTGCCGCGCGGCACCACCGGGCCGGTCGTGGAGTGCGCCGCCTGCCGTCACCACTTCGGCACCGACGTGCTCGACCACCCGACCACCTCCCGCTTCTCGGCGATGCTCCGCGACGCCGTGCACACCGTCGCCCTCGCCGTCCTCGCGGCGGGCGGCGCCTGTGCCCGTACGTCCCTGGAGGCGGCCGCGGCCGCGGTCCGCGCGGCCGGCTTCGAGGACGTCACGGAGGAGCAGCTGGGCGCGCTCGTCGACGCGCTCGCCGCCGACACCGGCCGGGTCTTCGAGCAGCCGGGCGGGGCGAGCCTCGCGATAGAACTGCACGAGGCCCTCGACCCGCTGGCCCCGCACCTCGCCCCGGCCGGCCGCGAGTCCCTGCTCCTCCAGGCCGCCCGGATCGCGCTCGCCGACGGCCCCTACACCAACGCCGAACGCGAGGTCCTCGGCACGGTCGGCGCGGCCCTGACCATCTGCGCCGACGACGTGACCCGCCTGCTGGCGGCAGCCCGCACCCCCTCCTGAGCCTTCGGTTGCCCCCCGCGGAAACTGACGGTGCGCCAAACCGTATGACCCGTTCGGACGTTGCGTGGGTGCGGTGAAGGCGGAGGGGAGGAACATGGAAGGGTGAGCCATGTGTCTCCTGTGACCCGTGTGAGCCGGATCTCCCTCGCCGCCGCCCTGCTGCTCGGGGCGTTCACCGTCGAACCCAGGGCCTGGGCGGCGACCTGCGAGTCCGCCGTGCCGTATACGTCCGGCGAGGGCGGCTACGCCCAGTACCGCATCCCGGCCGTCGTCCGCACCGGGCACGGCACCCTGCTCGCCTTCGCCGAGGGCCGGCACACCACCACCGGCGACAGCGGTGACATCGACGTCGTGCTGAGGCGTTCCTCCGACGGCGGCTGCACCTGGAGCCCGCTCCAGGTGGTGACCGACGGCAAGGGGAACACCCGGGGCAACCCGGCCCCCGTGGTCGACCCGCGCACCGGCGACGTCGTCCTGGTGACCTCCTACAACGACGGCTCGGTGAGCGAGGCGCAGATCATGCGCGGCCAGGTCACCGAGGAGCAGAGCCGCCGGGTGTTCGTGCAGCGCAGCCGGAGCGACGGCCGGTCCTTCTCCGCACCGCGGGAGATCACGGCACAGGTGAAACCTTCGGGCTGGCGCTGGTACGCCACCGGTCCCGGCCATGCCGTCGCCGTCACCGAGGGACCGCACCGCGGCCGCCTGGTGGTCGCCGCCGACCACTCCGGCACGCCGCGTCCCGGCTCCCCCGACACCGGCCAGGAGGCCAGGTACTACGGCGGTCACGCGATCTACAGCGACGACGGCGGCCGTACCTGGCACCTCGGCTTCGTCGACGGCTCCTACACCGGCCACGACAACGCCAACGAGACCACCGCCGCCCAACTCCCCGACGGCCGCCTCTACTTCAACGCCCGCGACCAGAACGGCACCAGCCCCGGCAACCGCCTCAACGCCTGGTCGAGCGACGGCGCGGAAACCCTGGACGCCAAGTACACCGTCCAGCCGACCCTGCGCCGGGTCCCGGTGGTCGAGGGCTCGGTCCTCCAACTCCAGGGCTTCGATGCCCCGTTGCTCTTCTCCGCTCCCTCGATCCCGACGGCCCGCCAGGCCATGGCCCTGTGGACCAGCGAGGACGAGGGCATCAGCTTCGACAAGCTCCTCACCCTGTCCGGCCGGAAGGCGGCCTACTCGGACCTGGTCCAGGTGGACAGGAGCACGGTGGGCGTGCTGTACGAGACGGGGACGCGGACGGCGTACGACACGATCGAGTTCCGGCGGATCGCGGCACCCCGGGAGTGAGCGGTGGCCGTGCACGGGCCGCTGCCGTGCATTGGCCGCCGCCGTGTACCGGCCGCTCCCGTGAACCGGCCGCGGTGTGCCGGTTGTTGCCATGAACCGGGCAACCGAATCCGCCCGGCCGGTGGTCTGGAGGGCGAGGGGGTGGCTGATGCAGGCCGAACTCGAGGCCCAGTTCCAGGAATTCGTCAGAGCGCGGTGGTCCCATCTGGTGCGGACCGCCTATCTGCTCACCGGCGACCCGCACCACGCGGAGGACCTCACGCAGACCGCGCTGGCGAAGGCGTACCGGTCGTGGCGCCGGGTCTCCGGCACCGACCGTCCGGAGGCGTACGTCCGCCGCATGCTGGTCAGCTGCAACAGCGACCGGTTCCGCAAACGGCGGGTCGCGGAGTCGCTGACCGCCGCGCCGCCCGAGCGCGCGGGGCACGACGACGCGGTCTCCCGGGCCGACGAGCGCGGCACGCTGCTCGCCGCCCTGGCGGAACTGCCGCCCAGGCAGCGCGCGGTGGTGGTGCTGCGGTACTGGGAGGACCTGTCCGAGGCGGAGGTCGCCGACGTGCTCGGCTGCTCCCCGGGCACGGTCAAGAGCCAGGCGTCCAAGGGCCTGGCGAAGTTGCGTACGTTTCCGGGTCTCGCGCAGACCATGAGTCACGCGGGATCCGGACAGGGAGGCACCAGGTGAGCGGCGAGAAGCAGGGCACACAGGCCGAGCCGGGCTTCGAGGAGCGGATCCGGGCGCTGTTGGCGGGGGACGCCTCGGCGCTGCGGCCGTCGCCCGTGCCGTATCCGGAGATCCGGCGGCGGGGCGTGCTGGAGCGACGGCGGCGGCGCCTGGGCGTGGGCGGAGCGGCGCTGGCGGCCCTCGCGGCGGTACCGGTCGGCGCCTACGCACTGGGCGGCGGCAGCACCACGACGAGCCCGGCCGGCCCGAGTCCCACCGTGCGGTCCAGCCCGCGTCCGACGGCGGCACCGACACCGTCGGCCACCCCGACGGACCCGGCGCGGCCGGCTTCCGCGAGCCAGCTCCTGGACGGGATCACCTTCGAACAGGCCGCCGGCGGACTCGGCAAGTGCCTGGACTACAACAAGGCGAACCGGCTTCCCAAGGACCCGTCCTACATCGACCTGGGCCGGCCCGCCGACTACCGGATCATCCTGGCGATGCGCAGCACCGGCGACTCGAACGCCCCCGGCGACGGCTACTTCGTGGTCGCGGTGCGCGAGAAGCCGACGGCGGCCCGGCTCATCTGCGACATCAAGGGCGGCAAGGCCGCCGGGCTGAACACCAGCACCGGGGACCCCTTCGGCGACTCGGCCATGCCGGTGATCCCGGACATCAACAGCGGCAAGCTGTACCAGCAGTCGTACCTCGACAAAGGCAACTGGAAGCTGCCGTTCCGCTGGGGGATCATCGGCAGCTACCGCAGTTCGGTGGCCAGGATGACCGTGTCCTACGGCGACAGCACGGGCGAGACGGTCCTCGACCACGGCTGGTTCGTCGCCGTCGGCACCCTGCACCAGCAGGTCACGAAGTCACCGCACCTCAAGGGATACGACGCCGCGGGCAAACTCGTCTACGACTCCGACCAGGACGCCTCCTACGAGAAGACGCTGCCCTAGCCCACCGGTCCGCCCTGCCGGAGCGGCGTTCCGGCAGGGCGGCGGACAGCTGTGGGGAGAAAGCCTGGCTGGACGGCCCCTCGCCGGCAGCCCGGCCGATGGCTCCCACGTAGTACCCCGGCGCTGGTCACCACGGTGTTGACCAGCGCCAACCCATGTCGGTCAGGGGCGCCATTGGTCCGACCTCTGACGGTTTACGCCATTCGTGTGCGCTGCCTTGACCGCCCCCAAACGCCCTCTTATGGTCGCGCTTACACATGACGTCCGACGTCTCCTTTTCCCCCACGCTGGAGGCACCGTGCGCGACGAGGCGACCCACGGCCGCAGGACGTTCCTGAAACACGCCGGCGCACTGGGGGCGGCCGCCTCACTGACAGCGTGCGGACCCAAGTCGACGATCGACCTCGGCGGCAGCGGCTCCGACCGCACTTTGACGGCCGTCATCGGCTACGGCAACGACGGCAGCTGGGATCCGACCCAGACCGCGTCCGCGTTCGCGATGGCCGCCAACAACCACATCTACGAGGGCCTCGTCGACACCGATCCGATCACCCGCGCCCCCTATCCGGCGCTGGCGACCCGGCTGCCCGCCGACCCGGACGCCACCACCTGGCGGTTCACCCTGCGGCCGGGCGCCACCTTCCACGACGGCAGGCCGGTCACCGCCGACGACGTGGTCTTCGTCTTCGACCGGATCCTCGACCCGGGCACCCAGACCCTCGCCAAGGGCTTCTTCGCGAGCTGGCTGAAGGAGGTCCGCAGGATCGACACCCGGTCCGTCGACCTGGTCCTCGGATTCCCCTTCCCGGACGGGATCGCCCGCCTCACCCTCGCCAAGATCATGCCCAGGCACGTGTTCTCCCGGCCCGGCGCCTGGGACGACGCGATCAGGGGACTCGCGGTGGGCACGGGACCGTACCGGCAGACCGGGCACCACCCGAAGTCGAACACCACCTTCGCCGCGTACGACGGCTACAACGGCCCCCGCAAGGCCGCCTTCCGGCGGATGAACTGGCTGACGATCGTCGACGCGGCCTCACGGGTGGCCAGGATCTCCGGCGCCGACGCGGGCGCGCAGATCTCCGACAACATCCCCTACGCCAACATCACCCGCCTCGAACAGGGCGGACTGTCGGTCGGCGGCGGCGCCGGGATGAACAACCTGTTCCTCATGTTCAACACGCGGCACAGGCCCTTCGACGACGTCCGGGTCCGCCAGGCCCTGCACTACGCCATCGACAAGGCGAAGATCGTCGAGGTCGCCCTCAAGGGCCACGGAAAACCGGCGAGCTCGTTCCTGAACGAGACCAACCCCGCCTACCGCAGGGCGAAGACGGTCTACGACCACGACCCCGACAGGGCGAAGGCGCTCCTCAGGGCGGCCGGCGTCAGCGGGCTCAGAATCAACATCCTCGCCGTCAACGTGAGCTGGATCGTCGACTGCCTGCCCACCATCAAGTCGTCCTGGGACGCGATCGGCGTCGCCACGACCCTGTCCCCGCAGGAGACCACGGCCGTGTTCACCAAGATGGACCAGAAACAGGACTACCAGGTCGTCGCCGCCGTCTCGAACCCCAACCAGTTCGGCCTCGACGCCGACCTGATCATGCGCTACAACTACGGCCCCGAGAACCTCTGGACGGGCTACGCCCGCTGGTCCGACAACGCTGTCGCGAAGCGGCTCTTCAAGGACATGGACGCGGCCACCCGCGAACCGGACCCCGACAAGAAGAAGACGATGATCCAGGACTACGTCGACATCGTCGCCGAACAGGCCGTCCTCTACCCGGTCGTCCACAACGAGCTGATCACCGCCTGGGATCCGCGCAGGCTCACCGGCATAAGGGCCCAGCCCTACCCCGGCATCAACGTCCTGACGGCCAAGTGGGCCTGACGGCATGAACGCCGTCCTGCGCATCCTGCTGCGCCGTGTCGTCCTGCTGGTGCCGCTGCTGCTCGGCATCGCCCTGTTCGTGTTCCTGGTGATGCGCTTCTCCGACGTCGACCCGGCGTCCGCGTTCTTCCAGGGCGCCAACCCCACCCCGCGACAGCTCCACGACTTCCGCGAACGCAACGGCCTCCTCGACCCCCTGCCCCTGCGGTACGTCCACTTCGTCGGCGGCCTGCTCCACGGCGACCTCGGCACCAGCGCCCTCACCCGCACCCCGGTCCTCGACCAGGTCGCCACCGCCCTGCCGCTCACCCTCCAGCTGACCTTCCTCGGCCTCGGCATCGCGGTCGTCCTGGCGCTGGCCGGCGGTGTCACCGCGGCCATCCACCGCGACCGCTGGCCGGACCAGGCCATCCGGGTCCTCTCGCTCGTCGGTGTCGCCGCCCCCGCCTTCTGGCTGGCGCTGCTGATGATCCAGTACCTGGCGGTCGACCGGGGCTGGTTCCCGTCCGGCGGCTACATCAACCCGGAGGACTCCGTCACCGGCTGGCTGAAGACCATGGCGCTGCCCGCCCTCGCGCTCTCCCTCCCGGTCGCCGCCCAGCTCACCCGGATCGTCCGCACCTCGGTGGTCGAGGAACTCGACCGGGACTACGTCCGCACGGCGATCGGCAGCGGCCTGCCACCCCATGTCGTGGTCGGCCGCAACGTTCTGCGCAACGCGCTGGTCAACCCCCTGACCGTGCTCGGTCTGCGGGTCGGCTACCTGCTCGGCGGCGCCGTCGTCATCGAGACCATCTTCGCCCTGCCCGGGATGGGCAAGCTGATGATCGACGCCGTGCAGAACGGCGACCCGGCCGTCGTCCAGGGCGTGGTCCTCACCACCGCGACCGGCTTCGTCGTCGTCAACCTCGTCATCGACGTCCTCTACCTGCTGGTCAACCCCCGTCTGAGGGAGGCGACATGACGACGTTCACCCGCGCGGCCCTCAGCACCGCCCTGGCCCGTCCCGGCGTACGACTGCGCAGACTGTCCCCGCTGTCCAGGGCGGCCCTCGTCTTCCTGGCCGTGGTCGTCCTGGTGGCGGTGTGCGCGCCCCTGCTCGCCCCCGACGACCCGCTCGCCCAGCAGGCCCCCGCCGACGGCACCGGGCACCCCTCCGCCGGCCACTGGATGGGCCAGGACAGCCTCGGCCGGGACATCCTCAGCCGGCTGATGTACGGCGCCCGCTGGTCCCTCGCCATCGGCCTCGGCGCGACCGGACTCGCCCTGGTCGCCGGCGCGCTGCTCGGCGCCCTCGCGGCCACCTCCCGCAAAGGCGTCGACGAGACGCTGATGCGCTGCCTGGACGTGGTGATGGCGTTCCCCGGCATCGCGCTGGCGGCCGTCCTGGTCGCCGTCTTCGGCGGCGGCATCACGGTCCTGATCTGCGCGATCGCCTTCCTCTTCACCCCGCCCGTGGCCCGCGTGGTCCGGGCGAACGTCCTCGACCAGTACGGCGAGGACTACGTCACCGCGGAACGCGTGATCGGCGCCCGCACCCCCCACATCGTGCTCCGCCACGTGGCCGTCAACTGCGCCGCCCCCGTCCTGGTCTTCTGCACGGTCCAGGTCGCCGAGGCCATCGTCTTCGAGGCGTCCCTGTCCTTCATCGGCGCGGGCGTGCGGCCCCCGGACCCGTCCTGGGGCAGCGTCATCGCGGACGGCAGGAACATGGTGCTGACGGGCGGCTGGTGGGCGACCCTCTTCCCCGGCCTGCTGATCCTGCTCACGGTCCTCTCCCTGAACATCCTCTCCGAGGGCGTCTCGGACGCGTGGGCGTCACCGGCGGGGAGGGAGACGGAGCCGGCGGGGGCCGATCCTGTGGAGGCCGTCGAGCGCGGCGAGATCCTGGAACTCCCCGGCCTGACGGAGGCGGGCGAACGACTCCGCGCCAGGGCCCGGCCCCCCGTTCCGGACGGGCAACCGGTACTGGCCGTGGAGCGGCTGGCCATCGGCTTCCCCGACCGCCACCGGGGCGTGAACATCGTCGACGGCATCAGCTTCGAGGTACATCCCGGTGAGGTGCTGGGCCTGGTGGGGGAATCGGGCTGCGGCAAGTCCCTGACCGCACTGACCATCATGGGCTTGCAGCCGAAGACGGCACGGGTGAGCGGGCAGATCTGGTTCGCCCCGAAAGGGGCGCGGGGCCGTGGGGAACATGCGGCTGCCGCCGCGCGGGCGCGACCGGCCCCCACCCACCCGCAGCCGCCCGTGGACCTGACCGCCCCCCACCGCCGCCTCCTCGGCCACGAGATCGCGATGGTCTACCAGGACGCCCTGTCCTCCCTCAACCCCTCCATGACCGTCAACGCCCAGCTCAAGCAGCTCACATCGCGCGGCGGCCACCGCACCCCCGCCGAACTCCTCACCCTCGTCGGCCTCGATCCCACCCGGACCCTCCGCAGCTACCCCCACGAACTCTCCGGCGGCCAACGCCAGCGCGTGCTGATCGCCATGGCCCTCTCCCGCGACCCCCGCCTGATCATCGCCGACGAACCGACCACCGCCCTCGACGTCACCGTCCAGGCCCAGGTGATGGAACTCCTCCTGCGCCTGCGCGAGGAACTCGGCTTCGCGCTGATCCTCGTCTCGCACGACCTGGCCCTGGTCGCGGACGTCACCGACCGGGTGGTGGTGATGTACGGCGGACAGATCGTCGAGACCGGCGTCACCGCGGAACTGGTCGCCGCCCCGGCCCACCACTACACGCGCGGTCTGCTCGGCAGCGTGCTGTCGCTGGAGTCCGGGGCCGAGCGGCTGACCCAGATCAGGGGTGTGGTGCCGTCCCCGGCCGACTTCCCGGCGGGCTGCCGGTTCGCGGACCGCTGCCCGGCGGCGGGCGAGATCTGCCGTACGACGGCACCGGACCTCGTCGGCTCCCGCGTCCACACCGCGGCCTGCCACCACCCCGCCGTCGACCTGGCGAGCACGGAGGCGGTGACATGAGCGCGGTGGAGCTGGCCGGCGTCCACGTGGTCCACCGGGCCCGCGGTGGAGGCGTCTTCGGCCGGGACCGGGTGTACGCGCTGACCGGCGCCGATCTCACCGTGGCGCCCGGCGAGACGGTCGGCGTGGTCGGCGAGTCGGGGTGCGGGAAGTCGACGCTGGCGAAGGTGCTGGTCGGCATCCAGCGGCCGACCGCCGGCACCGTCGCCTTCCACGGCCGCGACCTGTGGGCGATGCCGGGGGGCGAACGCCGGTCGACCGTCGGCGCCGGCACCGGCATGATCTTCCAGGACCCGTCGACGGCCCTCAACCGCCGGCTGCCGGTACGTCGTATCCTCCGCGACCCGCTGGACGTCCACGAGCGCGGCACCCGGGCCGAACGGGAGGACCGGGTACGGGAGTTGATGGGCCTGGTCGGTCTGCCCCGGGCCCTCGCCGAGGCCCTGCCCGGCCAGCTCTCCGGCGGACAGCGCCAACGGGTGGCGATCGCCCGGGCGCTGGCACTGGATCCCGACCTGGTGGTGGCGGACGAACCGACCAGCGCACTGGACGTCTCGGTCCGCGCCCAGATCCTCAACCTCCTCCTCGACCTGCGCGAGCGGCTCGGCCTCGCCATGGTCTTCGTCTCCCACGACATCCAGACGGTACGGCGGATGAGCGACCGGGTGATCACCATGTACCTGGGCCGGATCGTCGAGGAGACCCCGGCCGCCGAGGTCACCGGGCACGCCCGGCACCCGTACACCAGGGCCCTGTTCTCGGCCGCCCCCGGCCTGCTCAGCCCGATCGAACCCATCCCGCTCACCGGTCCGGTCCCCTCGGCCACCCGCCCGCCGTCCGGGTGCCCGTTCCGCACCCGCTGCTGGAAGGCGGACGACGAGTGTGCCGTCCGCATGCCTGACTTCACGGCCGCGTCACGCACCGCTCACCGCTACCGCTGTCACCATCCACTGGAGGAGGACCAGCCGAGCCACCGCCTGCCCAGGGAGCCCTGATGACCCTGCCCACCCCGCTGACCGGTGTCGTACCGCCCGTCTGCACCCCCCTGACCCCGGACCGCGAGGTGGACGTCCCGTCCCTGCGCAGGCTCGTCGACCATCTGGTGGCGGCCGGAGTGGACGGCCTGTTCGTGCTGGGCTCGACATCCGAGGTGGCATACCTGACGGACCGGCAGCGCAGGCTGGTCACGGAGACCGTGGTGACGCACGCGGCCGGGCGGCTCCCGGTGCTGGCGGGCGTGATCGACATGACCACGCCCCGGGTCCTGGACCACGTCGAGTCCGTCACCTCCGCCGGCGCGGACGCGATCGTCGTCACCGCACCCTTCTACACCCGCACCCACCCCGCCGAGATCGCCCGCCACTTCCGGCTGGTCGCCGACCGCTCGCCCGTCCCGGTGATCGCCTACGACATCCCGGTCGCCGTCCACGCCAAGCTCCCCGCCGACCTGGTGCTGGAACTGGCCGCCGACGGGGTGCTGACCGGGCTGAAGGACTCCAGCGGCGACCTGGCGGGCTTCCGCGAGGTCGTCACCGGCAGCCGGGGCCTGCCCCGCTTCAGCGCGCTGACCGGCTCCGAGCTGACCGTCGACTCTGCCCTCGCACTGGGCGCCGACGGGGCGGTACCGGGGCTCGCCAACGTCGACCCGGACGGGTATGTCCGTCTCCACCGGCTCTGCCGGGCCGGTGACTGGGAGCGGGCGCGGGCCGAACAGGAGCGGTTGTGCGGGCTGTTCGCGATGGTCCGGGTCGGCGACGGGCGCCGGATGGGCGGCAGCTCGGCGGCGCTGGGCGCGTTCAAGGCGGCACTGCATCTGCGCGGGGTCATCGGGTCCCCGGTCACCGCGGAGCCGCAGGTGCCGCTGTCGCAGGCGGAGATCGAGTGCGTGGGCAAGCACCTCGCGGCGGCGGGGCTGATGTGAGCCGGCGCCGCGGCAGCCGCGGACCGGCGACCGGCACCGCGCGAACGGCAGGCGGACCCGGAAGCCCGGGCTCGGGCCGCCGTCCGGGACAGACTCCGGCCGAGTCTAGGCACGCAGCGCCACCTCAGTGGTGCGAAGCGTGAAATTCCCGGGGGCGGGGGAGCCAGGTGAGGTGAACGCGAAGAACCTCCCCGTCGGCTCCTGCGCCGTCGACACCCGTACCGGACGGCTGGGCATCGTCATGGGGCACGAAGGCCCCTATGTGCAGCTGAGGCCGTACGGGGGAGGGCGTGAGTGGGACGCCCACCCGGACGCCGTACGGATCGCGACCCAGGCCGAACGGCTCAGCGCGGCCACCGCCCACGCCAACGCCCGCAGCCGCGGCGAGGTGCCTTGAAGGTTCCGGTCCGGACCGGTCCCCCGCCACGGCAGGGCAGAATGGGCGCATGAGCCTGTTCCGCGACGACGGCATCGTGCTGCGCACCCAGAAGCTGGGTGAGGCGGACCGGATCATCACCTTGCTCACCCGCGGACACGGCCGGGTGCGGGCCGTCGCGCGTGGGGTGCGGCGGACGAAGTCGAAGTTCGGGGCGCGGCTCGAGCCGTTCTCCCATGTGGACGTGCAGTTCTTCGCGCGGGGGAGCGAGCTGATCGGGCGCGGGCTGCCGCTGTGCACCCAGGGCGAGACCATCGCGCCGTACGGCGGCGGGATCGTCACCGACTACGCCCGGTACACCGCGGGGACGGCCATGCTGGAGACCGCCGAGCGGTTCACGGATCATGAGGGCGAGCCCGCGGTGCAGCAGTATCTGCTGCTGGTGGGGGCGCTCAGGACCCTGGCCCGCGGCGAGCACGCACCCCACCTCGTCCTCGACGCCTTCCTGCTGCGCTCCCTCGCCGTCAACGGCTACGCGCCCAGCTTCGACTCCTGCGCCAAGTGCGGAATGCCCGGCCCGAACCGTTTCTTCTCGGTCGCCTCCGGCGGCAGCGTCTGCGTCGACTGCCGGGTGCCCGGCAGCGTCGTACCCTCCCCGCAGACCCTGGTTCTCCTCGGCGCGCTGCTTACGGGAGACTGGGAGACGGCGGACGCGGCCGAGGCACGGCACGTCCGGGAGGGCGGCGGACTGGTGTCCGCCTATCTGCACTGGCACCTGGAGCGGGGGCTGCGCTCGCTCAGGTACGTAGAGAAGAGCTAGAGGGAGACGAGAAGCACATGGTCGTACGCGGGATCCTGGGGAGCCGGCGCCGCGAGTACCGGACGCCGGAGCCACACCCGTCCGGTGCCCGGCCGCCGAAGCTCCCGGGCGAGCTGGTCCCGAACCATGTGGCCATCGTCATGGACGGCAACGGCCGCTGGGCGAAGGAGCGCGGGCTGCCGCGCACCGAGGGGCACAAGGTCGGCGCCGAGCGCGTCCTGGACGTGCTCCAGGGCTCCATCGAGATCGGCGTCCGGAACATCTCCCTCTACGCCTTCTCCACCGAGAACTGGAAGCGCTCGCCCGAAGAGGTCCGCTTCCTGATGAACTTCAACCGCGACTTCATCCGCAAGACCCGCGACCAGCTCGACGAGCTCGGCATCCGGGTGCGCTGGGCGGGCCGGATGCCCCGGCTGTGGAAGTCGGTCGCCAAGGAGCTCCAGGTCGCCCAGGAGCAGACCAAGGGCAACGACCTGCTCACCCTGTACTTCTGCATGAACTACGGCGGCCGCGCCGAGATCGCCGACGCGGTGCAGGCCATCGCCGAGGAGGTCAAGGCGGGCCGCCTCGACCCGTCGAAGGTCTCCGAGAAGACCATCCAGAAGCACATGTACTACGGGGACATGCCGGACGTGGACGTGTTCCTGCGCCCCAGCGGCGAGCAGCGCACCTCCAACTTCCTGCTCTGGCAGAGCGCTTACGCCGAGATGGTCTTCCAGGACGTCCTGTGGCCCGACTTCGACCGCCGTGACCTGTGGCGCGCGTGCCTCGAATTCGCCTCCCGGGACCGCCGGTTCGGCGGCGCCATCCCCAACGAGGAGCTGCTGGCCATGGAGGGCAACCAGCCCGGCGACTGACGGCCACCCGCCGTTCACGAGAGCCGTCCAGGATGCGGGAGATCATGCCAGGCCACCCCGGTCTCCCGCCTCTGGAACGGTCCCTCATGAAGCGTGTCACCCCTGTCCTCGCCCTGGGCGCCCTGTTCCTCACCGCGCTGCCCGCGCACGCCACGGACAACGGGCTCACCCGCCACGACAGTTACGGCACCAAGGCCGTGTACACCCCCGGCCAGAACCCGCGCACCTACCAGCACGCGCCCGCCGGGTACACCGCCGTGTTCACCGAGAACGTCTCCCGGCACGGATCCCGCTCGGCCACCGACGGCGAGGACGGCGCCACGATTCTCGCGCTGTGGAACCAGGCCGAGGCCGATGGTCAACTCACCGAGCTCGGCAAGGAGTTCGGCCCGGACGTACAGGCCATCGAGGCGGCCATGAGCGCCATCGGGTACGGCAACCTCAGCGGCCGCGGCAAGGACGAGCTCCGCGCCACCGCCGTCCGCCTGGACAAGCGCCTGCCCGGCCTCTTCGCGTCCATCGCCAGGAACGGCGAGAAGATCGACGTCGTCAGCTCGGGCCAGGGCCGTGCGGTCGACAGCGGTACGGTCTTCTCCACCGCCCTCACCGACGCCGACCCGGCGCTCAGGGCCTCGCTCGGCACCGCCCGGGTCGACAAGGACCTGCTCTACTTCCACAAGTCCGCCGGCGGCGCCGACTACCAGAAGTGGCTGGCGAGCGACGAGCGGCTGGCCTCGACCCTGGAGGCGGTCACCGACCAGCCGGCCTCGCACCGGGCCGCCGCCCGGGTCCTCGGCAAGATCTTCGAGCCGGCGTTCGTCAAGCGGGTCGTGAACGGCGAGTTCTCCGCCACGGCCTCCGACATCACCGCCGCCCAGGCCGTCTACAACCTCTACGCCATCGCGCCCGCGATGAGCGAGGAGAGCCCGGACGGCAGGGGCTGGGACCTCGACCGCTACATCGCCCCGCGCGACGCGGCCTGGTTCGGCTACCTCAGCGACGCCGAGGACTTCTACGAGAAGGGTCCGAGCTTCTCGGACAGCGACATCACCTACAAGATGGCCGGCGTCCTCCTCGACGACTTCTTCGAGCAGGCCGAGGCCAAGCGGGACGGCACCAGCACGCTGGGCGCCGAACTCCGCTTCACCCACGCCGAGGAGATCATCCCGCTGGCCGCGCTGATGCGGCTGCCGGGCAGCGAGAAGGCCGCGACGCCGGGCCGGACGTACACCTACGCCGACAGCCCCTGGCGCGGTGCCGAGGTCGCCTCCCTGGCCTCCAACATCCAGTGGGACGTCTTCCGGAAGGGCGACGACTACCTGGTGCGGATGCTCTACAACGAGAAGGAGATCGCCTTCAAGGCGGGCTGCCACCCGATCAGGAAGAACAGCAAGTTCTACGACCTGAACGAACTGGAGCGCTGCTTCGGGAGGAGCTGACCGGGGGTTGGGGCAGGTGGGACGCTCACCGGCGCCGGCCGGGTGCCGCTGCGCCCACCCGTGCCGCCGGGGCGCCCCGTAAGGGGCGCGGGGCTGTATCAATTTGCGGCTCCGGCGCGTGGGCGCGAGCAACCCTCACCGGGCCGCGCCCGGACAACCGGCTCACCCCGCGGCGCACCCCGCGCAGTCCGCACACGTACCGAAGATCTCCACGGTGTGCGCCACGTTCACGTACCCGTGCTCGGCGGCGATCGCCTCCGCCCACTTCTCCACCGCGGGGCCCTCCACCTCCACCGCCTTGCCGCACACGCGGCAGACCAAGTGATGGTGGTGCTCGCCCGTGGAGCAGCGTCGGTACACCGACTCGCCCTCGGACGTGCGCAGGACGTCCACCTCGCCGGCGTCGGCGAGGTTCTGGAGGGTGCGGTACACCGTGGTGAGGCCCACCGAGTCGCCCTTGTGCTTGAGCATGTCGTGCAGTTCCTGCGCGCTGCGGAACTCGTCGACCTCGTCCAGGGCCGCCGCCACGGCTGCCCGCTGACGGGTCGAGCGGCCCTTCACGGGCGGTCCAGCGGTCGTCACCGGTTGCCTCCTCAGATCACTGCTTCTGCCGGGCCATTGTGCCAGCCCGGAGTGTGCCCGGTCAGACGCCGACCTCGTCGGCGGCCTGCCGACCGGCCGGAATCGCGCACTCCGCCGGATCCCCGGCGGGCCGCCGCGCGGCCGCCGCACGGGCGCGTCGCCGGGCCAGCGGCGCGGCCAGCAGGCTCAGCACGATGAACGCGGCGATCGTCAGCAGCACGATCGTCGCGCCCGGCGGAACGTACTGGTAGTACGACGTGATCGTGCCCCCGATCGTCACCGTCACCCCGATCGCGACGGCGATCGCGAACGTGGCCGCGAAGCTCCGGCTCAGCTGCTGGGCGGCGGCCACCGGGACCACCATCAGCGCCGACACCAGCAGCAGCCCCACCACGCGCATCGCGACCGTCACCGTGACCGCCGCCGTGACCGCCGTCAGCAGGTTCAGCGCCCGCACCGGCAGACCCGTCACCCGCGCGAACTCCTCGTCCTGGCTCACCGCGAACAGCTGCCGGCGCAGACCGAGGGTGACCAGGAGGACGAAGGCGGCGAGCACGCAGATCGCGGTCACGTCCGACTCCGACACCGTCGACAGCGAGCCGAAGAGGTACGACATCAGGTTGGCGTTGGAGCCGCCCGGCGCGAGGTTGATCAGCATCACCCCGCCGGCCATCCCGCCGTAGAAGAGCATCGCGAGGGCGATGTCGCCGCGGGTCCTGCCGTACCAGCGGATCAGCTCCATCAGGATCGCGCCGAGCACGGAGACGGCGGTGGCCATCCACACCGGGGAGGTGGAGAGCAGGAAGCCGAGACCGACACCCGTCATCGCGACATGGCCGATGCCGTCGCCCATCAGGGCCTGGCGACGCTGGACCAGGTAGATACCGATGGCGGGGGCGGTGAGGCCGACCAGGACGGCGGCGAGCAGGGCCCGCTGCATGAAGGCGTAGTTCAGGAAGTCCATCAGCTCAGCAGTCCCGTGCGGATCGGCGCGTGTTCGTGGGGGTGGACGTGGTCGTGGCCGGGAAGGGCGTGCTGGCCCACGGCCCGCGGGGGCGGTCCGTCGTGCAGGACGCAGCCGTCGCGCAGCACGACCGCGCGGTCTATCAGCGGCTCCAGCGGGCCCAGTTCGTGCAGGACCAGCAGGACCGTGGTGCCCTGCTCGACCTGCTCGCGCAGGGTCCGCGCGAGGATCTCCTGGCTGGCCAGGTCGACGCCCGCCATCGGCTCGTCCATGATCAGCAGTTCGGGGCGGGCGACCAGGGCGCGGGCGATCAGCACCCGCTGGTGCTGGCCGCCGGAGAGCGCCTCGACGTTGTCCTTGGCCCGGTCCGCCATCCCGACCAGGCCGAGCGCGTCCCGTACGGCCTGGTGGTGGGCCTTGCGGAAGAGGCCGAAGCGGGTGCGGGAGAGGAGGCCGGCGGAGACGACCTCGGTGACGGTGGCGGGGACACCGCCCGCGGCGGTGGTGCGCTGCGGGACGTAGCCGACCCGGGACCAGTCGCGGAAGGTGCCGCGTGGGGTGCCGAACAGCGTGATCTCGCCGCCGCCGGCCGGTACCTGGCCGATGATCGTGCGGATCGCGGTCGACTTGCCGGAGCCGTTCGCGCCGAGCAGCGCGACGACCTCGCCGCGGTGCACGGTGAGGTCGATGCCGCGCAGCACCGGGCGCGAGCCCAGCTCGGCGGTGACCCCGCGCAGGGTTATGACGGGCTCGCCGGTCATCTTCTCTCCACTCACTGGGCGCCCAGGGCTGTGCGCAGGGCCTTGAGGTTGGCTTCCTGGACCGCGAAGTAGTCCTTGCCGCGGGACTTGCCGGTGATCCCCTCGATCGGGTCGAGGACGTCCGTCTTCAGTCCGGCGTCGGCGGCGATGGTCTTGGCGGTCTTGTCGCTGACGAGCGTCTCGTAGAACACGGTGCTGACGCCGTCGGCCTTGGCCATGGTCTCCAGGTCCTTCACACGGGCCGCGCTCGGCTCGGACTCCGGGTCGAGGCCGTTGATGGCCTCCTCGGTCAGGCCGTAGCGCTCGGCGAGGTAGCCGAAGGCCGCGTGGGTGGTGATGAAGACCTTGGTCCTCGTGTTCGCCAGGCCGTCCTTGAACTGGGTGTTGAGCGCGTCCAGCTTCTTGACCAGGGCGGCGGTGTTCTTCTTGTAGTCGGCCGCGTGGTCCGGGTCGGCCTTCTCGAAGGCCTTGCCGACCCCCTCGGCGACCTGGGCGTAGCGCACCGGGTCCAGCCAGATGTGGGGGTCGAGGCCGGACAGTTCCTCGTTCCTGGAGGTGTCGTGCGAGGCCGCGTGGCCGCCGACCTCGTTGCCGTGCTGCTCCAGCGTGGTCAGGGCGGCCGCGTCGATCTTCGTCCCCACCGAGGACTGGGCGACGGCGTCGTCGACGGAGGGCTGGAGGTTCTTCAGGTAGAGGACCGCGTCGGACTTCTCGATCCCGATGATCTGCTTGGGGCTGATCTCCAGGTCGTGCGGCTCCTGGCCGGGCGATGTGAGACTGGTGACGTGGACGTGGTTCCCGCCGATCCGGTCGGCGAGGAAGGCCATCGGGTAGAACGACGCGACGACGTCGAACTTGCCGGTCTGGGCCGCCGTGGCGTCACCTCCGCAGGCGGTGAGGGTCGCTATGCCGAGTGCGGTGACGGTGGCCGCGGCGGCCGCGGGTATGAGGCGGCGTCGTACGTTCATGAGAGTCATTTTCAACAAACATGGAAACCGTTGTCAACAACCACCGGTAAGACCTCGGTAAGCCCTGGGCGGTCTGTCCGTGATGGGGGACCGATTTGGTTGAGGGGGAGCCCCCGCCGGTAACCTGAAGCATTCGCTCTGAAGCATCTCGCTTCGTCGCCCGTCGTCGTAATGAAGAGAGCACCGTGGCCGCCGACAAGATCGACACCATCGTCAGCCTGAGCAAGCGCCGTGGCTTCGTATTCCCCTGCAGTGAGATCTACGGCGGCCAGAAGGCCGCCTGGGACTACGGGCCGCTCGGTGTCGAGCTCAAGGAGAACCTGAAGCGCCAGTGGTGGCGCTACATGGTGACGTCGCGCGAGGACGTGGTCGGTCTCGACTCGTCCGTCATCCTGGCCCCGGAGGTCTGGGTGGCCTCCGGTCACGTCGCCACCTTCACGGACCCGCTGACCGAGTGCACCGCCTGCCACAAGCGGTTCCGCGCCGACCACCTGGAGGAGGCCTACGAGGCCAAGCACAACCGCCTCCCGGAGAACGGCCTGGCGGACGTGAACTGCCCGAACTGCGGCAACAAGGGCCAGTTCACCGAGCCCAAGCAGTTCTCGGGTCTGCTGTCGACGCACCTCGGCCCGACCCAGGACAGCGGCTCGGTCGCCTACCTGCGTCCCGAGACCGCGCAGGGCATCTTCACCAACTTCGCCCAGGTGCAGACCACCTCGCGCCGCAAGCCGCCGTTCGGCATCGCGCAGATGGGCAAGTCCTTCCGCAACGAGATCACGCCCGGCAACTTCATCTTCCGCACCCGCGAGTTCGAGCAGATGGAGATGGAGTTCTTCGTCAAGCCGGGCGAGGACGAGACGTGGCAGGAGTACTGGATGGAGCAGCGCTGGAACTGGTACACCGGGCTGGGCATGCGCGAGGAGAACATGCGGTGGTACGAGCACCCGAAGGAGAAGCTCTCCCACTACTCCAAGCGCACCGCCGACATCGAGTACCGCTTCCAGTTCGGCGGCAACGAGTGGGGTGAGCTGGAGGGCGTCGCCAACCGCACCGACTACGACCTGAACGCCCACTCCAAGGCCTCCGGCCAGGACCTCTCCTACTTCGACCAGGAGGCCGGGGAGCGCTGGACGCCGTACGTCATCGAGCCGGCGGCCGGTGTCGGCCGTGCGATGCTCGCGTTCCTCCTGGACGCCTACGTCGAGGACGAGGCGCCGAACGCCAAGGGCAAGCTGGAGAAGCGCACGGTGCTGCGCCTGGACCACCGTCTGGCGCCGGTGAAGGTCGCGGTCCTGCCACTGTCCCGCAACCCCGAGCTGTCCCCGAAGGCCAAGGGGCTGGCCACCGCCCTGCGGCAGAACTGGAACATCGAGTTCGACGACGCCGGTGCCATCGGCCGCCGCTACCGCCGTCAGGACGAGATCGGTACGCCGTACTGCGTGACCGTCGACTTCGACACGCTCGAGGACAACGCGGTGACGGTCCGGGAGCGTGACTCGATGAAGCAGGAGCGCATCTCGCTGGACCAGATCGAGGGCTACCTCGCCGGGCGCCTGCTGGGCTGCTAGGTCCGGGGTCCGCACGCCTTTGCGCCCACCCGCCACCCGACTCGGTCGGCTGGCGGGTGGGCGTTTCGGGTTGGGGGACTCGGCCGGTTCGGTGGGGTCAGCGGTGCTGCAGTGCCTTCACGTTGTCGCCGAACGTCCAGTTCTTCGAGCCGTCCCAGTTGAGCGACCAGGTCATCAGACCCTTGAGGGACGTGCCGTAGTGGTTCCAGGCCTGGGCGACCAGGCTCGGTGACATGTAGCCGCCGCCCGCTCCCGACTGCGCGGGCAGCCCCGGGACCTGCTTGTCGTACGGCACCTTGATCGTCGTACCCTGCACGACCAGGCCCTTGTTGAGGCAGTCGGTCTGGGCGGTGAAGCCGGCCACCGTGCCCGCCGAGTAGGAGTCGCCGGAGCAGCCGTACATGCTCCCGTTGTAGTACTGCATGTTGAGCCACCACAGCCGGCCGTTGTCGGCGTACTTCTTGACGATCGGCAGGTAGGCGCCCCAGATCGAGCCGTAGGTGATGCTGCCGCCGGTGACGTACGCCGTCTCCGGGGCCATCGTCAGGCCGAAGCCCGCCGGCATCTGGGCGAGGACACCGTCGATGATGCGGACCAGGTTGGCCTGCGAGGTGGAGAGCTGGGTGATGGACCCGCTGCCCACCAGGCCGGTCTCGATGTCGATGTCGATACCGTCGAAGTTGTACTTCTTCAGGATCGGGACGATCGTCGCGACGAACCGGTCGGCCACGGCGGACGAGCTCAGGTCGATGCCGGCCGCGGCGCCGCCGATCGACAGCAGGATGGTCTGGCCGGCCGCCTTCGCCGCGCACATCTCCGCAGGCGTCGCCACCTTCACGCCGGCGTCCATGCCGTCCTCCCACAGGGCCGTCCCGTCGGAACGGATCACCGGGAAGGCCGCGTTGATCACGTTGTAGCCGTGCGCGGCGATCCGGGAGTCGGTGATCGGGGTCCAGCCGAAGGGCGGGTGGACACCGTTGGCGGAGCCGTCCCAATTCTCCCAGTAGCCCTGCAGGACCTTTCCGGCGGGCCGTGACTTCACCGCGCAGGTGTCGGCGGCGGAGGCGGGCGCGGCGGCGGGGAGCTGGGTGAGCGCGGCGGTCGCCAGCGCGGCGGCGAGCAGGCTGAGGGCGCGGCGGAACATACGGATCCTCCCGGTGGGGGTGCGGCGAGGTGTCGTAGCCATGACAGTGCTCGTGGTCCAGACCTCTCGTCAATAGGTCTGGACCAGAAACGGGTGCGCCCCGGACGGCTCGCGACGGGTATGGAATGACAGATATTGAAATCTGTCAGCTGTCATGCCAAGGTGGAGCCATGACGATGCACACCCGCACCCTCGGAACCACCGGCCCCCGCGTCTCCGCCCTCGGCCTCGGCTGCATGGGTATGTCCGCCCTCTACGGAGAGGCCGACCGCGCCGAGTCGATCGCCACCGTCCACGCCGCCCTCGACGCGGGCGTGACACTCCTCGACACCGGCGACTTCTACGCCATGGGCCACAACGAGATGCTGGTCGGCGAGGCCCTGCGCACCGCCCCCGCCACCCTCCGTGAAAAGGCCCTGACCAGCGTCAAGTTCGGCGCCCTGCGCGACCCGGCCGGCGGCTGGAACGCCTACGACGGCCGCCCGCAGGCCGTGAAGAACTTCGCCGCCTACTCCCTCCAGCGCCTCGGCGTCGACCACATCGACGTCTACCGGATCGCCCGCGTCGACCCGGACGTGCCGATCGAGGAGACGGTCGGCGCGATCGCCGAACTGGTCGAGCAGGGATACGTCCGGCACATCGGCCTCAGCGAGGCCTCCGTGGACAACATCCGCCGGGCCGCCGCCACCGCACCCATCTCCGACCTCCAGATCGAGTACGCGATCATCACCCGCGACATCGAGCGGGAGATCCTGCCCACCACCCGTGAGCTGGGCATCGGCATCACCGCGTACGGCGTGCTGTCCCGGGGTCTGATCTCCGGCCACTTCACCCGCGACCGGCAGCTCGGCGCGGGCGACTTCCGGGCCTTCTCGCCCCGCTTCCAGGGCGACAACCTCCAGCACAACCTCGACCTCGTCGAGGCCCTGCGCAAGATCGCCGACGAGAAGGGCGTGACCGTCGCGCAGATCGCCATCGCCTGGGTGCTCTCCCGCGGCGACGACATCGTGCCGCTCGTCGGCGCCCGCACCCGCGAGCGGCTCGCCGAGTCGCTGGGCGCGCTGGACGTCACGCTGGACGCGGCCGACCTGGCGGCGATCGAGGAGGCGGTACCGGCGGACGCGGCGGCGGGCACCCGCTACCCGGCCGCGCAGATGAGCCATCTCGGCACCGAGCACTGACCGCGGCGCCGGGTACCGTCTAGGCCATGGCAGCGACGTCCCCGACCCCGACCCCGGCCCTGACCGCCGAGCGCATCCTGGAGGCCACCGAGGAGGTGCTGCGCCGGCACGGCCCGGCCAAGGCCACCGTAGTGGACGTGGCCCGTGCGCTCGGCGTCAGCCACGGCAGTGTGTACCGGCACTTCCGGACCAAGGCGGCGCTGCGGGAGGCGGTGACCAAGCGGTGGCTGGACCGCACCTCGCGGGTGCTGTCCGTCATCGTGGCCGAGGACCGCGCTCCGGACGTGCGGCTGCGCGACTGGCTGTGGGCGCTCTTCGACGCGAAGCGCCGCAAGGCGGGCGACGATCCGGAACTGTTCGCCACCTACATGGTGCTGGTCGACGAGAACGGCCCGGCGGTCACCGAGCACATCGACGACCTGACCGGGCAGCTCACCGAGATCCTCCGGGACGGGGCCGGCACGGGAGCCTTCACCGTGTCCGACCCCGCCGCGGCGGCCCGGGTCGTCTTCCAGGCCACCGGCCGCTTCCACGACCCGGGGTACGCGCGTGAATGGGTGCGGCCGGAGGCCGAGGCGGACTTCGCCTCGTTGGTGGATCTACTGCTGCGCGGCCTCAGCTCACCTTGACGGTGACCGTGGGGGAGTGGGTCTTGCCGGCCGCGATCCGCAGATGCTCGGTGCCCTTGGTGTTGATCTTCGAGGTCAGTGCGTAGGCGCTGCCGTTCTTGATCTTGACGCTCGCCCTGAGCGGGACCCACTTGCCGTTGTGCTGGTGCTGGAGCACCAGCGGCGTGCCGATCTTCAGACCCTGGGTGCGACCGGTGAAGGTCACCGTGTCACCGGCCTTGGCCGAGGTCTTGCTCGCCTTGACCGTGATCGAGCCCATGGTGGACATGGACGGGCTCGGCTTCGGCATGGGGCTGCTGGGCGCGGGGGTCGGCTTGGCCTCCGCGGCGAAGGCGCCGGCGGTACCGGCCGACAGCAGCGCCAGCGAGAGGGCGCCGGCGGCGAGGGCCCGGGACACCGGGCGGTGGATGCGGTGCATGGCAGAGCTCCTGTCGACGAGGACGGGGGACTCCTCCAGGCTTGGCCGGGCCGTACCGGACGGCGACCCGGGAGGGTTCGCAAGCGGTGAGGGCCGCCCCTTGCTCCGGTAAAGTCCGCAGGTGGCGACATGTGCGCTGACCTCGCGATTCTTACTCGCACTATCACCCGAATGCAGTAATCGAAGGGCTAGGCGGTGACCCGCCAGAAGTCCCGCATCAGCGGGTTCGGGGTCGGGCCCGTCATGGCCACCTGGGTCAGCAGGACCGTGACCGCGCCAGTGGCGGGGACCAGGTGCGCGGTGGTGCCGGTGCCGCCCACCCAGCCGTAGCGGCCGGGGACGTTCCAGGGGTCGGCCGGGGTGACGTCGACCTGGCCGCCGTAGCCCCAGCCCTGACCCTCCAGGAAGAGGGTGGCGCGCTCGCGCTGGGCCGCCGTCAGATGGTTGGTGGTCATCCGGCTGACCGAGGTGGCGGACAGGAGCCGGCGGCCGTCGGGGGCGACGCCCGCGTTCAGCAGCAGCCGGGCGAACGCCAGCCAGTCGTCGGCCGTGGAGACCAGGCCCCCGCCGCCCGAGGGGAAACGCGGCAGGCGGTTGTAGTCGCCGTCCGGGGTGTCCGTCAGGCGCAGGGTGCCGTCCTCGGCGGTTGCGTAGGACGAGGTGAAGCGGTCCCGCTTCGACGCCGGCACCTCGAACGCCGTGTCCCGCATGCCCAGCGGTTCGAAGATCCGCTCCGCCAGGAAGTCGGGGAGGGGACGGCCCGACACCCGGGCGACCAGGATGCCCTGCAGGGCGGACGAGGTGCCGTACAGCCAGGCCTCGCCCGGCTGGTGCAGCATCGGCACCTGGGCGAGCAGCCCCAGCCAGGTGTCCGGGTCCGGCCAGTCCTGGAAGGGGCGGCTGTGATCCTGCACCGCGAACAGGGCCCGCGCGGCGGGCAGCGCGAAGTCGTCGGGAAGGCCCCAGCCGGCGCGGAAACTGAGCAGGTCCTCCACGGTGACCGGGCGGTCGGCCGGCACGACGTCGTCGACGGGACTCGCGGGCGTCCGGACCACCACCGGCTTGGCCAGCTCGGGGAGCCACTCGGCCACCGGGTCGCCGAGCCCGATCCGCCCCTCGTCGACCAGCGTCAGCACCGCCGCCGCGGTGACCGGCTTGGTGATCGAGGCGATCCGGAAGATCGACTCCCGGGTCATCGGCGCGGACCCCTCGGCATCCAGGTCCCCGACGGTCACGACCTCCACGTCGGCACCCCGGGCGACCAGCCCGACGGCCCCGGGAACCGTTCCGCCGTCGACATGGCGGCGCAGGGTGGCATGGAGCGGGGACACGGTCATCGGTCGTCCTTCCGTCGGGTGCGGTCGGGTGTACGACTCCCGCACCGGCGGAAACTCATCGGGAGGGCTGGGCTCCCGCGGGGTCCACGGTGGCCTGGTGGGCCTCGGCCAGATGCTCCTCCGCCTTCAGCCAGGGCAGGAACTGCGCGCCCTGCCGCCAGCCGCAGGTGTCGCACCTGATCGTGCGCTGGATGCCGGTGCGCCGCACCCGCACCGTGTGTTCCCGCCCGTGCTGGTCCCAGCGGCTGACCTTGCTCGAGTCGATCTGTGACATGACGCCTCCGAGTCGGTGCCCGATCTGCCGTTCGGCACGTGTCGACGGGAGGAGTGTGCAGCACGACGAACATCAACGGGGATTTCTTCACAGTGAGTTGGCCAAGCCGTGTCCGGGCGGCCGGGATTCCGCCGCTGGACAGGCCGTTCCCGGTGCGGATCCGGGCTGCCGGACCAACCCTGCGACCACGAGCCGGACTTGGTGTACCGGCGGAAACCCTGGACACGGCATTGACCAAGGCTCAAGATGAGAGCGACCTTAGCTGAAGCGGCCACCGGCACGGAGAGGCGATGCTGCCGGATCCTCAACGTTTCCTGGCCGTCTCCGGCCGCCGGATCGCTCGCGCCGAGGGCGCGGCCCAGGTCGTCAGGGAACTGTGCCTGTCGACCGTCCCGGACCTGGCGGACGGGGTGTTCGTCTACCTCGCCGAGCAACGGCGGGACCCGGACGGCCCGTTGCGCCTGCTCCTGGACGGACCGCCGGCCGAACTCGGCGGCCTGATGGGCGGCGCACCCCCGGCCGTCGCCCCGGTGTCCTCCGACGGAGTGCTGGCCGGGTTCCTGCGGTGCGGCAGAGCGCGCGGCAGAGGTCCGGACGACATCGAGGAGGCCCTGCGTGAGCTGCTCGGGAGCGCTCCCCGTCTCCCGCAGGGGAACAGGGTCCTGCTCGCCCCGCTGCGCGCGCCCGACGCCGTCGTGGGCGTCGCGGTGTTCCTGCGGCGCATGGACCGGGAGGACTTCGTGGCGGACGACATCGCCCTGGCCGACGCGCTGGCGGCACAGGCCGCGCTCGGCGTGAGCGAGGACACCGACGCCCCGCAGGTCCGGCCCGCCGCCCCCAGGGCCCCGGACGAGGACCGGCTGCGCTACGTCGGCGCCGCCACCCGCCGGATCGCCCGCGGCTTCGACACCGACGAGATCGTGCTCGGCCTGTGCCGGGCCGCCGTACCGACGTACTCTGACGCGGCCCTCGTCTATCTGCGCGACCCGCTGCCGGTCGGCGACGAACGCCCGGCCGGCCCCGCCGTGCTGCGGCTGCGCCGCACCGACCGGATCAAGGGTCCCGGCGCCGAGGGCCTGGTCTGGCCGGCCGAGACCGTCGACGACGAGCAGGACGACCTGGACGCGGCCGACTGGAGCGAGGTGGTGCCCGGCGGCGCGCTCGCCGAGGTGCTGCGCGGGGTCCGGCCGGTGTTCGCCGACGACCCGGCGACCCGGGCCGCGCTGAGCGAACTCGTCGGCGAGGACAGCGCGTTGAACGGCTGGGCCGGAACGCACGCGATCCTCGCCCCGCTGCGCGGCCGCCGCCGGGTCACCGGCGCGGTGATCTTCCTGCGCCGCCCGGAGCGCCCGGCGTTCGAGCCCGCCGACCTCCTGGTCGCCGCCCAGCTGGCCACCCACACCGCGCTCGGCGTCGACAAAGCTGTGCTCTACAGCCGCGAGGCCTTCATCGCCGACCGGCTGCAGCGCGCGATGCTGCCGCATTCCCTGCCCCGGCCCACCGGCGTCCGGCTGGCCGTCCGCTATCTCCCCGCCGCCGAGACCGCCCGCGTCGGCGGCGACTGGTACGACGCGATCCCGCTGCCCGGCAGCCGGGTGGCCCTCGTCGTCGGCGACGTCATGGGGCACTCCATGACCTCGGCCGCCGTGATGGGCCAGCTGCGTACCACCGCGCTGACCCTGGCCGGCCTCGACCTGCCGCCGCAGGAGGTGCTCCACCACCTCGACGAGCAGGCCCAGCGGCTGGGCACCGACCGCATGGCGACCTGCCTGTACGTCGTCTACGACCCGGTCTCGCACCGCATCACCGTCGCCAACGCCGGCCATCCGCCGCCGATCCTGCTGCACCCCGGCGGCAAGACGGAGGTCCTCGCGGTGCCGCCCGGCGCCCCGATCGGCGTCGGCGGCATCGACTTCGAGGCGGTCGAGCTGGACGCGCCCGCCGGGGCGACCCTGCTCCTCTACACCGACGGCCTGGTCGAGTCCCGGCTGCGCGACGTGTGGACCGGCATCGAGCAGCTGCGCGAACGGCTCGCCGCCACCGCCCAGTTGACCGGCCCCGACCGGCCGCCCCCGCTGGAGGCGCTGTGCGACGAGGTCCTCGACATGCTCGGGCCCGGCGACCGGGACGACGACATCGCGCTGCTCGCCGCCCGCTTCGACGGGATCGCGCCGAGCGACGTGGCCTACTGGACCCTCGAACCGGAGGACAGCAGCCCCGGTCGGGCCCGCCGGCTCACCCGGCAGGCCCTGGCCGGCTGGGGCCTGGAGGAACTCACCGACACCGCCGAGCTGTTGGTCAGCGAGATCGTCACCAACGCCGTACGGCACGCCTCCCGGCCGATCAGCCTGCGGTTGCTGCGCACCGACGTGGTGCGCTGCGAGGTCGGCGACGACGTGCCGCAACTGCCCAGGCTGCGCCGGGCGTCACCCGAGGAGGAGCACGGGCGGGGCCTGTTCCTGGTCAACCGGCTGGCCCGGCGCTGGGGCACCACCCGACTGGGCACCGGCAAGATCGTCTGGTTCGAACTGGGCGGCAGCGGAGCCTGAGCGCCCCCGAGGGGCGCGGAGAACCGCGTGAACCGTCGTAGCCGGGCTGGTGGCAGGGGGGGCCTGAGTGCCCCTAAGGGGCGCGGGGAACTGCGTGACCGGCCACGACGGCGCCGCAGCCGGGTTGGCGGCGGGGAAGGCTGAACGCCCCGAGGGGCGCGGGGAACCGCGTGAACCGCCGTAGCCGGGCTGGTGGCAGGGGGGCCTGAGTGCCCCTAAGGGGCGCGGGGAACTGCGTGACCGGCCACGACGGCGCCGCAGCCGAACGGCGGGCCTCACGGCGCCTGCGTCCGGCGCGGCGACGGCCGAGGCGCGGTCAGCGCACCGTGCGGGGCAGTCGCAGGCTGAGGAGGCCGGTCACCACCACCAGGCCCAGTTGCACCAGCAGGGTGACCACCAGGGCGTCCCGGGCGCCCTGGTGCGGGACCAGGGAGAGGAAGAGGGTGCCCAGTGTGGCCACGCCCAGGGCCAGGGCGGACTGCTGGGTGGTGACCATCACCCCGCTGCCGACGCCGGCCCGCGCGGGCGGCACCTCCGACATGACCAGCCGCAGCACGTTGGGGAGTTGGAGGGCCTGACCGGCGCCGGCGACCGCGACCCCGGGGAGCAGCCCGGTGAAGTCCAGGTGCGGCCAGTCCCGCCAGGCGGCGAGCGTGATGAGGGCGATGCCGATCCCCTGGATCACCGAGCCGGCCGTCACCACCCGGCTGCCGTACCGCGCGATCAGCCGCGGCCCGGCCAGTGACACGAACAGGAAGACGACGGCCATCGGCGCGAGCGCCAGCCCCGCCGGGACCGGGTCCATCCGCTCCCCGCTCTGCAGCGCCACGGCGATCACGAACATGAACCCGCTGAAGCCGATGGAGAACGGCACCATCAGCACCAGCCCCCGGCGCAGCGAGGCGAGCGCGAACAGGCTCGGCGGGACCAGGGGGGTACGGCCGGCCCGGTCGGCGCGGCGCTCCACGGCGTAGAAGGCGGCGGCCACCCCGGGGAACGCGGCCAGCGACAGCCAGGTCCACAGCGGCCAGCCCGCCGCCCGGCCCTCGGTGAGCGGGGCGAGCAGGGTGAGCAGGGAGAGGGCGAGCAGTACGGTGCCGGGTCCGTCGACGGGTTCGGGCCGCTGCGACCGCGTCTCCGGCACGAACCGCGCACCCAGCACCAGCCCGACGAGCACGACCGGCACGTTGACGAGGAACACGGAGCGCCAGCCGGTGCCGGCGATGTCCGCGGCGACCAGCACCCCGCCGAGTATCTGTCCGGCGACCATGGAGAGGCCGGCGGTGGCGCCGTACAGGCTCATGGCCTTGGCGCGGCGGCCGCCGCTGGTGGCGGCCTGGATGGTGGCGAGGACCTGCGGGAGCATCGCGGCGGCCGCGGCGCCCTGGGCGACCCGTGCGGCCACCAGCGACCAGGCGCCGGGCGCCAGTCCGCAGGCCAGCGAGGTCAGCCCGAAGGCGGCCATGCCGGCGAGGAAGAGGCGGCGGCGCCCGAACAGGTCGCCGAGCCGGCCGCCGAGCACCAGCAGCACGGCGTAGGCGACGCCGTACCCGGCGACGACGAGTTCCAGGACCGTCTCGCTCGCGTGCAGGTCGGTTCCGATGGTGGGCAGGGCGACGTTGACGATGAAGAAGTCGACGAGGGGCAGGGCCGCGGCCAGCAGGACGGTGAACAGTCCGGGCCCGCCGAGCGCTGCCCGGGCGGACGGGGACCTCACGGCCGGAGTGGTGACGGTTTCGGTCATGGTCCCGAGCCTGCTCCGGCGTTCAGACGGGTACCAGAGTCTCCTCATCCTGGTAGCAGAAGTACCTGGCAACAGGATCCGCGGAGCGGCAGGCTGGAGCCATGACGACCTCGGCCCATGAGACGGTTCGTACGACGACGGCGAGGGCGACGGCGACGGCGAGGGCGGCGACGGCGACCGCGCCGGCTCCGGCGGCCCGCAGCGCCGTCGGTATCCGGCGCAGCGAACTGGCCGTGTTCCTGCGCAGCCGACGCGAGCGGATCACCCCGGAGCAGGTCGGCCTGCCGCACGGCGTCCGCCGCCGCACGCCCGGTCTGCGCCGCGAGGAGGTCGCGCACCTCTCCGCGGTCGGCGTCACCTGGTACACCTGGTTGGAACAGGCTCGGGACATCCAGGTCTCCGTGCAGGTCCTGGACGCCCTCGCGCGCGCCCTGCTGCTCGACGGCAGCGAGCGCGCCCACCTCTTCCAGCTGGCCGGTGCCGTCGACCCGACCCCGGCCGCGAGCTGCACGGGCGTCACCCCGGCGCTGGACCAGATGCTGCGCGCCCTGGAACCTCTCCCGGCCTGCATCCAGAACAGCCGTTACGACATCCTCGCCTACAACCGCACCTACGCCCGCCTGATGGGCGACCTGGAGGCGGTTCCGCCCGAGGACCGCAACTGCATGATCCTCGTCTACACCAACCCCGAGTGGCGCCGTTCGATCGTGCACCTGGAGGAGACCCGCCGTCTGATGGCGGCGAAACTCCGCGCCTCGATGGCCGGTCATCTCGGTGAGCCCGCCTGGAAGATGCTGGTCAAGCGGCTGACCGCGGAGTCCCCGGAGTTCCGTGCGAACTGGGAGCGCTACGAGGTGATGGACCTGCGCACCCGGACCAAGCAGTTCCTCAACCCGTACGTCGGTTTCCTCTCCCTGTGCCACACGGATCTGTGGCTGACCCGCGAGACCGGGGCCCGCCTGGTGACCTACACCCCGACGGACGACGAGTCCCGGGAGCGGCTGGAGAAGCTGTACGCGCTGGCCGTCTCCGCCGGGCAGGAGCAGGGCTGAGTACGGGTACTCAGGACAGCGCGCCGCCGTCGGCAGACCATGCAGGGAGGAAGAGGAACCGACAACCGGCCCCGGGGGGACGACCGATGACATCCGGCCCTGCGCGCACCCTTGTCCGACTGACGCTCGCCAACCGTGTCTCGGTGGCCTATCTCGCCGTGGTCGCGGTCGTCGTCGCCAAGGCCGCGGCAGACTCCCTCGCCGCCGCCGACGGCCCTGCCCAGGACTTCGCCTGGCTCTGGCCGCCGCTGGTCACCTTCCCCGCGTTCCCGCTCGTCGCGGCACTGGGCCGGACGGCATCGGGTACGGCGGAGCTGCCGCCCTGGTCCTTCGCCGCCGTGCTCGTCATCTCGGCGTTACTGCAGTCCCTGGCCCTGGGCACCCTGGGGCAGGCGATACGGACCCGCCACCAGCGGATGCTCGGCTCCTGCTGACCGCCGCCGTCCTGCCGACACCGGCCGGGGGCGGGGGGCGGGGGTCACACCCGCTCGCCGGCCCCCACGACCTGGCGTATCTCCGCCGACTCCAGGCGCTGCGCCGCGCGCTCGGCCGTCGCCCGGGCCCAGCGGCCGTTCGTCAGGGCGCCGATGGTGAGGACCGCGAGGCCGCAGGCGGCGAGGATCCACCAGCCGGGGCGGGCGGCGGTCACGAAGGTCTGGCGGTACGACGACGAGCCGATGCCCGACGCGAGGACCGCGCCGATGACCGCCACGCCCAGGGTCTGGCCCAGCTGCCTGCTGGTGGAGGCGACCGCGGCGGCCACACCCGCCTGGGACCTCGGCATGCCGGAGACCGCCGTGTTGGTGATCGGCGCGTTCACGAAGCCGAAGCCGATGCCGAACAGGACATAGCCGAGGAAGAGGGTGGTGTCGGAGGTCTCCGCCTCGAAGGCCGCGAACAGCACCGCGCTCGCGGTCATCGCGACCCCGGCGATCACCAGCGGCAGCCGTGGACCCCGGCTGCCGACCAGGCGGCCGGCGAGCGGGGCGCACAGGAACATCGGGACGGCCATCGGCAGCATCCACAGGCCGGCGTGCAGGGCGTCCAGTCCGCGCACGTTCTGCAGGTACAGGGTGGACAGGAACAGGAAGCCGCCCAGCGACGCGAACGCGCTGATCGCGATCACCGTGGCCCCGCTGAACGGCGCCGAACGGAAGAACCGCAGGTCGATGAGGGGTTCGGTGCGCCTCGGCTCGTACCAGAGCAGGCCGGCCAGGGCGGCGACGGCCACCACCGCGAAGGGCACCACGGTGGCCGCGCTCGCGGTCGGCGCCTCGATGATCGCGTATGTCAGCGCGCCGAACAGCGCGATGACCAGCACCTGGCCGACCGGGTCGGGCCGGCGGGCCTTCGGCGCCCGGGACTCCGGCACGAAACGCAGCGTCAGCAGCAGCGCGGCGAGGCCGACCGGGAGGTTGACCCAGAAGATCGCGCGCCAGCCGACCGACTCCACCAACAGGCCGCCGACCAGCGGTCCGGCGGCCATGGATATGCCGACCACCGCACCCCACACACCGATCGCCCGGGCCCGCTCACGCGGGTCGGTGAAGGTGTTGGTGATGATCGACATGGCCACCGGGTTGAGCATCGAGCCGCCCACCGCCTGGAGCATGCGGAACGCGATCAGTGATTCGAGGTTCGGCGCCAGTGAGCAGAGCAGCGAGCCCAGCGAGAAGACGACCAGGCCCGTCATGAAGACCTTCTTGCGGCCGACCCGGTCGCCGGTCGACCCCGCGAGCATCAGCAGCGAGGCCAGGACCAGCGTGTAGGCGTCGATGGTCCATTGCAGACCGGCCGTCGAGGCGTGCAGTTCACGCTGCATGGACGGCAGGCCGACATTGAGGGCGGTCGTGTCGAGGCTCACGATCAGCAGGCTCATGCAGCAGATCGCGAGCACGAGCATGCGTCGGCGGGGGCTCAGCTCGGGCATGCGTTCCATCGTACGCCCATGTCGATAGTGCGTCTAACTAATGAGTGTTACACGATCATGACGGAGGGTGCGGGAGCGGCGGCTGTCCACAGGCCGGCCGAGCATCGCGCGTCGTACGCGACAATGGGGGAATGCCCGAGCCCACGACCCCGCTCCAGATCGGCCCGCACACCGTCCGGCCGCCGGTCGTCCTGGCCCCCATGGCGGGGATCACCAACGCGCCCTTCCGGACCCTGTGCAGAGAGTTCAGTGGGGGCAAGGGGCTGTTCGTCAGCGAGATGATCACGACCCGGGCGCTGGTCGAGCGCAACGAGAAGACCATGCAGCTGATCCGCTTCGACGCGACCGAGAAGCCGCGCTCGATCCAGCTGTACGGCGTCGACCCGGCCACCGTCGGCAAGGCGGTCCGCATGATCGCGGAGGAGGGTCTGGCCGACCACATCGACCTGAACTTCGGCTGCCCGGTCCCGAAGGTCACCCGCAAGGGCGGCGGCTCGGCCCTCCCCTACAAGCGCCACCTGCTCCGCGCGATCCTGCGCGAGGCGGTCAGCGGCGCCGGCGACCTCCCGGTCACCATGAAGATGCGCAAGGGCATCGACGACGACCACATCACCTTCCTCGACGCCGGCCGGATCGCGGTCGAGGAGGGCGTCACCTCGATCGCGCTGCACGGCCGCACCGCCGCCCAGCACTACGGCGGCACCGCCGACTGGGAGGCCATCGCCCGCCTCAAGGAGCACGTCCCGGAGATCCCGGTCCTCGGCAACGGCGACATCTGGTCGGCCGAGGACGCGCTCAGGATGGTCCGGGAGACGGGCTGCGACGGAGTGGTCGTCGGACGCGGCTGCCTGGGCCGGCCGTGGCTGTTCGCGGACCTGGTCGCCGCGTTCGAGGGCCGTCACGACGACATCGCGCGTCCCTCCCTGCGTCAGGTCGCCGACGTCATGGTCCGGCACGCCACACTGCTCGGCGAGTGGCTCGGCGACGAGTCCAAGGGAGTCGTCGACTTCCGCAAGCACGTCGCCTGGTACCTCAAGGGCTTCGCGGTCGGCAGCGAGATGCGCAAGCGCCTCGCCATCACCTCCTCGCTGGCCGAACTCCGCGCGGGCCTGGACGAACTGGACCTCGACCAGCCCTGGCCCACGGGCGCCGACGGCCCCCGCGGCCGCACGTCCGGCAACAACCGGGTGGTGCTGCCGGACGGCTGGCTGAAGGACCCCTACGACTGCGCGGGCATCGGCGAGGACGCGGAGCTGGACACCTCCGGCGGCTGAGACCGAGGGCGGCCTCGGCGGGAGGCGGCTTCGGCGGGAGGCGGCTTCGGCGGGAGGCGGCCTCGGCGGGAGGCGGCCTCGACAGGGGCCCGGGGTTCTTCGACACCCCGCCATGGGGACGGTGCGGTACGGGGCGAAGGTCCCGCCACCGCCGCGGAGGCCGCCCAGGCGGTCCTCGACGCGGCGATGGAGGAGCCGGGCGTCAGTTCGTCTTCGGGTGCGGCGTGGAGCCGTAGGCCGTCAGGAACCTGTCGCGGAAGGAGCTCATCTTCCACACCGGGGCGTTGTGCGCCGGGCGCAGACCGTCGGTCCAGTTCCAGGAGTTGATCGCGTCCAGCACCTTCGGGTCCTTGGCGACTATCGAGATCGGCACGTCACGACTGGCGTGGTTGCCGCTGACCCGGGCGATCGGCTGGTGGTCGCCGAGGAAGACGAGCACCGTGTCGTCGTTGCCGTAGCGCTCCAGCCACTGGGTGAGCGCGGTCACCGAGTACTGGATCGACTTGCCGTACTCCTGGCGGGACTTGGTGGTGTCGGCGATGACGTCCGACGCCTTGTTGCCGGCCTTCTGGATGGCGTCGAAGACCGAACCGTCGCCCAGCTGGTCCCACGGCACCATCTTCGGGATCGGCGCCCACGGCTGGTGGCTGGAGGTCAGGATCAGGAGCGACATCCGTGACTTGCCGTCGGCCGGCTGCTTGCTGTGCACCCGGTCCTGGAACTGCTGGAGCGCGTACTGGTCGGGCATCGTCGACCAGCTGAACTTGGGCCCCTTGTACCCGAGCTGGAAGGCGTTGTAGACCTTGTCCAGACCGTAGTAGCTCTGCTCCGGCCAGCCCTTCTGGATGCCCGGCATCACGCCGACCGTGTCGAAGTCACCGGTCTTCTGGAAGGCCTTGGTGATGCTGAGGTGGTCGCTGGCCATGACGGTCCGGTAGCGCTGCTGGTTGCTCACCCACAGCCCCGACATGGTCGTGGAGTGCCCGAGCCAGCTGCTGCCGCCGTAGGTCGCCGACGTCAGCCACCCGCTCTTCGCGGCGTAACCGGCCTTGGCGAGTGCCTTGGTCTGGGCGTCGAGCGTCTTGTCGACATCGGGCGCCATGATCGGGTCCTCGATGGCGCTGCGGCCGTAGCTCTCGATGAACGTGAAGATCATGTCCTTGCCGCGCAGGTCCGGCACCAGCTGGTTGGCCGGGGTGTTCCCGAAGGCGTCCACCTTGGCGACCTTCCGGAACTCCGCCTCGTCGTGCAGGGTGTCCCGCACCTGGCGGGCCTTGACCTCCAGCGCGCCTGCGGTGCGGTCGGAGGCCAGCGGTACACCGCCGGTGATCTGGAGGCCGAAGGAGGAGCAGGTGATCCAGACGACGCCCGCGATCAGTGTGCCGCGGGTGGCCCGCCCCGGATGCCGGGCCAGCAGATTGCTCAGCCGTACCGTCGCCAGGGCGAGCAGCACGAACAGCAGCAGCACGAGGACGACGGCACCGACGCTGACGGCGACGGTGGCCGTCCTGCCCAGGGTGTCCTCCAGGTACGACTCCGCGTCGCCGAGCAGGCTCCAGTCCAGGATGGTGTTGAAGCTCCGGCCGAGGTATTCGTTGAACCCCATGTCGAGGAAGTTGATCAGGGTCAGCGCACCGAGCACGACGCCGAACACCGCGGCCAGTACGGTACGGGGCCGCCGGGGCAGCGCCAGCGCGACGGCGGCCGCGATGATCCCCTCGGACGGTATCCGCAGGAACTTCGCCGGCCCGATCCCGACGACGGTGTTCGGCATCACCAGCGCGGCGATCACCAGCGCGGCGCACAGCACGCTGACGCCGATGGACAGTGCGGAGGCGGCGCCGGGATGAGCCTCCCGCCAGGCCTCCCGCCGCGCCCGGACCCGCCCACTCCAGGAGGCCCAGCCGCGACGGCGGGGGCCGACGGGGGTGGGCACGGGGGTATCGCTGACGTCCGGGGCACCCGGACCGTCCGGACCGTCCGGACCGTCCGGAACAGGGACACCGTCGGCCTCCCGCTCGCCGCCGCCGACGGCCGCGGCGTCGATTTCGGGGCCGGCAGCGGACCCGGACCCGGCGGCTTCGGAGTCGGACGCGGCGGACTCGGACTCGGCGGCGGGCTCGGGGTCGGCGGACTCGGGCTCGGTGGATTCGGACTTGGACCCGGCGGCTTCGGAGTCGGACGCGGCGGACTCGGACTTGGCGGCGGACTTGGACGCGGCGGACTCGGATTCGGAGTCAGTGGGTTCGGTGGCGGGCGCCGACTGCTCGGCCGTGACGGCGGACGCCGGTTCCGATTCGGGCGCGGCGGCGGGTTCCGGCCCGGGAGCCGGGGGTTCGGCATCCGGGGTGGTGGTCTCCGCGGCCGTCTCCCCGGGTTCCCCGGGCAACGCGTCCGTGGTCGCCTCGGCGGCGGGCTCGGATATCTCGGGAGCCGTTTCCCGCTCGGACGTCAGGGCCTCGGACTCCTCCGGTGCGCCCTCGCGTTCGGACGGGCCCGAGGGCGCGTCCGATGACTGGCGAATGCTCGTGTGCTGAGGCAACCCGGAGGTCCTTCCGTGCGAGACCCGTGAAACGGAAAACGGCGGGCCAGCGCCGAGGAGGTCCTGGCCGGCCATCTTCCCGTACGGTTCACACAAGCCCCCTGTTCAGGGCCGACGGCAAACACCGGGCAAACGCATCTCAACCCCTGCCCCAAGCCGACGCCCCGAAGGGCGCGGGGCTGTGCCGACACGCGGCTCCGCCGCGTGGGCGCGACAAGGCCCACCCCGTCGCGCCCGACACACGACCCTACGCCCCGCCCACGGCAGTCAGCAGCGCCAGCGGCGCCGCCGCCGACCGGGACTCCCGTACACACGCGTGCGGATACGGCACCGGCTCCGGATGCGTGTCCCTCCCGTACCCGGCCAGCACCTCCGGCAGCCGGTGCCCGCCCGCCGTCGCCGCGTCCACCAGCCCGTGCGCCACGGCCCGGGCCTCGTCGTGCAGCCCGTACCGCGCCAGTCCCAACGCGATCAGCGCGTTGTCGTGCGGCCACACCGACCCCCGGTGGTACGACAACGGGTGGTACGCCGCCTGCCCCGCGGCCAGCGTCCGTACCCCCCACCCCGAGAAGAAGTCCGGCTCCAGCAACCGCCGCCCGACCTCCTCCCCGTACTCCTTGTCGAGCAGCCCGGACCACAGCAGATGCCCGGCGTCCGAGGCGAGCGCGTCGACCTGCCGGCCCTCCCCGTCCAGGGCCAGCGCGGGGAACGCGGCCCTGTGCATCCAGAAGTCCCGCTGGAACCGGTCCCGCAGATCGGCGGCGGCCTGTTCGAGGAGCGCCGCGTAGGTCTCGTCGGCCCACACCGTCCGCGCCACCCACGCCGTCCGGCGCAGCGCGTCGTACGCGTATCCCTGGGCCCCCGCCGCCATCACGGTCCCCACCGGCCGGCTGCCGTCGGCGGAACAGATCGCGCCGGGGGAGTCCTTCCAGTTCTGGTTGGCGAGCCCGCCCTTGTCCGCGCGGTAGACGAGATAGCCGCGTGAGGTCAGTCCGCCGTGGTCGAGCATCCAGCCGATGGCCGCGCGGGCGTTGCGTTCCAGGCGCCGGGCCATGCCGGTGTCCCCGGTCCGCTCCACGTACGCGCCGAGCAGGATCAGGAAGAGCGGGGTGGCGTCGACGGAGCCGTAGTAACGGCCGTACGGCACCTGCCCGAAGTGCGCCAGCTCCCCGTGCCGTACCTCGTGGACGATCTTCCCGGGCTGGGCCACGGAGTGCGCGCCGGCCTCGGTGGCCTGGGTGGCGGCGAGGGCCGGGAGGGTGGCGGCGGCCAGCCGGGGTCGGTAGGGGAGGGCGAAGAGGGAGGTGATCAGGGCGTCGCGGCCGAGCAGGGTGAGGAACCAGGGGGCGCCCGCGGCGGGGACCTTGAGTTCCTCGCCGTCCGGGCCGGTGGCCGGCACCTGGAGCGCGGCGAGGTCGGAGAGGCCGCGGGCGCAGGCCGCCGCCAGCTCGGGCCAGCCGGTCGGGAAGGCCACGCCCTCGGCGAACTCCCCCTCCAGCGCCAGGAGTTGTTCGTTCAGTGCGGCCGGGTCGCGGGGCACGCGCAGGGCCCGCTTGTCGCCGTGCGGGCGCCCGATGACCCGTACGACCAGCTCAGTCGTGCCGTGCGGGGCGAGGTCCAGCGTCCACACCATCCGCCGGGCGCCGGTCCCGGTCTCCTCGATGCCGTCCGGCGCCGGTTCGGCGGTGATCGTCGTACAGGACCGCCACTCGCCCCGGCGGTAGCCGAACTCCACGCCGTCGTCGAGGACCTGGCGGGAGCGTACGGCGCCGGACTTGGTGTAGGTGCGGTGGTCGGCGCGGAGCTCGAACTGGTCGGTGAAGTCGGCGTCGGCGGTGATCGCGAGCCGGATCGTGGTCGGCACCGCGCGGTTGCTGGTGACCCGCAGGGACTCGGCGAACGAGCCGTCGCCGACGGCCTGTTCACGGAAGAGGGTGTGCGCGGGCGGTTCCTGGCGGCCACCGCGCGGGACCAGCACACACCGGGTGCCGTCCCCGCCGGAGACCGGGGTGAGCACCTCGGGCAGTGCCCCGTCGACCGTCAGCTGCCAGCGGCTGAGGTGCCGGGCGTCCCGTACGAATAACCCGTCCGGGGAGCCGCCGCCCCGGACGCCGCTGATGTCTCCGCGGTCGTCCACGGCGGCGAACGTCGCGCCGTGCACGAGCAGATGATGCCGGTCCGTCATCCCCGGTCCCCTCCTTTGTTCCCCAGGTCGAACGTGCGGTGTCCGTGGAAGACACCTCGTTTTGTCAGCTCTTGTCCGCATCTTGACGTTTCCGGAGCCCGTGGTGCGGCGCGTGCCGCCGGTGGTGCAGATCGAGCGCGAGCGCCGCCGTCCAGCTGAACCCGGTCGCCCCGCACGCCTCGCCCGTGTACGGGTCGACGTACTCGGCGAACCCGGTCGCGCCGGCCGTCCGTACGACCGCCGCGCCGAGCGCGTCCGCCCGCTCCCGCTCGCCGTGTTCGCGCAGCCCCCGCTCCAGCAGCCAGCCGGTGTTGGCCCAGGCCGGGCCGCGCCAGTACCGGTGCGGGTCGAAGGCCGCGCCGAGCAGGTCGTAGCTGGGGACCAGATGGCTGCCGGTGCCGAAGTGCGGGCCGCTCAGCGTCCGGACGAGCGCGGCGGCGATCTCGCGCGGCAACTCCGGGAGGATCAGCGGGATCAGACCCGAGACCCCGCGCTCGGGGATCAGCCCGCCTCGCAGGTCCCGGCAGAGGAAGATCTCCCGCTCCGGGTCCCACAGCCGGTCCACCAGCGCCGCCGTCAGCCGCTCCGCGCGCGCGTGCCGTGCCGTCCCGGTGGCCCCCAACTCCTGCGCGATCCGCGCGAGGGCGTGCTCGGAGGCGATGAGCAGCGCGTTGAACGCCGGGTCCTCGACGGCGAACTCGCGCTGCCGGTCGGTGTATTCGGCGTCCCGGTAGTCCGTCGCCAGCCGCACGTACCGCCCGTAGTCCAGATCCGTCGGCCGGTCCTCGGCGGCGCCGTGGTCCAGGTCGGCGCGGTGGAAGGAGCGCGCCGGAGCGGGCGCGACACGGGCCAGCGGGGCGTCCCAGCAGGGGCTGTTGTCCATACCCTGTTCCCAGGGGTGCACGACGGACGCGAGACCGCCGCCGCCGAGGTCCCGCCGGTGCAGCAGATAGCGGTGCCAGGCGGCGAGCCGGGGATAGGCGGTCGCCAGGAAGCCGCGCGCCCGCGACAGGCCGGGATCGGCGAGGTGCACCAGCCAGGTCGCCAGCGCGTGCACCGGTGGCTGCACGATTCCGGAGGTCTGTACGGTGCGCGGGGCGCCCGCGGCGCGCCCCGCGGTCGAGGAACGCCAGAAGTCGGGGCTCGGGAAGTACGCGTCGAGGGGCACGGAGGGGTTGAACACGATGTGCGGGATACGCCCGTCGGCCCACTGGGCGGCCAGCAGCGTCTCCAGCTCGGTCTGCGCGCGCAGCGGCGACAGGTGCCTGAGGCCGATCGCGACGAACGCCGAGTCCCAGGACCACTGGTGCGGGTACAGGCTCCGGGACGGCACGGTCGAACTGCCGGTCCAGTTGTCGGTGAGCACCCGGGCGGCCCTGACGTGCAGGGACGCCGGGCCGGTGGTGCCGGGGGCGCGCGTGGACCCTGGATCGTATGCGATCTCGGAAGCGAGCGCATGGGCTGTGAGCTGGGCAGTGCGATCCACTCGGGGCTCCCCGAAGACATCCGGCCGACCGGGTTTGGCAGTGGCTACCGTAGGGTTACGTCTATTTAACACGCAAAACTCAATATGTAATGCAAGCTTGAGAAACACAAGGGGGTGCGCATGACCGGACGTCCCGGCAGGACCGGCAAGGGCGGCGGACAGGCGAGCTCGGGCGAACTGCTGGAGCTGGTGCGCAGCGGGCGGGCCGTGACGCGTGGCGCCCTCCAGCAGGCCACCGGACTCTCCCGCGCGACCGTCGGCCTGCGCCTGGACCGGCTGTTCCGCGCCGGCTGGCTGCGCGAGGGCGCCGGCGGCCCGGTCGACTCCCCGCTCGGCGGCCGCCCCTCCATAACCCTCGAGTTCGACGACTCGCACGCCGTGGTCCTCGCCGCCGACCTGGAGACCCGCCATGCCCGGGCCGCCGTGCTCTCCCTGACCGGCGAGATCCTGGCCGAACACTCCGGCACCCTGGTCATCCAGGACGGACCGGACGCCGTGCTCACCGAACTCGGCCGCTGGTTCGCCGAGTTGCTGGAGAAGGCCGGCCACCTGGCGACGGAGGTGTGCGGGATCGGCCTCGCGGTACCGGGCCCCGTCGACACCGAGACCGGCCGGGTCGTGCAGCCGCCGATCATGCCCGGCTGGGACGGCTACGACATACGCGGCCGCATGGCCAGGGCGTTCACCGAGCACACGGGCGCGCCGCCGGGGGTCCCGGTCCTGGTGGACAACGACGCGAACCTGATGGCGTACGGCGAACAGCGCACCACACACCCGGACTGCTCGGCGTTCGTGCTGGTGAAGGTCTCCACGGGTATCGGCGCCGGGGTGGTGGTCGACGGCTCGATCTACCGGGGCGTCGACGGCGGTGCCGGGGACATCGGCCATATCCGGGTGGGCGCCGAGGTGCAGTGCCGCTGCGGTTCGTACGGCTGCCTCGCCGCCGTCGCGAGCGGCGGCGCGGTGGCCCGGCGGCTGGCGGAGGCCGGGGTTCCGGCGGCCTCCGGCTCAGATGTGCGCGATCTGCTCGCCTCGGGTCATCCGCAGGCGGCGGCACTGGCCAGGGAGGCCGGCCGCCAGGTCGGGGACGTGCTGGCGACGGTCGTGACCCTGCTGAACCCGGGCGTGCTGATGATCGCGGGGGACCTGGCGGGCACCTCGTTCCTCACCGGCGTGCGGGAGCTGCTGTACCAGCGGGCGCTGCCCCGCTCCACCGCGCACCTGGACGTCGTCATGTCACGGCTGGGGGACCGGGCCGGGGTGATCGGCGCCGGGGCGCTGGTCGTGGAGCACCTGTACGCGCCGGAGCGGGTCGAGGAACGGTTGCTGGCGCTCGGGATGTGAGGCGGCTGCCGCCAGTGGGACGGCTCGGCTGCCGGTGGCAGGACGGCACGGCTGCCGCCGGTAGGGCGGCACGGCTGGCGTCGGGGTGATGACGCGGCTGCCGTCGGCCGGGTGACGCGGTTGTTTCCGTCCGCTTTCCGCGTCCATTCCGTGTCCGCATGGTGAAATCCCGACGTCTGTGGCAGCGTGATTCTCGCCACCCTTGATAAGGGTTGCGCTCAGATGAGCGGATCATGAGCGACTGCACTTCTCCAAGGGGTGGCACTGGGTGCCACCCCTTGATCGTTCATCGATCGAAATCAGACGTGCAGTCACTCCGCTCATCTGAGCGAAATAGTGCGTCCCTGAGTGGTCTTGCGTTCAAGAAGTGAAAACATACGACCGTCTTCGCTTGCCAAGCTTTGACTTTCGATCCGGTGGCGGACGATCGGTTACGGGCGCATGACACGCGAGTAGACGTACCCAGGCGCCTTCGATCTGGGTATGTTCCTCGCCGTCAGGGCAGCCACCGCGTCCTTCAGGGAGTCGAGACCCGTGTCGGAAAACAAAGAACCCCACGTAGCGAAGTTCGTTTACGACTTCACCGAGGGAAACAAGGACCTCAAGGACCTCCTGGGTGGCAAGGGCGCGAACCTCGCCGAGATGACCAACCTCGGGCTCCCCGTTCCCCCGGGCTTCACGATCACGACGGAAGCCTGCAAGGTCTACCTCGACAGCGGCGAGGAACCGGTGGCACTGCGTGACGAGGTGAGTGCGCACCTCGACGCGCTGGAGCAGCGGATGGGCAAGAAGCTCGGCCAGGCCGACAACCCGCTCCTGGTCTCGGTCCGTTCCGGCGCGAAGTTCTCCATGCCCGGCATGATGGACACGGTCCTGAACATCGGCCTCTCCGACAAGTCCGTCCAGGGCCTGGCCAAGCAGGCCGGCGACGACCGCTTCGCGTGGGACTCCTACCGCCGCCTCATCCAGATGTTCGGCAAGACGGTCCTCGGCGTCGACGGCGACCTCTTCGAGGAGGCCCTCGACGCGGCGAAGGACGCCAAGAAGGTCACCGTCGACACGGAGCTGGAGGCGGCCGACCTCAAGAAGCTCGTCACCAAGTTCAAGAAGATCGTCAAGGCGGAGGCCGGCCGGGACTTCCCGCAGGACCCGCGCGAGCAGATGGACCTCGCGATCCGCGCGGTCTTCGACTCCTGGAACACCGACCGTGCCAAGCTCTACCGCCGTCAGGAGCGCATCCCCGGCGACCTCGGCACCGCGGTCAACGTCTGTTCGATGGTCTTCGGCAACCTCGGCCCGGACTCGGGCACCGGCGTCGCCTTCACCCGCGACCCCGCCTCGGGCCACCAGGGCGTCTACGGCGACTACCTCCAGAACGCCCAGGGCGAGGACGTGGTCGCGGGCATCCGCAACACGGTCCCCCTGGCCGAGCTGGAGAGCATCGACAAGAAGTCCTACGACCAGCTGATGCAGATCATGGAGACGCTGGAGAACCACTACAAGGACCTCTGCGACATCGAGTTCACCATCGAGCGCGGTCAGCTGTGGATGCTCCAGACGCGCGTCGGCAAGCGCACCGCGGGCGCCGCCTTCCGGATCGCGACCCAGCTCGTCGACCAGGGCCTGATCGACGAGACGGAGGCCCTGCAGCGCGTCAACGGAGCCCAGCTCGCGCAGCTGATGTTCCCCCGCTTCGACGAGCAGGCCAAGGCGCAGTCGGTCGGCCGGGGCATCGCGGCGTCGCCGGGCGCGGCGGTCGGCAAGGCGGTCTTCGACTCGTACACGGCGGTCAAGTGGTCCCGCTCCGGTGAGAAGGTCATCCTGGTCCGCCGCGAGACCAACCCCGACGACCTCGACGGCATGATCGCGGCGGAGGGCATCCTGACCTCCCGGGGCGGCAAGACCTCCCACGCGGCCGTGGTGGCCCGGGGCATGGGCAAGACGTGTGTGTGCGGCGCGGAGGAGCTGGAGGTCGACACCAAGCGCCGGCGGATGACGGTCCCCGGTGGCCACGTGGTCGAGGAGGGCGACGTCATCTCCATCGACGGCTCCTCCGGCAAGGTCTACCTGGGCGAGGTCCCGGTCGTGCCCTCCCCGGTCGTCGAGTACTTCGAGGGCCGGATGCACGCGGGCGCCCAGGACGCCGGCGAACTCGTCGAGGCGGTGCACCGGATCATGGCGTTCGCGGACCGCAAGCGCCGGCTGCGGGTGCGCGCCAACGCCGACAACGCCGAGGACGCGCTGCGGGCCCGCCGCTTCGGCGCCCAGGGCATCGGCCTGTGCCGCACCGAGCACATGTTCCTCGGCGACCGCCGTGAGCTGGTGGAACGCCTGATCCTGGCGGACACCGAGGACGAGCGCGAGGAGGCCCTCGGGGCCCTGCTCCCGCTCCAGAAGAAGGACTTCGTCGAACTCCTCTCGGCCATGGACGGCCTCCCGGTGACGGTCCGCCTCCTCGACCCGCCGCTGCACGAGTTCCTCCCGGACATCACGGAACTCTCGGTCCGGGTGGCACTCGCCGAGTCCCGCCAGGAGCCGCACGAGAACGAACTCCGGCTCCTCCAGGCGGTCCACCGCCTGCACGAGCAGAACCCGATGCTGGGTCTGCGCGGCGTGCGCCTGGGCCTGGTGATCCCCGGCCTGTTCACGATGCAGGTCCGCGCGATCGCCGAGGCCGCCGCGGAACGCAAGAACGCCAAGGGCGACCCGCGCGCCGAGATCATGATCCCGCTGGTGGGCACGGTCCAGGAGCTGGAGATCGTCCGCGAGGAGGCCGACCAGGTCATCGCGGAGGTGGAAGCGGCGACGGGCACCAGCCTCAAGCTCTCGATCGGCACGATGATCGAGCTCCCGCGGGCCGCCCTGACGGCGGGCCAGATCGCGGAGGCCGCGGAGTTCTTCTCCTTCGGCACCAACGACCTGACGCAGACGGTCTGGGGCTTCAGCCGGGACGACGTGGAGGCGAGCTTCTTCACCGCGTACCTGGAGAAGGGCATCTTCGGCGTCTCCCCCTTCGAGACGATCGACCGGGACGGCGTCGGCTCCCTGGTGGCGGCGGCGGCGAAGGCCGGCCGCGCCACCCGCCCGGACCTGAAGCTGGGCGTGTGCGGCGAGCACGGCGGTGACCCGGAGTCCGTCCACTTCTTCCACGAGGTGGGCCTGGACTACGTCTCCTGCTCCCCGTTCCGCATCCCGGTGGCCCGCCTGGAGGCAGGCCGGGCGGCGACGCAGTCGGCGGGCAGCGACCACCGCTGAGGCCGTCACCGGCCTCCCGTGAACCCCGGGTCCGCCGTCCGTCCCCGACCCTCAAGACCGATGGACGGCGGCCCCGGCACGCAAGAGAGGGGCGGCACCCTGTGCGGGGGTGCCGCCCCTTCGTGCGTCAACTGCGGGGCCTGCCAAGCTACGCCGCTGACCAGGCACCTGCGTTCATGGACGGCCGGCGGTAGAGCGGCCACTGGCTTCGGTCCCGTCTGAACGGTCATGAACGGCACTGAATGAGACGGAAACTGAGGCTACGGGGCCAGGCGGCCTGTCGCCGTGTGGCGCTGACCCCCTGGCGCACTGGCTGAAGCCCCAGGGTTGTACGGCTCGTGAAGATTTTTTCTCACTTTCCCCACTGATGTGAAGTACCTGTGAGATGTGCCAACATGACGGCCGCCCCGGCTTCCCAGCGCCACAGCGCGAGGCCGGGGCGTTTCCATGCACAGGGAGGGACCACTTTGAAGAAGCACGCCGTGCTGATCGCCGCTGCCGCCATGGCCGCCGGCACGCTCGCCACCACCCCGGCCTCCGCCGCGACCGATCCGAAAACCGTTCACTTCGGCTCCTGGCAGTACGACAGCCCCGGCAGCGACACCCGCTCCAACACGAGCCTGAACAACGAGTGGATCACCATCCACAACGGCACCTCCGCCGCGGTGCAGCTCAAGGGCTGGTCCGTGGAGGACGCGGCGGGGCACCACAAGACCCTGCCGTCGTACAAGCTCGGCGCGGGAAAGACGGTCAAGCTGCACACCGGGCGGGGCACCAACACCGCCGGCCACCTGTACTGGGGCAGCGGGAACTACATATGGAACAACACCAACGACATGGCGTTCCTGTTCAAGCCCGACGGCTACCACTTCCGGACCTGCTTCGCCGGCCACGACTTCGGTGACCCCAACCCGTACAACTGCCACAACGAGAGCTGACCGCCGCCGTGACGGGCCCCGGCTCCGGCGGGGGCCCGCCGGCCGTCATCCCATCTCGCGGACAGTGACGTGGCCAATCAGGTGGCCGTGTCGGTGACGGCACCGTCGGTGCGCAACGCGATCCGGTGGCCGGTGGCGGGCCTCGGGGGCTGTGCGCGGGCCCTGACGACGGGCTTCACGTCGTCGGTGGGCGCGGTCGCCGCCAGGCCGTCGACGCTGGTGTCAACCAGGTGTCGGCCGAGCTGAACGATGTGCCCTGGGAGTGCCCTTCGGGGCCCAGGAAAAGCCAAGTTGCCAGTTCAGGGCAATGGCGGCACGCCCTGCGCGGGGGGTGCCGCCCCTTCGTGGGTCATCAGGTCGTAGTGCCGGGGTCGGGCTCGCCGGTGCTCGTTTCACAGCCAGCCGCGTCGGGTGGCGGCGAGCCCCGCCTGGAAGCGGGTGGAGGCGCCGAGTTGGCACATGAGTTGGTGGACGCGACGCTGCGTGGTGCGCTCGCTCCAGCCTTGGGCGCGCGCGATCGCCGTGTCGGTGAGGCCGGAGGCGAGCAGGGCGAGCAGGGACCGAGTCTCCTCATCGGGCTCTGCGTCCTCGGATTCGGCCGCGGTGGTGGCGTCGCCGGGTGGCATGGGGGCGTCCGACAGCGGCACCGCGCGCTCCCATTGCGCCTCGAAGAGCGATTCCAGGGCTACGAGCACGGGGGAGCGGTGGACCAGGTAGGCGACCGACTGGCCCCCAGGTCCGAGGCTGAAGGGGAGTATGGCCGCCCGGTCGTCGCTGATGACGAGCTTGAGGGGCAGCTCGGGGTGTACCCGTGCCTGCTCGCCTGCCTTCATGCTGGGCACGATGTCGTTGTTCAGCCTGCCGGGCCAGGCCACCGCTTCGCGGTCGTAGATCACCCGGTAGATCACGCCGCGCCGCTGCTGCTGGAGCTGGCTCTCGAGGCTGCTGCCGGGGCCGTCGAAGTAGGGCGGCCGGTCGCACACACGCACCTCTTGGCGGGCGTCGACAGTCAGTCGGAGAACGGTGGCGTTGATGTGCTCACGGCTGGTGAGCAGTTCGACGGCCATGTCGCGTTGGCTGATCCGGGCCGCCTCCCGGTGCGTCTCGGTCAACCGCTGTACCAGGGCTCGTGCTTCCTTGAGCTGGTGCTCGCGCTGGTCGATCAGCGCGGTGACGGCGACATCCGGGGGAGCGGCGGTGAAGCGTGGCGGGCGCCCGGCGTCCTGCACCGCGAGCCCGCCCTTGACGAGTTTGGACAGCAGCCTTCCCACGGTGGTCGCGGGCATGCCGCAGACGTCGGCCAACTCCGAAGAGGTGCAGCGAGGCTGCCGGACCAGTGCCACGTAGACGTGTTCTGTTTCTTCCGCAAGCCCGAGCACGTCAAATTCCATTGCCGTCCGCCCATTTCCGTGGCGGCTTCCGCCACCTGGCAGGGATCCGCCAGCCTCGTAATCTTGTGTTTCGTCGGTCGCGGTTGACATCTTTCACGCTGAAGTCGGCGCTGTCCTGTGCATGTTCGAGCGGGCAGAGCCTTCCGGTGCGGATCCGTGCTCGCGGATTCGCTCCCCGAGAAAGGTGTCCCATGACGTATGCCCACACGCGCGGCAGACGGCTTGGTGCCGTCGGTGTCGCGCTCGTGGCCATCACCGCGGCCGTAACGATACCCGCGGCCGCGCTTCCCTCGAGCTCCCCCGGGTCCGGCTCCTCGGCCACCGATTCCGGCCGGTCGCCGGCCGTCCAGACCCCGCTCGGCAGCAGCTCATCAGCGGCACAGCCCGGTGCGGGGGCCGCGCCGCCCTCCACCCCCGGATCCTCGGCGCTCGGTCCGTGGCGCTCGTTCCTGAAGCCCACGCCCGCGCAGTCGGCGAAGGACAGCCCTCACCGGGTCCTTGTGGTACTCGGCTCGGCCACCCAGGTGACGGGCACGTCGTTGGGCAAGCAGCGCAATCTGCAGGCCCGTACCCCGTTGACCTCGGACACCGCGGTCAACACCGCGCTCCGGAAGGCCCACGCGGTCTCCATGCGGCCCCTGGTGCCGGAACTGTCGGCCGCCCAGGCGAAGCAGTTGCGCTCCGCCGCCCGGGCGAAACTGGGTTCCGGCGCGATCGACCTGTCCAAGGTCCAGGTCGTCCAGCTCGCCGGTGGCGACGCCTCGGCGGCCGCCCGGGCGCTGGCCGCCACACCCGGTGTCGTCTACGCCGAGCCCGACCAGACCGTCTCCCCCATGAACACCGGTTCCGTGCCGCTGCCCTCCTCGGCGAGCGCCGCGGCGGGGAAGGCCGGCTCGTCGCGGAAGGGGCAGGACGGCGGTGCGACCGGCGCCGACGGGGTGCCCGGCAACGCGGCTCTCGGCACCTCGGCGCAGAGCTTCCTCAACGCCGGCGGCGTCGACGCGACCGGCGCCTTCAGTGTGTTGAAGCAGAAGTTCGGCCAGCTGCCGGGCACCGGTGAGACCATCACCAACGTCTCGATCGGCGACCTCACCGACGCGCAGACGCCCGACCTCGGCCCGAGCGGGCCGACGACCGTCGTCCAGGACGGCCGGCGGTACCTGGACATCCCCACGATGCCCTTGATCCCCACCTACACCGCGGACGCGACCGGCGCACTCGACCCGACCGGGTCGACCCAGGGGCAGGACCCCGAGCTGGGTGAGGTGCTGCTGGACTTCTCCGTGATGGCGCCGCTTCCGCACGAGCTGCAGCGTCCGGGCATGCAGGGCAGCGGGTCCTCCGACCTGCTGGGCATCGCCCCGGGCGCGCACTACCGGCTCGTCGTCCCGCAGCAGCCGACGTTCAGCCAGATCGCGGTGGCGCTGCTGGCCGCGGCCCGGCAGCAGCCGCGACCCGACGTGATCACCGCCAGCCTCGGCTACGGCACCGACGCCCAGGGGCTCCCCGGCCGCTACCTGGAGGACGACCCGGTCCAGCAGGCCGTGATCGCGTCGATCGTGCAGCAGTACGGCATCACCGTGGTGGTCTCGTCGAACGACGGGACCAGGCTGTTCACCAACGCGGCCGTCGGGCCCGACGGCGGCAGCACCGCGACCGACGTCACGCGCAAGGCCTCCGGAACCACCGGGATCGACGACGACCAGCTGTCGTCCACGCCGAGCAAGGTGCTGGACTCCGGCGCGATCGCCGCGGGCGGCACCACGACCGACGACACGCTGTCCGTTCCGCCGCAGAACGGCGGCGCCGGGTCGGCCAACGGCACCTGGGCGACCACCAGGCTCAACGGTTCCGAGGTCTTCTCCTCGGGATTCGGCACGCGCGTGAACGTCTCGGCACCCAGCGACGGCATCCCCGCCTTCGAACACCAGGGCCAGACCGCGCAGTCGGTGACCGAGGTCCTCAACGGAGGCACTTCGGCGTCCGCGCCCGAGATCGCGGCCGCCGCCGCAGTCGTCCTGCAGGCGTCCCGGCTGACCGGACAGCACCCGTCGCCCGATGACGTCCGTTCGCTGCTGGAGCACACCGGCCGGGCCGTGCCCACGCCGCCGCAGATCGACCGGCCGCTGCACGTGGGCCCGCAACTCGACGTCACCGCCGCGCTGCAAGCGGTCCTGGCCAAGGCGCACGGCAGCCGTGCCCACACCGGCACGCCCCGCATCGTCCGGCTCTCCGTGGCGCACCGCCAGACCACGGGCGGACTCGGCGGCGCGTACACCGAAGGCACCGACCCCGGCTACATCGACCTGGCAGGACCGGGCACGGGCGCCGGCGCCACCGGGGAGGGCCTGGTGGGACCGGTGACCATCGGCGCCGACGTGACCGGCCTGCCCGACCAGGACGGCGTCGGCTACGCGCTGCGCATCGGGAAGCACGAGTTCACCTCCGATGTGCCGGCGATCCGGCTGACCCCCACGCAGATGCTGACCGCGGCCGGACTGCCGGTCGTCTCCACGACCGACCGTCACGTCTCGCTCACCTTCGAGGTGCGCCACGGCCACCACGTGCTGGTCTCGGCCACCCACGAGCTGACCTTCGGCCCCACCGACGGCAGCTACGCCGAGTCGCTCGCCCCGGTGGTCCGGCCCGTCGTCGGCGCGGGACACTCCGTGCAGGTGAGCTACGACCTCACCGGAGTGCGGAAGGTCAGCTCGCCGGAGTTGGTCGTGTCGGGAGTCGGCCACTGGAGCCCCGCGGCGGCGCCCATCTTCTCCGCCTCCTACACCGCCCCGCTGACGGCACTTCGCGGCACGGTCACCGTCCCGGCGCGCGCCTTCTCCGCCGGCGGCGGCATCTACGGGATCGGTGTCCTCGAGAACCCCACGGGCAACTCCAAGTCCGGCCCGCTCTACGGCGAGTTCGCCTCGATCCGGGTCGACGGCGGTGACCCCTCGCAACGCCCGGCGGCGCCGACCCTGGCCACGAAGGCGTCCGGAGAGTTCGGTCACCTGCTGGAGATCAACCGGGCCGCACCGCGGTTCTCGGTGCACTACGACGTATCGGGCATCAAGGGCGCCGCCGGCACCCTCCTGGAGTTCTCCGCGCCCGGACCGAACATGTACAACTCGTACAACCTGGTCAGCAACCAGAACGGCACCATCCGCGACCACAACGGGGTGGACAGCCCGGCCACCCTGGACCGCTCACTGAGGGGCACGCGAGGCACGGCGGCACTCGACGCCCTCGCGCTCAAGCTGCCCTCGTCGATCGCCTACGACCTGCGGGTGTTCGCCGTCGACCGGCACGGCCGGACGGTCGGGCAGGCTTCGCCGACGTCGCTGCTGGCATACGACGACGGAACCACACCCGCGGGCACCAACCTGACCGACTTCGCGATCGTCCCGGGCGGCACGTCCGTCGCGGCGGTCGAAAGCCCCACCGGTGAAGGCTCGGTGTACGACTACGACGCCGCCACCGGAACCTATGGGCGCGAGTTGACGAGCGACCCCGCTTACGGCTCCATCTACGAGGTGTTCGGCGTCGACTCCGCCCACCACACGCTGGTCCTGCACAAGCAGACCACAACCGGTGAGCAGTGGCTCGAGACCTACGACACGAGCACCGGCGACACGGTCGGCAGCCCCGTCCGCGTCGACGACCAGTACGTCGTGACGGGCGGGCGGGTGGACGCGAAGCGCCACCGTGCGGCGGTGCTCGCCTACCGTTCGAGCGACCGCGCGGGCTTCGTCCTGCCCGTGGACACGGCGACCGGCACTCAGGGGACGCCGCTCCAGCTCGAGCCCGCCTCGGACGGGAGAACCTCGTACGGCCTGCTGGACGTGGACGAGTCGACCGGCGTCTTCTCCGCGCAGAAGTCCGGGTCCGCCATCAACTGCCTGGCCTCGGTCGGGGCCGGCACCATGGCCTCGATCGACCTGGACAACGCGACGGTCACCAACAGCCAGGGGGGATCCCCTTGCGCCACGGACCTCGCCTCCGACCAGAAGGGCAACCTCTACGAAACCTGGTACCACTCCTTCAGCGTCAACTTCGCCGGCACCGGGTACTTCGCGCAGTTGCCCGCCGGGGACCAGGTGAATCTCGGAATGGCGCAAGCGCCCCTCGCGCTCGCCGTCGACGGCGAGCACCAGCTGGCACTGTTCGCCTTCCGGGTCCCGGACCTGAAGCCGACGGGCGGCTTCCAGCAGTACGGCTTCGACGACAACAACGCCACCGGCCGCATCGCCGTCGTCGACCTGAGGACGGGCCAGACGGTGCGCACCGTGACCGGCGTCGAGTACCCGCTGTTCGGGTCCTACAACGGCCGGCTCGAAACCCATCGCGAGCGCGTCATGCAGCTCGACCCGGCGACCCGGACCGGCTGGACGTACGCGGGCGACGGCAGCCAGATCCAGCAGTTCTCCTACTGACCCGATCCGCTGCTCGACCACCCGGGTCCGCGGGCGCCACGGCGTCCGCGGACCCGCGGTGTTCTCGCGGGACCGGCGGCGCCCGCCCCGGCCCACCCGCCCCGGCCCACCCGGCCCGGGCCGCCGTACGGGATGACGTGTCGTCAGAGCAGGCCGAGGTCGCCGAGTTCCTTGTACAGGTCGGAGCGCGGCTGCGCGGCGTCGCCGGTCACCGCCCGGGGGGTTTTCTCGCCGGTGCCGGCCCGCGGGTGCCGGTCCCGGAAGAGCCAGGCGCCCAGCAGGCCCCCGAGCAGCCCGCCGAGGTGTCCGAGCCAGCTCACCCCCGGCGTGCCGGGCACGGCCACGGTGAGGAGGTACGCGAAGGAGGCGCCCATGACGATCCCGATCAGCGTGTCGACCAGGTGCCGGTCGAAGAGTCCGCGTACGACGACGTAACCGAAGTACCCGAAGATCAGGCCGCTGGCGCCGACCGTCGCCACGTCGCCCTTCTCGAAGAACCAGACCACGACACCGCTGCTCACCGCGATCAGCAGGGTCAGCGCGAGGAACCGCAGCACTCCGCGGTAGGCGGCGAGGAAGCCGAACACGAACAGCGGGCCGGAGTTGCTCTCGATGTGCGCCCAACTCCAGTGCAGCAGCGGCGCGACCAGGATGTCGGGCAGCGTGCCGACGTCGCCGGAGACCACGGCGTAGTCCCGGGAGAGCGCGTAGTGGTCGGCGAAGTTGGCGAGCTGCACCAGCCAGACGACGGCGAGCAGCGCGAACATCACGAAGAACGCCTTCCGCGCCTCCGTGATCATCTCCTCGGGGCTCATCGGTGCCAGGTCGGCCCGGTTTCTGTTCGCCGCACCCATGGCAGGCTCCCCCTCCAACGACTCAGCGTCCCCACCACGCCGCACTCTACGACAGCCCACCCCACGGCCGCCGCGACACGGGGCGCCGGGAAAGGCCGCCGGCCTGCCGCCGATCGGCCGCGGAACGCCCGGCGCGGCGCGCGGGAGATCTCCCGGCGAACAACAGGTGTACGGCGCCGCGAGTTCGCCGGGCGCTGCCTGCTTCCGGCACCCCCCCTGCTAACTTACGCGCGACAAGGTGACGGGCCGTGGGCCCATGGACGTCGGACGGTACGCATGAGGCGAGCAGGGATAGTCGTTCCGGTGGTACTGCTTGCGTTGGCCGGCTGCACCACTACGACGTCGACCGGCGAGCGGGCGACCGCGAGTGAGACGCCGGCCGGGACGGCTTCGTCCAGTGAGCCCTCCGCCACCGCTTCGGCCACCGGGGACCCTCGTATTCCGCCCCAGCTCGTCGATGCGCAGAAGAAGTTCGTCAAGTCAGGCGGAAATACCGGGTCCCGCTCCTTTCCGGTCATCGCTGAGATTCGGAAGGGAACCCTGGAGGTCGCGGTGATCTGCTCGGGTACCGGGACCGTCGACTTCAAAGTCGGCTCCGTCGCGGACTTCACCACCGGGTGCGCCGACGGCGACCCCGGGCAGTACGACGAAGTCGCTCTCGATCATGACTACAGGAACGTTGTCGTATCGGTCACTTCCCGGACGGCTGGATCCTGGGGCCTGTCGGTGGGATGGACCAAGGTCGTCAACCCTCCCGCCTGACACCGGTCGTCTGCGTTCACAGCGTCGGTTCCGCCCACAGGTCCGCCGGTACGACGCCGATGGAGCGGCCGTGGGGGTCCAGGAGGCGGCCGAGGAGTTTGTCCTGGCGGAGGGTGACGACCCGGTCGGCGATGTCCAGGGTCGGGTGGGCCGTGGCCAGTTGGGTCTCCAGGCGGAGGATGTCGGCCAGTGAGTGGAGCGTGGCCTGGAGGACGAGGTTCTGGGGGCCGCTGATCGCCGCGCAGTTGCGGGTCTCGGGGAGCCGGATGAGGGACTGGCCGATGTGCGGGAGATCGGCGGGCGGGACCTTGGCCCAGAAGGTCACCGCGACCGGCCAGCCGCCCAGGGGGCGGGCGAAGTCGCAGCGGAAGCGGAGCAGACCGCGGCGGGTGAGGTCTTCGATACGGCGTTTGGCGGTGGAGAGGCTGACGCCCAGATGCCGGGCCAGGGTCTGGTAGGAGATACGGCCGTCGTGGGCGAGGTGGGTGACCAGGGCGCGGTCGACGGGAGTGGCCTCGGCGGCGAGGGTGGCGGTGGTGGGGGGTGGCGGCGGGGGCGTCAACTGGGCGCGTTGGGCGGGGGCGAGGGCCGCGATGCGCCAGCGGCCGCCCTCGGTGAACATGTGGGTGACGATCCGGGATCGTACGGCTGTGATGCCGGGCAGGTGGGGGAGCCGGTCGAGGGTGTAGCGGGACAGGGCCGGCAGGTCGCGGGTGGCGACCGTGGTGAGGAGGTCGTGGCCGGTGGCCGTGCGTTCGATGGTGACCATGTGGGGGTGGGCGCTGAGGGCCTCGGCGACCCGGGCGGTCGCTCCCGGGGCGCAGTCGATCACGACGTACGCCACGCAGATCTGCTCGAGGAGGCGCGGGCCGGGGGAGAAGCCGACCCAGGCGGTGCCCTGCTCGCAGAGGCGGTGGTAGCGGCGGGCGACGGTGACCGGGTCGACGTCCAGGACGCGTCCGAGTTCGGTCCAGGACGCGCGCGGGCGCAGCTGCAGGGCGTTGATCAGCGCCAGCTCGTCCTCGCTCAGCAGCGCGGGGACAGCATCCTGCGGCACGGCGTTCGTGGAGCCAGAATCCTGCGTTTCAGCGCTTTCCCGCGTCACTCTCTCATTGTGGACCCGAGGGCCCGCAACCGGCGGGCGGGGGCGTGAAGGAGGTCTGGACCATGGCTTTCGCTGACTACCAGAACGAGATCTACCTCGACGGGCTGAGGGGGGTGGTGCCGCGGTTCCCGATGACGTACGACGATCTGGAGCCGTTGGCCCAGGCCGCGCTGCCCACCTCGGTGCGGTCGTACGTCGCGGGCGGCGCGGGCGACGAGCGGACCCAGCGGGCCAACGTCAGCGCGTTCGAGGGCTGGGGGCTGGTGCCGCGCATGCTGGTGGGGGCCAGTGAGCGGGACCTGTCCGTCGACCTGTTCGGGATGCGGCTGCCCTCGCCGCTGTTCATGGCGCCGGTCGGGGTGATCGGGCTGTGCGCGCAGGACGGTCACGGTGATCTCGCCGTCGCGCGCGCCGCCGCCCGTACCGGCGTACCGATGGTCGCCTCCACGCTGACCGTCGATCCGCTGGAGCAGGTCGCCGCCGAGTTCGGCGACACCCCGGGCTTCTTCCAGCTCTACACCCCCACCGACCGGGGGCTGGCCGAGAGCCTGGTGCACCGGGCCGAGCGGGCCGGTTTCAAGGGGATCGTGGTCACCCTGGACACCTGGATCACCGGCTGGCGGCCCCGGGACCTGAGCACCAGCAACTTCCCCCAACTGCGCGGGAACTGCCTGGCCAACTACACCAGCGACCCCGTCTTCCGCTCCCTGCTCGGCGGCCGGAGTCCCGAGGACGATCCGCAGGGCGCGGTCGCCCTGTGGGCGGGCATCTTCGGCAACCCGCTCACCTGGGACGACCTGCCCTGGCTGCGGTCGATCACCGATCTGCCGTTGATCCTCAAGGGCCTCTGCCACCCCGAGGACGTCCGCCGGGCCAAGGACGCCGGCGTGGACGGCATCTACTGCTCCAACCACGGCGGCCGGCAGGCCAACGGCGGCCTGCCGGCCCTCGACGCGCTGCCCGGCGTGGTCGAGGCCGCCGACGGCCTGCCCGTCCTGTTCGACTCCGGGGTGCGCACGGGCGCCGACATCGTCAAGGCCGTGGCTCTCGGCGCGACCGCCGTGGGTGTCGGCCGTCCTTACGCCTACGGTCTCGCCTACGGCGGTGAAGCCGGCCTCGTCCATGTGCTGCGGGCCCTGCTGGCCGAGACCGACCTGATCATGGCCGTCGACGGGTATCCGACGCTCGCCGATCTCACGCCGGAGGCGCTGCGGCGCGTCGCCTGACCCGCCCGGCCCGGGGAGCGGTCGTCGGCCGGCGGCACGACCTCGGCCGTGGCCCGGGGGCCGCGGTCGGCCGGTGGCGCGACCTCGGCCCCGGCCCCGGGGACGGTCGTCAGCCGGTGGTGGCCGTGACCGACTCCCAGCGGGCGTACTCGTCCAGCAGCTCGGCGAAGTGGCCGCGCACCATCTCCAGGCCGGCCGTGGCCACCGCCAGGTGCACCGGGGGCTCCTCGGCGCCGGTGATGTCGGCCACGGCCGCCATGGACTTGGTGAGGTCGCCCCGTACCGCCTGCTTGTCGAACTCGGCCATGGTGGCGTAGGAGCCCGCGTAGTCCGGGACGGACCCGGCCGGGAGCCTGGAGCTGGTCCCGAAGTTGGTGTCGAAGCCGGCCGGCTCGACCAGCGTGACGCGGATGCCCAGTGGGTCGAGCTCCTTGGCCAGTCCCTCGGTCAGGTTCTGCACGGCGCTCTTGGAGGCGCAGTACACGGCCATGGTGGGCAGGCTGACGTGGCCGCCCATGGAGCCGATGTTGAGGATGTGGCCGGATCCGCGTTCCCGCATGTGCGGGAGGACGGCCTGGACCACCTGGACGATGCCCACCACGTTGGTCTCGAACTGGTCCCGCACCTGGGCGGGGCTGACCTCCTCGATTGCGCCGACCTGTCCGTAACCGGCGGCGTTGACGACCGCGTCGACGGCGCCGAAGCGCTCGACGGTCTCCCGCACGGCCTGCTCGATGCTCGCGGCGTCGGTGACGTCGAGGCGCGTGACCAGGACGGTGTCGAGGCCGGTGAAGGCCGGGTTGGCCCTGGCGGGGTCGCGCATGGTGGCGGCGACGTTCCAGCCGCGTGCCACGTACTCGAAGGTGAGGGCCTCGCCCATGCCGGTCGAGGCGCCGGTGATCAGAACGGTCTTGCTCATGGTGCTCTCTCTCGATGCTCTCTCGTGTACCGCGGTCCCCCCGCTTGCACTGCCACGCTACTAAACAGAATCTACAAAACATGTATAGCACGCCCAGTCGGTATGGTGTGCATATGACCGCGACCCGAGGGGACATCCAGCGCCGCGAGCAGGTGCTCGCGGCGGCGCTGAGCGTCTTCGCCACGTTCGGCTTCCGCAAGACGTCGATGGACGCGGTGGCCCGGGCCGCGGACATCTCCCGCCCCGGCCTGTACTTCCTCTTCTCCGGCAAGGAGGAGCTGTTCCGCGAGACCATGCGGCAGGAGCTGGACCGGGCGCTGGGCGACGTCCGTACGGCGCTGGCCGCGCCCGGCGCGGATCTCGACGCGCGTCTCGTGGCCGCGCTCGACGCGAACCTCGGCCGGTACGTCGGCACGCACCTCAACGAGGGTGTCGACGAACTGCTGGAGCACGGGACCGCCCAGCTGCACGGCATGTACGACGACTACCGGGACGCCTTCCTCGACACGCTCGCCGGGGCGATCGCCGACTCCGGCCGGGAGACCGGGGGCGTCACGCCCCGGCAGATCGCGGAGGTCCTGCAGGCGGCCGGCGAGGGGTGGAAGCACCGGGTCGCGGACCGGGGGGAGTTCGCGGAGAAACTCCGGGTGGCGGTGGCCGTGGTGTCGCGGCCGTAGCGGCTCGGGTGGCGGAGCCGCGGCTGAGGCGGCCGCGGCCGCCCCACCCCGGCCGGGGGCCGGGGTGGGGCGGCGCGGGTGTTGTGGTGTGGCTGTCGGATGGCTGTCGCCGCGGTCAGAGCGAGGTCCGGGCCGTCGGCGTGGTCGTGAGCAGGTCGGTGGAGAGCTGCCAGAGGCGGGTCGCGCGCTCGGGGTCCAGGGCGTGGGCGGCGACTCCGCGGCGGATGCCGGGCCGGTGCGGGCCGGCCTCGTTGACGTCCTCGAAGTAGCGTCCGGTCACGCCCTCGACCAGCGGGGAGGCGGCGAGCAGGACCGAGGTCGCGGCGCCCTGCTCGATGTTCTTCCAGGACACGTCGGTGCTGGTGGGGTCGAAGGTGGACGGGCTGTTGGAGATGTCGCCGATGTGACGGCCGAGCCGGGTGCTGGTGATACGGCCGGGGTTGAGGGCGTTCACGGCGATCAGGTCGGCGGCCCAGCGGCGGGCGGCTTCGACGGCGAACAGGATGTTGGCCGTCTTGGACTGGCTGTAGGCCGCCCACGGGTCGTAGGGGTGCCGCTCGAAGTTGGGGTCGTCGAAGAGGACGTCCCCGTTGACATGTCCGACCGAGCTCACCGCGACCACGCGTGCACCCCGGGCCGCCGTGAGGGCGCCGTGCAGGCCGGTCGCGAGGGCGAAGTGGCCGAGATGGTTGGTGGCGAACTGCATCTCCCAGCCCTCCTTCGTCCGCTGGAGCGGGGTGGCCATGACGCCCGCGTTGAGGACGAGGGTGTGCAGGGGGCCGCGCCAGGCGTTCACGAAGGCGTGTACGGAGGGCTGGTCGGCGAGGTCGAGCAGGGCGGCGCGGACCGTGCCGGGACCGTCGGCCGGGGTGATCTCCTCGGCGACCTGCGCGCCTGCCGCCAGGTCGCGGACGCCGATGACGACCTCGGCGCCGGCGGCGGCGAGGGCACGGGCGGTCTCCCGCCCGATACCGGAGGCTCCGCCGGTGACGACGGCACGCCTGCCGCCGAGGTCGAGACCGACGAGCACCTCGGCGGCGGTGGTCTGCGCTCCGAAGGGGGTGGTGACGAGGTTGTGGGACATGGCGCTCTCCAAAGGATGAGGGAGGGTGGAATCGGCCGGACCGGTACGGGAAGGCCCGACGGCACGGCACGGCACGGCACGGCATGAAGGGCATGGCGTGGCATGGCGTGTCGGCAGGGGACGTCGTACGCTCTTATCCGGAACTGGTTCCGGTTCGCCCCTCGAAGGTAAGCGGAACTGGTTCCGCTTGCAAGTGGCGTGGGTGAAGGGGAGCCGAGGGTGACCGGAATCGACGGAGGCGGGGCGATGTCCCGCAAGCCGTTGCGTGCGGACGCGCAGCGCAATGAGGACCGGCTGCTGGAGGCGGCGGCCGAGGCGTTCACCCGCGAGGGGTCGGGGGCCTCGGTCAAGGACATCGCCCGGCAGGCGGGCGTCGGCGTCGGTACGCTCTATCGCCGGTTTCCCTCCAAGGAACTGCTGATCGAGGCGGTGTACCGGCACGAGGTGCAGCGTCTGTGCGAGGCGGCGGAGGAGCTGGCGGCGACGCTGCCGGCGGTGGAGGCGCTGCGGACGTGGATGGAGCGGTTCGTCGACTTCATGGCGGCGAAGCAGGGGATGGCCGACGCGCTGCGGGTGATCCTGACGGACGACAGCGAGAAGCTGCACACCCGGACCCTGCTGGTCGACGCCATCGCCTGGCTGCTGGACGCCGGGGAGGGGACGTCGCCGGTGGCGCGGCCAGGGGTCGACGCGCGCGATGTGCTGATGGCGCTCGGGGGGATCAGCCTGATGGCGGCGAGCGAGGAACAGCGCGAACTGGCGAGCCGGCTCATCGACTTGCTGCTGTGCGGGGTCGTCGGGGCTGACGGCACGGGTTGACGGCACCGCGCGACCCGGCGGAGACCTTCTCCGACCGACCCGCACGCGCCGCTTCGACGCGTTTCGGCCGCCGTCCTGTCATGGGGTGTGCGGGCACCCGGGGAATCCTGTTGAGACGCCGTGCCGAGGTGCGGGAGGGTCCTCGGCCATGGAGTTCTTCTGTTACCACCGTGACCGGGCCGGCTCCCTGGCGTTGCGCCGGGAGCTGGTGGAGGAGCACTGGTCCTACATGGACCGGTACGAGGCGGAGCTGATCGCCCGCGGGCCGGCCTTCGGTGTCGACGGCGAGACGCTCGCCGGCAGTGTGCACATCGTCGATCTGCCGGATCCGGCCGCCGCCCGCGCGTTCGCCTTCGACGAGCCCAACCACCAGGCCGGCGTCTACCGGGACGTGCTGCTGCGCCGGTGGCGCAACCTGCTGGGCCGCACCATGTGGCAGTTCCCCGGTGGCCGGACCGGCGGCAACCGGTACCTGGTGCTCGGCCTGGGCCCGCAGCGGGCCGACGCAGATAGCGACGCCGACGCCGACGCCGGCACCGCCCCCGGCCTGCCGCCCGGCGTCGATCGCGACGAGTTGATCGCCTTCGGGCCGTTGCTGTCCGACGACGCGACCACCTGGCTGGGTACGGTGGCACTGCTCCGGGCGCCGGACCCGGAGCGGGCACGGGCCGTCCTGGCTCCGCACCGGTACGCGGAGACAGAGGTGTACGAGTGGGAGTTCGGCGGCCGACGGTGACGAGCCGCGGCGCCCCCTAGGCGGCCAGCAACTCCGCCAACACATCGGCGAATTGTGTGATGCGATCCAGTTGGGGGCCGCCGCGTGCGATACGGAATCCGTGCCGGCGGCCCCAGAACGACGCCTGTACGGCGTGCAACTGCGCCCAGCGTCCGACGCGTTCGCGGTCGAGTTCCGCCGCCTCGGCGAAGACGTCGAGGAGGCGGTGGACCGTCTTGGCCAGGTCGTCGGCCCGCATGAGGGACAGGGCGCGGGACTTGAGCAGCGTGCCGCCGTCGTACGCCGGGTCTCCCGCGTAGCCCTTGGGGTCGACGGCCAGCCACGGTTCCCGGTCCGCCCGCAGGATGTTCCTCGCGTGCAGGTCGCCGTGGACGAGGGTGTCCGGCTGGTCGTGGCCCAGTTCACGCGTGGTGGCGACGGCCGCGTCCACCACGCGGGGCGGCAGCGCGTGCGTCAGTTCCGTCGCGTCCCTGTGCAGCTCCGTCTCCCAGGCGCCGGCGCGATCCCTCAGCCGGGGCAGCCCTGCCGGCGCCGGGACGGCCAGGCGGTGGTTCAGGCGGCCCGCTACGGTCACCACCGTCTCGTCGTCGGACCGGAGGGCCGCCAGCGTCGACATGCGGGCCCGTTCCAGCAGGAGGGCGAAACGGGCGTCGTCCCGCCGGTGCAGCAGGACCGCTCCCCGTCCCTCCCACGCCTCGAACGCGTCCGGCTCGTGGACGTTGCCCGGGTGCGGGAAGGACACCTTCAGGACGAACCGGCCGCCGGTGGACCGCTGTCGTACCGGAACGATCACTCCCACGCCGCCGTGGGTCACCTCGCCGTCGGGTACGCACTCCCACCGCTCCAGCAGGTCCTCGACGATCGCCGGGAGCCCGGCGATCCAGGCCGCCCCACGTTTACCCTCGCGGTCGACCGTGCCGCGCGCCAGCGCCTCCGGAATGCCGATCATCCCGGCACCCTACGCCCCTATGAGAGGCGCGTACGGCCGCGTCCGGTGTCCCGTCGCGCCCCCTCCTCGTAGGCTGACCGCGACACAGACCGTTCCTGGAGACTGAGTGGGAGTGAGTCCTGTCGCCAGAACCCGTGCTCAGCCGGGCGCCCCGGACGGTGTGGGGCGCCAGAACGCGTTCAGCCGACGCCGATCGCCAGCTGTTCACAACCCCTACCTGTGGAGGGCGCCCTCATGCGCAGCAGCGGCTGGAGCAGCGGCGACATCCCGGACCTCACCGGCCGTGTCGCCGTCGTCACCGGGGCCAACAGCGGGCTCGGGTACGTCACCGCGCGCGAGCTGGCCCGCAAGGGTGCCAGGGTCGTGCTCGCCTGCCGGAGCGAGGCGCGGGGACACGAGGCCGGGGACCGGATGGCGGCCGAAGTACCCGAGGCGCACATCGAGTTCGGGCGGCTCGACCTCGGAGACCTGGCCTCGGTACGGGACTTCGCCGACTCGTTCCCGTACGGCCGGCTCGATCTCCTCGTCAACAACGCCGGGGTGATGGCACCGCCGTACGGCACCACCGCGGACGGGTTCGAGACGCAGTTCGGGGTCAACCACCTCGGGCACTTCGCCCTCACCGGGCTGCTCATGCCGGTGCTGCTGGGCACCCCCGCCGCCCGGGTCGTCACCGTCTCCAGCATGATGCACGTCATCGCCAACATCGACCTGAACGACCTCAACAGCGCCCGGCGATACCGTCGTTGGGTCGCCTACGGCCGGTCCAAGACCGCCAACCTGCTCTTCGTCCACGAGCTGGCCCGGCGCGTCGACGCCCATGGCGGCGACCTCGTCGCGGCCGCCGCCCACCCCGGGTACGCGGCCACCAACCTGCAGACCGCCGGGCCCCGTGCCGAAGGGCGGCGCGGGGCCGAGCGGGTGATGGCGGCCGCGAACGTCGTCTTCGCCCAGTCCGCCGAGGCCGGCGCGCTGCCCACGCTGTACGCGGCCACCGCCCCCGGCGTACGGCCCGACTCCTTCACCGGGCCCGCGATCGCGATGTGGCGCGGCGCCCCGGCCCCCTCCCGGCGCGCCCCCTGGACCCGCGACGACACCATGGCGCAACGCCTCTGGGACGCGTCGGAGCGGCTCACCGGGGTCTCCTGCGCGGCGGTCCTGAAGGAGATCTGAGGAGCCGACGAACCCGGAGGGGTCCGGAGGGGTCCGGAGGGGTCTGTGGAGTCCGGAGGGGTCCGGAGGGGTCTGTGGAGTCCGTGGGAGCCTGTAGGGCTTGGAGGAGCCCTGGGCGCTACAGCGAGCCGCCGCTGTCCACGGCCCGTACCGCGTAGGCGGCCACCCGCACCGTCTCGTCGTCCAGGCACTGGCCGGTCGCCAGGTCGAAGCGCTGCTTCAGCAGGGGGGAGGCGACGAACGGGCGGTCCCCGTGGGTGCCGGTCAGGCCGCGGGAGAGAACCGCCGCGCCGCCGAAGGGATCGCGGTTGTCGATCGCGTACAGACGGTCCGCGCGGTCCCGGAAGACGGCGACCTGGCGGCCGTCCGGCAACAGCGCGGCCACCCCCCGCCCCGGGGTCAGCCGGCTCAGGTCGCAGACCGTGAACCAGCCGTCGTCCAGCCGGAGTTGGATCATCGGCTCGGTGGTCTCGGGTGCCAGGGTCATCGCTGGGCGCTTCCTTCCAGAACATCCTCGGCGGGGCGCGGGCCGATCGACAGCAGGGGCAGGTCGGGCTTCATCTGGTCGCGCTCGGGCACGAAGCCGACGACCGGGTCGGGGGTGTCGGGGGCGTTGACGAAGGACACGAACCGGGCGAGCTTGTCGGGGTCGGCGACGGTCGACGCCCACTCGTCGGCGTAGTGGGCGACGTGCGCCGCCATCAGGGACTCCAGCTCCTCGCAGATGCCGAGGGAGTCCTCGACCACCACGTCACGCACGTGGTCCAGGCCGCCCGGGATGCGCTCCAGCCAGGTCGACGTGCGCTCCAGGCGGTCCGCCGTACGGATGTAGAACATCAGGAAGCGGTCGATCAGCCGGACCAGTCCGGTGTCGGTCAGGTCCTGGGCGAGCAGATCCGCGTGGCGCGGAGTGGCTCCGCCGTTGCCGCCGACGTACAGGTTCCAGCCGCCCGCCGTGGCGATGACACCGAAGTCCTTCGACCGGGCCTCGGCGCACTCGCGGGCGCACCCCGAGACCGCCGACTTGAGCTTGTGCGGAGACCGCAGGCCCCGGTAGCGCAGCTCCAGCTCGATCGCCATCCGGACCGAGTCCTGGACGCCGTAACGGCACCAGGTCTGTCCGACGCACGACTTCACCGTGCGCAGCGCCTTGCCGTACGCATGGCCGGACTCGAAACCGGCGTCCACCAACCGCGTCCAGATCAGTGGGAGTTGCTCCACCCGCGCGCCGAACATGTCGATCCGCTGGCCGCCGGTGATCTTCGTGTAGAGGCCGAAGTCCCGGGCGATCTCGCCGATCACGATCAGGCCCTCGGGGGTGATCTCACCGCCCGGGATACGCGGGACGACCGAATACGAGCCGTTCTTCTGGAGGTTGGCGAGGAAGTGGTCGTTGCTGTCCTGGAGCGCCGCCTGTTCACCGTCCAGGACATAGCCGCTCGCGCCGATCGTCGGGGCGAGGGAGGCGATGACCGACGCCACCGCCGGCTTGCAGACCTCGCAGCCGTCGCCGCCCCGGGCGCCCTTTCGGCCGTAACGGTCGAGCAGCTCCCGGTAGGTGGTGACGCGCAGCGCGAGGACGATCTCGTAGAGCTCCTCGCGGGTCTGCGCGAAGCAGCCGCACAGCCCCTTGTCGACCTCCACGCCGGACGCCGTCAGCTCGGCCGTGACCAGCTGACCGAGGACCTTGACGCAACTGCCGCAGCCGGTACCGGCCTTGGTGCACTTCTTCACCTCCGGCACGGTGGTGCAGGAGTGCTCGCTCACCGCGTCGCGGATCGTGCCCTTGGTGACGTTGTGGCAGGAGCAGACGACCGCGTCGTCGGGGAGCGCGGACGGGCCGAGCCGGGCGCCGCCGCTCGCGCCGGCCGGCAGGACCAGCGACTCGGGTGAGACCGGCGGCACCGAACCGGTGAAGGCCTTCAGCGTGCCGTACGCGTCCGCGTCGCCGACCAGGATGCCGCCGAGCAGCGTGCCGTCCCGGCCGACGACCAGCTTCTTGTAAAGGCCCGAGCGGGCGTCGGAGTAGACGACGTCCAGGCAGCCCTCGGTCGTCCCGTGCGCGTCGCCGAAGGAGGCCACGTCGACGCCGAGCAGTTTGAGCTTGGTGGACAGGTCGGCGCCGGTGAAGGCGGATTCGTCCCGCGCGATCGCGGCCGCGGCCGTCGCCGCCTGCTCGTACCCCGGTGCCACCAGGCCGTACACCCGGCCGTCCGCCGCCAGCGCGCACTCGCCGATCGCGAAGACACGGGGGTCGTCCACCGTACGGCACTGCTCGTCGACGGCGATGCCACCGCGCGCGCCGACGGAGAGACCGCAGTCCCGGGCGAGCCGGTCCCGCGGCCGGACGCCCGCGCTGAACACCACCATGTCGGTGGCGAGTTCGGATCCGTCGGACAGCTTCATGCCGACGACGGCGCCCGCGTCGTCCGTCACGATCTCCTGGGTGCCCACGCCCGTGTGCACGCTCAGACCCATCTCCTCGATGGTGCGCAGCAGGGCCGCGCCACCGCCCGCGTCCACCTGCGCCGGCATCAGCCGGGGCGCGAACTCCACGATGTGCGCGGTGAGTCCGAGCCCCTTCAGCGCGCCCGCCGCCTCCAGTCCGAGCAGGCCGCCGCCGACCACGGCACCCACGGTCGCCCTCGACCGCGCGTAGGCCTCGATCGCCAGGAGGTCCTCGATCGTGCGGTAGACGAAACAGCCGGTGGCGTCCTTGTTGGGCACCGGCGGCACGAACGGGTACGAGCCGGTGGCCAGCACGAGCGTGTCGTAGCCGAAGACCCTGCCGGAACTGGCCGTCACCGTCCGCGCCGCGCGGTCGACCGTCTCCGCCGGGTCGCCGACGTGCAGCTCTATCGCGTGGGCTTTGATGAACTCCATGTCGGTCACGGAGAGTTCGTCGGGGGTCCGGCCCGTGAAGTACGAGGTGAGGGCGACCCGGTCGTAGGCGGGACGCGGCTCCTCGCACAGCACGACCACGCGGTGCGTGGTGGTCAGGCCGCGCTCGGCCAGCGCTTCGAGGAAGCGCTGGCCGACCATGCCGTGACCGACGAGCACGATCGTGGGGGCGGACTCCGGGGCGGCGGTCATCAGGAGCCTCCAACGTGGGTGCACGTGCCCGGGGCGGAGACGGCGAGCGGCACGGCGTCGCGGCCGGTACGTGCCTCGGCGTCGGCGCCGATCACCACCACAGGCGTGTTCAAGGTCATGCCCTGGAGCGTGCGGCGCCGACGTTACCCGGCCGCATCCCCCCTGTTTCCCGCGCGGAACGCTGCGCTCTTCGGGGGCGGGCGTGGGGTGTGAGGGGTCTGGAGGCGAGACGGCGGGGGCTGTGAGGTGGGGAAACGCAACGCGGGTGGACGGGTAGGTCGGCCATGGACCGGAGGGCCGGCACGTGGGCCGGAAGGCCGGCCACGGGCGCGGCGGGCCCCGTGGATGCTCGGGCCGGCGCGAGGCCGCGGGTCGGGTTCGGTCAGTGGCTTGCCGTCAGGTGGGCGAAGACGACGACGTTCCCCTGGTAGCCGGTGGCCCGGGAGTAGCCGCCGCCGCAGGTGATGACCCTGAGCTCGGGGCGTCGCGCGGCTCCGTAGACCTTCTCGTCGGGGAAGTTCCGGGCCTGGTACACCTCCACCGCGTCGACCGAGAAGACGGCGACGGTCTTGTCCTGCCGGTCCACCTCGATGGTCGCGCCGCGTTTGAGGGCGCCGAGGTCGTAGAAGACGGCGGGGCCCTCGGTGTTGTCCACGTGGCCGGCGACGATCGCGGTGCCGGTCTCGCCGGGTGCGGTGCCCGACTCGTACCAGCCGGCGAGGTTCTTGTTGCCGGCCGGCGGGACGTCGAGGCTGCCGGTGGAGGTGAGGGCGAGGCCCATGAGGGGGGCGTTCACACGGATCGCGGGGATGCGGATGCGGGTGGGCGGGGAGGGGGGAAGCGCGGGGGCTTCGAGGCGTTCCTCGCCGGGGTCCGGGCGGCCCTCGGCGGCGGAGGGCTGGGGTGGCGCGGTGTGCGGGCCGGAGCCGGGGCCGAGCAACCAGACGCCTGAGCCGAGCGCTATCACGGTTACGGCGGCTATCGCGGTGTCCCCGATCTTGCGCATGCGAACCCCTTTTTCGGAGGCTGGAACTTCTAACGCGGGGGAGAGGTGTTAACGGGAACGCCCCGGTGCAGCAAGGGCGCTACCTCTAACAAAAGCTGGAGGTCTCACGAAAGTGACAGCCTCTAGCAAACCTGACCCCCTACCCCCTCCGGGCCGCGAGGGGCGTCGGACCCGGAGGGGGTGGGATGTGCGGTACCGGCGGACGGACAGCGGAGGGTGTCCGTCAGATCCCGTCGCCTCTCGCCCGGCGATGCAGGAGCCAGGTACCGCCCGCGGCGGCGACGGCCAGAGCCGTCACACCTGCCGCGGTCTGCACGGGGTCGGTGCCCAGGGCACCACCGACCCCCGTCTTCACACTGCCGTGGGGCTGTACCTGCCCGCCGGCAGCCGGCATCAGTGCCACCACCAGGTCGCCGGTCACCTGCCGGCTCCCGTCGGCGCACTTCGCGACGATCTCGTACGTCCCCGGTTGCGCGCTGTCCGGCACCTGGAACTGGCCGATCGCCTCGCCCTCATGGGTGCTGGGCGCGAGCGTGAACGTCCCGGCGCCGACCGAACTGGCGTCGCCGAGCGCCGACGACTGCTCTCCGCAGGCCGCCGTGTTCACGGAGACCTGGGCGCCCGGCGCCGTGGTCGACGGGTAGACGTCCAGGCTGCCGGTACTGCCGCCGTACGCCGGCGCGGCGGCGAGACCGGCCGCGGCCACGGCGAGCGCGGCCCCGGTCAGTGGACGGACAGTGCGTCGCATGGTGCTCCCTCGTCGAGCTCGTCCCACTCCCTTGCTCTTCCGAGGTAAAAGCCAACGGGCCGGGCCCGCTCCCCGAGATTCCGTCAGGTGTGGGATGAATGGGTGTCACCGAGAGGGGTCGAGGGAGCGGTTGAGGGGGAGTTCCGGCAGGTCAAGGGGGATACGAAGGGTCCGGTATGAAAAACACACGAACGGCGGGCCCCCGTGGGGAGTGAACGGGTGACGCCCCCACGACGGCTCCCCGGGGCCGGGGGGAGCAGCGGCGGCGGGCCGTCCGGGACCACCGTCGGCACGCACCGGAACCCGGCCTCCCGTCCGGCGGCCGGGCGCGCCCTTTGCCGCCCCTGACGCCGACCGGCCGAGCGCCGGTCGGGACGGGCGCGGACGTCACCGAGCGGTTCGGTGGAAGGCCGTGCGGGCAGGGCGCCGCTGTCGGGGGGGGGGGGGGGGGGGCCCCCCCCCCCGGGGGGGGCGCCCGAGAAGGAAAACGAAGTAAGATGCCCACCGGCGGGGGCCGGGAGCGCCCCAAGGGGAACAGAACCCCCCCCGG